>JBCCPQ010000148.1:0-7356 GCA_039024825.1 Pseudomonadota bacterium
ACCAGAACCAGCAGATCGCCGCCCAGCTTCGTATCCAGTCGATTCCCACTGTTTATGCCTTCTATCAGGGCCAGCCGATCGACGCCTTTCAGGGAGCCCTGCCGCCGTCAGAGGTCGATGCGTTCATCGAGAAGGTCGCCAAGGCCGCGGGCGGAACGGCCGATGGCGGTCTCGGGGAGGCCGTCGCGGCCGCGGAGGAGATGCTGGCTGAGGGTGCCGTAGAAGATGCTGCGCAGACGTTCTCCGCGATTCTTGAGGAAGACCCGATGAATGCCGCTGCCTTCGGAGGGCTCATTCGGGCGCACGTGATCCACGGCGATCTCGATCAGGCGGAGGCGATCCTGAACGGAGCGCCCGCCGAGATCAGCGACGCTGCGGACATCGAGGCCGCGCGTGCGCAGCTTGAACTGGCCCGTCAGGCCGAAGGCGCGGGCCCCGTGGCGGAGCTTCGCACGCAGGTCGAGGCGGAGCCCGACAACCATCAGGCCCGCTTTGATCTTGCGCAGGCGCTCCATGCCAACGGTGATGCGGAAGCAGCGGTGAGCGAGCTTCTCGAGCTATTTCGCCGGGATCGGGAGTGGAACGAAGGGGCCGCAAAGACCCAGCTCTTCACGATCTTTGATGCGCTCAAGCCCAATGACCCTGTGGTCCTCAATGGCCGTCGCAAGCTGTCTTCGATGATTTTCATGTAGCGCGCTTCTGGTGCGATGATTTTCCTAAGCGCGGGCCGGGCGTGACGGCATTTGTCTAACCCGGTCCTGGACCTACCCTCCCCCCATGGCTTGGACAGGCGACCTTCCCGACACGATCCCGATTTTCCCGCTGCCGGGAGCCCTGCTGTTACCGCGGGCCCGACTGCCGTTGCATCTGTTTGAGCCGCGATACCTCGCCATGCTCGAAGACTGCCTGAAGACACGCCACCGGCTCATTGGGATGATCCAGCCCTATGACGGGCCGGGCGGTGAGAAGTTGCATACCATCGGTTGCGCGGGTCGGGTCAGCGCGTTCTCCGAGACGGATGATGGTCGCTACATGATCACGCTCGCCGGGATCTCCCGCTTTCGCGTGACCGAGGAAGTGGCCGGCTTTACGCCCTACCGGCGATGCGAGGTGGACTGGACCGGTTTTGACCGCGACACCGGCCCCACGGAAAAGGACAAGAGCTTTGACCGCGCGCCCTTCATGGAGCTGTTGCGCCGGTACTTTGCAGCCCAGGCGCTCAGCACAGATTGGGATAATCTGAAGGAGGCGGAAGATGAGCTCCTGGTGAACTCCCTCTCCATGCTGTGTCCGTTTGAGCCGGAGGATAAGCAGGCCTTGCTTGAGGCGCCGTCGCTGGCCACGCGCCGAGAAACCTTGGTGACCCTCATCGAATATGCCCTGCGCGGCGGCGCCGACGAGGTGATGCAGTGACCGCAAGTGACCGCAAGATGCTGGAGGCGCTGATCTGCCCCCAGACCCGCCAGCGTTTGCACTACGACGCAGAGGCGCAGGAACTGATTTCCCGCGCGGCGCACCTTGCCTATCCGATCCGGGACGGCATCCCGGTTTTGCTCGTCGATGAGGCGCGGCAACTCGATTGACGGTCGGATTCGGGCTTGACCGACTCTCCCGTTTTGCAGCATCCCAATATCAATGGTTCTCTGACGCCCAAGGCTGAAGAGATGAAAAGGGAACACGGTGCGGCGTAGCCAATAGGCACCAAATCCGTGACTGCCCCCGCAACTGTGAGCGGTGAGCGACCCCGAAGACACCACTGGATGCGCGCGTCCGGGAAGGTTGGGGACAGCATCGACCCGCGAGTCAGGAGACCTGCCATTACCCGGTTCGAGTGCTTGGGAAAGCATGTGGGCCGGTCCTGAAACTCGATGCAGGCGGGGTGCCTGGTCAGGAGGTCACAATGGCAAAGCGGGTCCTACCGCCGCAACATGATGTTCTTCCCCACGCCCCGGCCGGAGGCGGAGGGCCCCATGGAACATCGCATCACAATTTGCACGTCGTGCCGCCATACGGGAACGGACTGTCGCCCTGGCTATGAGCTGATAGAGCGTCTGCGGAAGGCGATCGCCGCCGCAGGGGACAGCGTGCCGGAGGAGTTTCAAGTCTCCGGCGTGGCCTGTATGGCCGGCTGCAGCCGGCCGTGCACGGTGGCCTATCACGGGACGCGGAAGGCAACGTATCTGTTCGGCGATATCGACGCGGACGCAGATATCGATGACCTCGTCACTTTCGCGCGCCAGTACGCGTATCTCCATGACGGCTGGTGCTCATCGGTGGACCGTCCGGGCAAGCTTCGCAGGTCGACGCTCGCGCGGGTGCCCGCTGCCATCACAGCGATAGAGGCGACCGAGGCGCAGGCGTCGTGACGCCCGCCGCTCTCAGCGTTGACGGGGTCTCCTGGTCGCCGGGCCGGGATCGGGGGCTTTTGCTTGACGGGATTGGCTTTGATCTGGCCCCGGGTCGCGTGCTTGGCATCGTGGGGCCGAACGGCGCGGGCAAGACGACCCTTCTACGGACCCTGTATCGCTACAATCGGCCGCTCACCGGCACGGTGAAGGTGGATGGGGCTGACATCTGGGACATGAGCGCGCGCGACGCGGCCCAGCGGATCGCTGCTGTTTTGCAGGAGCAACCATCCGACTTTGCGCTGACAGTGGCAGAGATCGTCGCGCTTGGCCGGACGCCCCACCGGCGCGGTTTTGCGGGCTCAGCCGGTGCGCGGGATGCAGAAATCATCGCCCAAGCGCTCGCGCAGCTCGGGTTGAACGGCTTTGCCCACCGCCACCTCGGGACGCTGTCCGGTGGCGAGCGTCAGCGCGTCATGGTCGCCCGGGCGCTCGCGCAGGAACCACGGCTTCTGATCCTTGATGAGCCGACGAACCACCTCGACATCCGGCACCAGCTTGAGGTGCTACAACTCATCCGGGACTTGCCGCTCACTATCGTGACGTCGCTCCACGATCTGAACCTTGCTGCGGGCATCTGCGATGACGTCCTGCTGTTGCAGAATGGGCGGGTCATGGGCTTTGGCGCGCCCGAAGACGTGCTGTCAGAGGCGGCCGTATCCTTGGCCTTTCATGTTGGTGCGCTGCGCGAGCGGCTCAGCATCAGCGACACAGATCACCTTACCTTCCATCTTCATCAACAGGGACCAAACCAATGAAGACGATCCTTCTGGCGACTTCCGCCATCCTCACCGCCAGCATCGCCATGGCTGAGGCCACGGTGCAGAGCTGCAACCGCACCGTCACCTATGAGCCGCCCCAGCGTGCCGTGTCCAACGACGTCAACCTGACGGAGATGATGCTGGTTCTTGGCCTCGCTGACCGCATGGTGGGCTACACCGGCATCTCCGGCTGGAAGACCCTTGATGAGGAGATGCGCGCGGGCGTCGAAGAGCTCCCCGAACTCAGCGCCAAGTACCCCTCTAAGGAGGTCATCGTCGGTGCCGACGCAGACTTTTTCTTTGCGGGCTGGAACTACGGCATGAAGGTCGGCGGCGAGGTGACGCCAGAGACGCTGGAGCCTTTCGGCGTCCAGGTTTACGAGCTGACCGAGAGCTGCACGCACATCATGGAGAAGGGCAAGGCCTCCATCGAGGACATGTACGCCGACATCATGAACCTCGGCAAAATCTTCGGTGAAGACGCCCGCGCGCAGGAGCTTGTGGACGGCTACCGCGCGGAGTTGGCAGCCTTTACCGATAGCCTTGAGACGGGCGAGCCGCTCCGCGTTTTCGTCTACGATTCCGGCGAGGACACGCCGTTCACAGCGGGCCGCTATGCGATGCCGACCGCCCTCATTGAGGCCGCGGGTGGCGTGAATATCATGGATGATTTCGAGAAATCGTGGGCGACCGTGACCTGGGAAGAAGTGGTGGAGCGGAACCCCGAAGTCGTTGTCATCGTCAATTACGGCGAGGTCACCGCAGAGCAGAAGCGCGAGTTCATGATGTCGAACCCGGCTTTCGCAGAGCTTGATGCCGTCAAGAACGACCGCTTCGTGACGCTGGAGTACGTCGAGGCCACACCGGGGCCCCGCAATATCCAGGCCGTAAAGACCCTCGCCCAAGCGTTCTGGGCTAAGTGAGCACATGAGCGAGGCAAGCACCCCGCGTGCGGCCGCACTCCGCGTTGGGCCTTGGGCCTTTGCGCTGGGCGGGGTCGTGCTCCTTCTTGCCTCGCTCTCTGTTGCGATTTCCGTGGGGGCTGTGGGCGTCCCGCTGGGCACCGTCTGGGGCGTTTTCCTGAACAAGCTTTCTCCCGACATGGTGGAGGTGACGTGGTCCAAGGGCCGCGAAGCCATCGTGTGGGAGATACGGTTTCCCCGAGCGCTTCTGGCGATGATGGTCGGGGCCGGGCTTGCCGTGGTCGGGGCGTCGTTGCAGGCGGTCACGCGGAACCCGCTTGCTGACCCCCACCTCCTCGGCATCTCGTCGGGCGGGGCATTCGGGGCGATTTTGGCCCTACTCCATACCGGGCTCTTCCTCGGGCTTCTTACAGTTCCGCTTCTTGCGTTCCTCGGCGCTCTTGGGGCGACGGCCATTGTTCTGGCGGTGTCGAACCTCCAGCAGGCCACCAGCGCGGACCGGCTGATCCTCGCCGGAGTGGCGGTATCTTTCATCATCATGGCGTGCGCCAATGTGCTGATTTTTCTCGGTGACCCGCGCGCGACCCATGTCGTCGTCTTCTGGATGCTGGGCGGCCTTGGCCTCGCTCAGTGGAGCCAGCTCGCCTACCCACTTATCATCCTCGTGGTCTGCTCTGCCTGGCTCTTGAGCCGCGCAGGTGAGCTGAATGCCATGACCGTGGGCGACGAAACAGCCGCGACCCTGGGTATCCCGGTGGCGCGGTTCCGGCTCGCGGTGTTCGTCGTGGGCGCGCTGATCACCGGTGTCATGGTCGCCTTCTCCGGGATCATCGGTTTCGTCGGCCTCATGGTGCCACACATCGCGCGGATGATTGTGGGCGGCGATTACATCCGGGTTTTGCCTTGTTCAGCGCTCATCGGGGCGGTCTTCCTCCTCTGGGCCGACGTCACCGCGCGCACGATCATGCGGCCCGAAGACATGCCCATTGGCATTGTCACGGGTCTTGTGGGCGGGCTCTTCTTTGTCTGGCTACTGGGCCGCCGCCGCGCAGGTTGACCCGCGCAAACGCGCCTCACTGTGCTAGGGTGCGGCCAGCAACCGAGGAGACCGCTGATGCCGCTGATCGACATCCACGTTCTTGAGGGCGTCTTCACCGACGACGAGAAGGCCCGCATCATTCGGGAAACCGCGCGGGCTTTTGGGTCTGTCGCGGGTAAGCCCATGCAGGACAACACGTCCGTGCGCATTCACGAGGTCAAAAGCGGCGCCTGGGGCGGAGCGGACAGCGTGTGGACAACGGACAAGGCGTTGGCCCTGAAGCGCGGTGAATGATGCCTCAGAAAAGGTAAAGGGGACGGCACCTTTCAGCACCGCCCCCTAGCGCAGCCTCCGACCCAGGCGGCGCGGGATGTCCGTCAGTTTGCCGGCGCGTCGGCTGCCGCCTGAACAGCGGCGCGCGCGTCGTCGACCAACCTCTGGCCATCCAACCCCTTGGACGTCATTTCGACGACCCAGTCGGATATCACTTCTTCACCAAGCGCCGCGATGCGTGCGGTCTCGGCCTCGTTCACTGTGGCGATGTCGTTGCCCGCAGCCGTCATGGCCTCCCGGCCCGTGGCGTCGCCCGTGTCGTGCGCCCGCCCGGCCCAGGCAGATGCCATGAGGCCGGAATTCGCGTCGATCACCGCGCGCAGGTCTTCCGGCAGGCCCTCATAGACGTCCCGGTTCATCGCCCAGATGAAGTACAAGTTATATAGGGATCGATCGCCCGAGATATCAGTGTGGCTGTCTGTCAGCTCATCAAGTTTGAGTGAGGGCGACATTTCCCAGGTGATGACGCCGCCGTCCACGATCCCGTTTGCGAGCGCTTCCGGAAAGGCCGGGACTGGCATGCCAACGGGGCTTGCGCCCAGCTTTTCAAGGAGAAGGGACGCCGGGCGGGATGGGCCGCGCAGCTTGAGATTGTCGAAGTCTTCCACGCTGGCAATCGGAGCGCCTTTCTTGTGGACAAGGCCGCGCCCGTGCATGTGCGCGGCAATCACGTGAACGTCGCGGAAGTCGTCCATCAGGTGTTCTTGCGTGAACGTCCACGCCGCCACAGAGGCTTCTTCCGCGCTTTTCGTCGTCATGAAGGGCAATTCCAGGGCTTCCGCCTCGGGGAAGCGTCCGGGCTGGTAGCCGGGGATCACCCAGCCGCCGTCAACCACGCCGTCACGGATCAGATCGTACTGGGCCGGGGCCTTCCCGCCCAGTTGCATGAACGGATAAAGCTCCACCTTGATGCGGCCGTCCGAGTCCGCCTCGATCTTGTCCGCCCAGGGCTGCATGAAATGCGTCGGGTTCGCCGATAGCGGGGACACGAAGTGCTGGAAGCGTAGGGTGACGTCCTGCGCGAATGTGGTGCCTGCGGCGGTGGAGATGAGCGCCGCGAGCGCGGCGGTTTTGAGCATCGGGTTCATTCCATGCTCCTCCTCGTACTGTGTCTCGGGAGAGCCCCGAACTCCTTCCGGGGCATGCCTCATGTGGGGGCTATGCCGTGATTGCGCAAATGTCTGCAATGCGGAAATCGCGTGGCGCGTGGCGTAAGGTATTGCAAATTGGTCCAAAACCCTCGCTGGGGGAGAGTTGGCGTGCAAAATTCCCACCCCGGTTTCCGGAGCCGTGATGACGTGGGCACGGCGTTTCGATGCTGCAACAGGCGCGCTGTTGCTGCCGATCAAGCGGCGCGCTCACATGAATTCACGCAGGGCGGAGGTTGGTGCGTCGGTGCAGGGGTGCCTTCGCGTTTCGCGTGTGCTGCCAAAGGGGTAGTCCGCCCCGCAGAAACCATCACACAAGGCCTCTTACCCATGCTGATCCCCCGCCAGAAGGTACCGTCTCTTTCCGTGCCCACGCTCGACCACGGGCCCTTCGATCTGAGTTCTGAAACGAACGAACGGGGGATTGTCATCTGTTTCTATCGCGGCCTCCACTGCCCGATCTGCGCGACCTACCTCAAGGAGTTCGACAAGCAGGCCCCGAAGTTCGCTGAGAAAGGCGTAGGCGTTCTGGCCCTGTCGTCTGACGGGGAAGAGCGGACGCGCGCCATGGCTGACAAGATCGAGAACCAAAACCTTCGGTTCGGATATGACCTGTCGCTATCTGTTGCGAAGGAATGGGGTCTCTACATCTCCACGTCGCGCGGCAAGACGTCCATCGGCATCGAAGAACCAGCCCTGTTCTCTGAACCGGGGCTGTTCATGGTCACGCCTGAGGGGACGCTCTAC
>JBCCPQ010000149.1:0-7340 GCA_039024825.1 Pseudomonadota bacterium
CACCACGTGTGCTTCGCATGAAGCGGGCTGATTTCGAGAAGGCCATTGCCATGGCCTCTGGCAGCACGTTGAGCAACGAAGCCTCGGAAGTTGCCGAGGACGCCAGCAACGCAGTCGAAGACAGCGTTGAAACCGAGGCCACACAGCTTGAAGCGGATGAGATCGAGGTAGCGATGGCAGAGGCCACCGATGCCGAAGACGAAGCTGCAGAAGATGCGTCCAATACATCACTGTCGCCCGAGGACGAGGCTGACCTGATGGCGGAACTCGCCGCTGCAGAAGCTGAAGCCGCTGCTGAGAGCGATATTGAAGAGGCAGCCACCTTCGAAGCAGAAGCAGTTGCTGATGCCATCGAAGGCGAAGTTGCAGCCGTCGGCGAAGATCAAGGCGCCGATGAGGCCGCGCGCCCCACTGAGTTCGAAGACCAAGAGACGACCATGAGCCGTCTCATGGACGAAGCAGAAGCAAAGTTGGGTGAACCCGAGTCCAGAACGCGCCGCGACGCCTACAGCCATCTCAAGGCGGCGGTGGCTGCTAAGCAAGCTGCTCGGTCCATGGGCGAAGACGATGGCGCAAGCCCGGAGAAGCGGGAGAACGAGTACCGTGCTGACCTGGCCGAGGTTGTTCGCCCGCGCCGCGCCGAAAAGTCTGCAGATGGAAAGCGTACTTCGCGTCCGAGCGCAGCGCCGCTCAAACTGGTTGCGTCGCAGCGCGTAGATGCGCCGCAAGCCAACGAGGACGAGGCTTTCACACCAGTTCGCCCGCGACGCATCGCGGCTGACGCCAGCGCTCAGGCTGTAGCCACAGGCTTTGCCGACTTCGCTAAGAGTGCCGGCGTAGAGCAGCTGTCAGATATGCTCGAAGGAGCGGCAGCATACATCACCCACGCAGAGGGGCATGCGGCCTTCTCGCGTCCGCAATTGATGCGGGTCGTTCAACAGGCGATGCCCCAAGGTAGCTTTACCCGCGAAGAGGGCCTTCGCGCTTTCGGGACACTTTTGCGGCAAGGCCGGATCAACAAGACCCGGGGCGGGCAATTCGAAGTGACGAAAAGCACGCGTTTCCAGCCCGAGGCACGGGAAACCCGCGCCGCTGGATAATACCTAGCACCAGACCGGATGCGGGGTGGCGGCCAAGACCCTGCCGCTCGTATTCAGTTTGGCAGCGATCTTTTCAACTTCACTCATTACTTGCTTCAGGATCGGCCTGCCCCACGCCAAGAAAGACGCGCTTGAGCGGAAATGCCCAGATAACGCCAAGCGCGACATATATGGCGAGCTCAAGCAGGATCGGAGGCTGCATGCCAAACACTCCACGGAAGCCGCTCATGAGGGTAACAGCCGCGACGATATAGAGCGGCAAAGCCACGATGAGGATGAGAAGCGACCAGCGTTTCTTGGCCTTGTGGCTGAGGGGCATTGATCAATCCGCAAATGGGTCGGTGACGAGGACCGTATCGTCACGCTCAGGCGAGGTGGAGACTAGGGCCACTGGGCAATCGATCAACTCCTCGATGCGGCGGACATACTTGATCGCGGCCGCGGGCAAATCTGCCCAACTCCGCGCACCGGCAGTGCTGTCTTGCCATCCTTCGATGGTTTCGTAGATCGGGACGGCCCGTGCCTGTGCGTCCGCGGCAGTGGGCAAATAGTCAAGCCGCGCACCGTCAAGCTCGTAGCCGGTACAGATGCGTAGTTCCTCAAAACCGTCGAGTACGTCGAGCTTGGTCAGCGCGATGCCGGAAACCCCTGAGGTGGCGCAAGTCTGACGGACAAGGCAGGCGTCGAACCAGCCACAGCGGCGCTTGCGACCGGTGGTCGTGCCAAACTCATGGCCCCGCTCGCCAAGACGCTGGCCATCTGCATCCTCAAGCTCCGTCGGGAACGGGCCTTCACCCACGCGGGTGGTATAGGCTTTGGTAATGCCCAGCACGTAGTCGATGCCATTTGGTCCGATCCCCACACCGGTGGCTGCCTGGCCTGCAATCACATTCGAAGACGTCACAAACGGATACGTGCCAAAATCGATATCGAGGAGAGCCCCTTGCGCCCCTTCAAAGAGGATGCGCTTCCCGGCCTTCCGCTTTTGGTTCATCACATGCCAGACAGGTGCGGCGTAGGGTAAAATGAGAGGCGCAACCTCGCGCAGCGCCTGCAAAAGAGCGTCGCGGTCAACCTCTTCAAAACCAAGCCCTCGACGGAGGGGATTGTGGTGCTGCAAGGCTCGATCGACCCGAGCCTCGAGTGTAGCAGCATCGGCAAGATCGGCCACGCGCACTGAACGGCGGCCAACCTTGTCCTCATAGGCGGGCCCGATCCCGCGGCCTGTGGTTCCGATTTTTGTCCCGGCGGAGGCCGCTTCCTCTCGCGCGCGGTCAAGCTCTCCGTGAATCGGCAAGATCAGCGGCGTGTTCTCCGCAATCATGAGCGTGTCCGGGCTGATCTCCACGCCCTGCGCTCGAACAGTCTCAATCTCGCGGACAAGATGCCAAGGGTCGAGCACCACGCCGTTGCCGATGACAGAGAGCTTGCCGCCGCGCACAACCCCTGAGGGCAGTGCATGGAGCTTATAGACTTCATTGCCGATGACGAGGGTGTGGCCTGCATTGTGACCACCCTGGAACCGGGCGATGACGTCAGCGCGTTCGCTGAGCCAATCGACGATCTTGCCCTTGCCCTCATCCCCCCATTGGGTGCCCACCACGACGACGTTGGCCATTCATGCATCCTCGGCTAGCCATTCAAACGCCCGCGTCATAGCGGGGCAAGGACGGAGGGGAAACCAGTATCTTGACGCCCTGCGACCATGCAGCGAAAGGAGGGCATGGGTGGTTTTCTTCTTCGTTGGGCATTCGCGTTTGCGCTGCTTGCAGTGACTTACAATCCGACACCGATCAATTTCGTTCGCTTTAGCTTGGACAACTACAACGATCGGCTCTCACTCGTTGTGCTTGGCGGCGTCGTTCTCTTTATAGGGTATGTGATCTACCTGCGCGCCACGTTGCGCTCCATCGGAGCATTAGGGATGCTTCTGGTGGCGGCTCTTGTGGGCGCGCTGATTTGGGTGGCCGTGGACCTTGGCTTTTTGACGCTGAAAGACCCGTCCTTTAATCTTTGGCTCGGGATCGTTGCTCTAAGCTTTGTCCTAGGCATCGGGTTGTCCTGGTCCATCGTCAGGCGCAAGCTCTCTGGGCAGGCGGATGTCGACGACGTTGACGAGTAAAGCGGGGTTGCGAGTGCGCGGGCGAGGCTCTATGTCCGCTGCGTTCCCGGATAAGGCACCTGCCCCATGCAAAACGTCATCCTGATCATCCTTCTGGTCCTTGCGGTCGCCTTGATTGCAGTGGTGCTGCTGCAGCGCTCTGAAGGTGGTGGGCTTGGCATCGGCGGCGGTGGCGGCGGCGGTGGAGGCATCCAGGCCCGCGGCCAAGGGAACGCTCTGACTCGGCTCACTTGGTTGCTGGGCACAGCATTTATGGTCTGTGCCCTCGCTCTCACTCTGATCTCCGCACAAAATGCTGGTTCAAGCTCCGTTCTCGATGGAGATGGTGGATCACTCTTGCCCCCGCCCTCTGCGGAAGTTCCAGCCGGTGAAGACCTTCTACCGCCGTCGCTCGACGATGAGGAGCCGCTCCTACCGGTGGCGGAGTAACCACTACAAATAGCGCTGGGTTCGTTCTGGCGCGCTTTATCTAGCTACCGACCATGGACAGCCCGGGCCGAATCCTTATACGATTAACTCCCGTGGTGCTGTGCATTAAGTGCACGCCGGACACGACGGGAGAGCCCCTTGGCACGTTTCATTTTCATCACGGGAGGGGTGGTATCTTCCCTCGGGAAAGGCTTGGCCTCTGCGGCTTTGGGCGCGCTTTTGCAGGCGCGAGGGTACTCCGTTCGCCTCAGGAAGCTTGACCCTTACCTGAACGTCGATCCAGGCACGATGTCGCCATTTGAACATGGCGAAGTGTTCGTCACCGATGACGGGGCGGAGACTGACCTCGACCTCGGCCACTACGAACGCTTCACAGGCGTCCACGCACGCGGTACCGACTCTGTATCCTCCGGACGTATATATTCCAACGTCTTGGAGAAGGAGCGCCGAGGCGATTACCTCGGCAAAACGATCCAAGTCATTCCGCACGTCACCAATGAGATCAAGGACTTCATCTCAATTGGAGAAGACGAGGTCGATTTCATGCTTTGTGAGATTGGCGGCACTGTCGGCGATATCGAGGGGCTTCCGTTCTTCGAGGCCATCCGCCAATTCAGCCAAGACAAGCCGCGCGGCCAGTGCATCTTCATGCATTTGACGTTGCTGCCCTTCATCAAAGCAAGCGGAGAGCTGAAAACAAAGCCCACCCAGCACTCGGTCAAAGAGCTCCGCTCTATTGGCCTCGCACCTGACATTCTGGTCTGCCGGTCTGAGGGACCAATCCCCGTGAAGGAGCGGGAGAAGCTCGCCCTCTTCTGCAACGTCCGCGCCGACAGCGTGATCGCCGCGCAAGATCTTAAATCCATCTACGAGGCCCCGCTGGCCTATCATCGCGAGGGGCTCGATCAGGCTGTGCTAGACGCCTTCCAAATCGCTCCTGCTCCGCGCCCTGATCTCGCCCGTTGGGAAGACGTCGCAGACCGCATCTACAATCCACAGGGCGAAGTCAAAGTCGCAATCGTTGGCAAGTACACGGAACTTGAGGACGCTTACAAATCAATCGCGGAAGCGCTCACCCATGGCGGACTGGCCAATCGAGTAAAGGTTGAAGTGGAATGGGTAGACGCAGAATTGTTCGAGCGCGAGGACGCGGCACCGCATCTTGAGGGCTTTGACGCCATACTTGTGCCCGGTGGCTTCGGTGAGCGCGGCACTGAGGGCAAGATAAAGGCTGCCCAATTTGCCCGTGAGCGCAAGGTTCCCTACCTCGGCATCTGCCTTGGCATGCAAATGGCGGTGATCGAGGCGGCACGCAATCTCGCTGATCTGGGCGACGCAGGCTCTGAGGAGTTTGACCATGAGGCCGGCCGGAAGCGGTTCACGCCCGTGGTCTATCACTTGAAGGAGTGGGTGCAGGGCAACCACAAGGTCTCTCGCAAGGTCACAGATGACAAAGGCGGGACGATGCGCCTTGGCGCATATGATGCAGTGCTCGCGGAAGGCTCGCGGGTGGCAGAGGTCTATGGCACGACGTCCATAGAGGAGCGTCACCGTCATCGCTACGAAGTCGACATACAGTATCGCGACAAGCTCGAGGAACAGGGCCTTAGCTTTACCGGTATGTCGCCAGACGGCCGTCTCCCCGAGATTGTGGAGGTGAAAGATCACCCATGGTTCATCGGGGTCCAGTTCCACCCTGAACTCAAATCCAAGCCTTTCGCTCCGCACCCCCTCTTCAAAGACTTTGTGCGCGCTGCGAAAGAAACTAGCAGGTTGGTGTAGGCATGTTCGAACGTCTCTTTGAGCTCTTCAAACCCGATGTATACGAAACACCGCTACCCGAGGCCGACGCTGAACACGCCTTCGGGGCTCTGATGGTGCGGGTGGCAAAGGCTGACAAAGCGCTCCTCTATCAGGAGCTGGAGCGGATTGACTACATCCTGGCAAAGCGTAACGGACTCTCTGCTCTGGACGCGGCCAAGTTTCGTGCGTCCTGCGAGAAGCTCGAGGAAGCGATGCCGTCGACCCGGGAGTTGTCAGAGATCCTCGCCAAGGAAGTGCCAGAGGCGGACCGGGAGCAGATGTTTATCGCGCTGTGGGAGGTACTCATGGCGGATGGTTTGCGCGACAAGCGGGAAGAGGATGTCGTGGACCGTGTCGCTTCAGTCCTGGGAATTGGATCGAACCGGGCGGCGGCTTTGGCCGCCAACGTGCTTCCCGGGATGCCAAACAGGGAGGGGACCTGATGCCCAAAGGCTACTGGATCGCCCACGTCACTGTTGCCGACCCAAACATCTATGATCGCTACCGCGCTGCGAACGCAGCTCCCTTCAAGGAGTATGGCGCGAAGTTCCTAGTGCGTGGTGGCCCCCAGGAGGTGATGGAAGGGGAAGGTCGGCCACGAACAGTCGTGATCGAGTTCCCGACGATAGAAGCCGCGCGTGCCTGCTATGCATCGCAAACCTATCAAGATGCCAAGGCAATCCGCGATCCCGTTTCCACGGGCGACATGGTCATTGTAGAGGGCTACGAAGGCTGACCTTCCGAACCTTTTCGTTCAGACAAGGCCCTGGATTGGGCAGATAATTGAGCTCCCGAAAAAATCGCTTAGGTACAGGCTATGTTTGCAAGTCTTCTGAACCGGCTGTCTCAGCCTGAACCAGACACGCTCGACGATGGTGACGCGCGGCTGGCGCTCACTGCGCTATTGGTGCGGGTCGCCAAATCCGACGGTGACTATGATGCCGAGGAGCGCACTCGCATCCTATCCATAGCCGCAAAGCGATATGGGCTGGCAAGTGGCGCTGCCGAGGCACTGGTGAAGGACGCGGAGACGCTGGAGGCGGAAGCACCGGATACCGTTCGCTTCACCCGTGCCATCAAGGATGCTGTGCCCTACGAAGAACGCACTGGAGTGATCGAAGCGCTGTGGTCTGTGGTCCTCGCAGACGGTGTCCGGGATGACGAGGAGAACGCACTTTTGCGCTTGGTAGCAAATCTCCTCGGTGTGAATGATCGTGACAGCGCTCTGGCACGGCAGGCGGCTGAAGCCGGGCAATGATAGCCACCTTTCCGATGTACGACCAGCCGCCCCTACAGGCGGCGAATGATGCCCTCTGGTCGGAGGTCAGAAGCGCTTTGGCGTTTCCTGCGCCCGAGCATTTGACGCGAAGTGATGACCTCATGGAGATGTGGACGTCACCGGAACTCGTTCTTGGCCACACGTGCGGTCTCATCATGGCGCGTCCGTTGCGGGGCCGCGTGCACTACGTGGCGACACCGGATTTCGGGATCGATGATTGTCATCCTGGCTACTATAACTCTTCTCTAGTGCATCGCGCCGGGGAAAAACCCGCACCCGGCGCGCGACTTGCTTGGAACGACGACGACTCCCAGTCCGGCTGGGGTGCCGCTCAAGGGTTCGGCTTTACGCCGACTGTTCGGACCGGGGCCCATGCAAGCTCGCTCGCGGCGGTGCTGGACGGCGCTGCGGATGTGGCTTTCATCGATACCCACACACTGACCATTCTGGGCGTCCCGGAAGGCCTGGCCTTTGCAGAGCGGACAAAGCCGACCCCTGCCCCGCCGCTCATAACGGCACGTGAAGAATGGGTGGAGCCACTCCGTAGCGCTCTGCACGTCGCGTTCGGGGCGCTCTCTGACGAGTTGCGCGGAAAATTGCGTCTAAC
>JBCCPQ010000150.1:0-7334 GCA_039024825.1 Pseudomonadota bacterium
CTGATACGTCCTATGCGCCTAAAGGGGCGACAGGATGGGGGGTGAGGGCGCTCAACCGACTTATAGCGGACAATTACGAGGCGTGAGCACGCGCTTCTACCACCTGACCGAAAGCTCGGTTGATAAGACCTGCCGGATGCTGCTCGAGAAGGCGCTTCAAGCTGGCTGGCGGGTAAGCGTGCACGGCACGGACCTTGAGCGCTTGAAATGGTTGGATGAGAAACTCTGGCTAGGTCGAGAAGATGGCTTTCTGCCCCACGGTCTTGCGGGAGGCGATCACGATGCGGTGCAGCCAGTCCTTTTGACGACGGGTGAGCCTGCGAATGACCCGCATTGCGTGATGTCAATCGATGGGGCGGAGATTTTGCCTGACGTTGCGAAGTCCAAAGAGCGCGCGTTCATTCTCTTCGATGGGCAGGATGGGGAGGCCGTCGCAACCGCGAGGGTCCAGTGGAAAGCGATGACCGGGGCCGGAGTTTCTGCGCAGTACTGGGCGCAAGACGGCGGCCGTTGGGTTATGAAGGCCGAAAGCTAATCGCCAATTCAGGCTCCAGCGCAAAGTCTTTCAATGACTTCGATTCAGAAGCTTTGAAAGTCTCCGGCACCTAGCGGACGAGGGTGAGCCGACCGTCTTGGATCTGGAGCGTGTCGAACCTGTTCAGATAGCTCATACCGAGAAGCGAGATATTCATGTCGCCGCCGTTGACCGAGGCGCGCACCCGCTCATCGCGGAACTGGCCTAGCTCCACCGTATCAAGGGTGACCCGCGCGATCTCAACTGGGCCATTCGCGGTCATGGCCTGACCAAGAAACGCAAGATCTGCCGGATCGAGCCCTACCCGCCGCGCGTCGCCTGAGCTGAGCACCATGTCGGTAGCACCAGTATCGACGACAAAGTCCACGGGCACCTCGTTGATATCGAGCGTCAGGTAGAAATGACCATCAGGCTGCCGGGGAACGGAGATCTCGCTTTCCGTCACGAGCGCCTGGTTGGTCGTGAACTCATCGGTGACATCGTCCCACAGTCCGTAGGCCACAATGAGCCCCACAAAGATCAGGAACCACGTGCCCATCGTCCGCGCCGTTTGACCCAGCGAGGGCCGGTTGCTCAGGAAAAAGCCTCCGCCGATCACCGTCAGGAGCAGCACTAGGAAGAGGAGGTTTGCAATGTAATCGCCTGTCATAGGCCCTATATGGGGAGGCCGACGTGCTAGACAAAGCCCGCGTCCGCAAGCCCTGTGAGGATGAACTGAACCGCAAGCGCGGCCAGAAGCATGCCGAGCAGTCGCGTTACGATATTGATGCCCGTCCGTCCGAGGGCGCGTTCCAGCAGGCCGCCTGCAAGAAACAGCGCGAAGGTGATGCCGATCACACCTGCCATGACCGCAAAGATGCCTGTCGTCGCTGCAAGATCGCCCTCAACCTGGCCGGTCAGAAGGATCATCGTTGCGATGGAGCCCGGTCCCGCGATCAGCGGGATCGAAAGCGGAAAGACAGACGGGTCCGCGCGGGTCTCCGCCTGACCATCACGCCGTTCCTGTCGCCGCTCAAAGAGCATGTCGAGCGCTGTGAGGAAGAGAAGCGCGCCGCCCGCGATGCGGAAGGCCGGAAGCGAGATCCCAATGAAAGTGAGCACGGCTTCCCCCACGATCCCGAAGAGCAGCAAGATCGCAAAGGCCACGACACACGCGCGAAGACCGATCGCGCGGCGAGCACGGGGCGACATCCCTTGGGTAAGGGCCACGAAAAGCGGTGCGAGCCCGATCGGATCGATGATGACAAAGAGCGTCGCAAAGGCGGTGACGTAGAAGGCCGCATCCATCTTAGGCCTTCTCCATTGCCTCAAGCGTCTCAAGCGCTGCGAGCCATAACGCCTCCGCCCGTGCGATGGCGTCTTCGCATTCGGCAAACTTGTTCTGCCAAACTTTGCGGTCGGCGCTGCGTTCTTGTTCGTAAAGCGCGGGATCCGCGAGCTTTGCCTGGAGCTTGCCGTGCATCTCATTGAGCTTTTCGATGCGTGCTTCCGCCTTCCGAGCTTCTGCCCGCGCAGACTGTATGTCATCCTTTGAGGGCTTTAGCGCCTTTTGCTTTTTCTCCTTCGGCGCAGGGGCTTGCAGGAGGAACCTTCGGTAAGCTTCGAGGTCGTCTTCATAGGGAGTCACGGTCCCATCCGAGACCAGCCAGAGCCTGTCCGCCACGAGCCCGAGGAGGTGCATATCGTGGCTGACGAGGATCACAGCGCCACGGTAGGCTGCCAAGGCCTCCACCAGTGCCTCGCGGCTTTCCATATCGAGGTGGTTGGTGGGTTCGTCGAGGATCAGCATGTGCGGCGCGTCGAGTGTCGCGAGCAGCAGGGACAATCGCGCTTTCTGTCCGCCCGAGAGCCGCGCCACGACCGTCTCCGCTTGATCAGGGCCAAGGCCAAAGCCGGCAAGCAGCGGACGCAACCGCCCGGGAAGCCAGTCCGGCCTCGCCGCGCGAAGATGTTCCAGCGGGGTCTGGTCGAGCTCTAGCTCATCAACCTGATGCTGCGCGAAGTAGCCAATACGTAACTTCCCCGCCTTGGTGACGCGCCCAGTCTCTGCCGTGAGCCGATCTGAGAGAAGCTTGGCAAGAGTGGATTTGCCTTGCCCGTTCTTACCAAGAAGGGCGATCCGGTCATCCTGATCAATGCGCAGCGACAGCCGCTGAAGCACCGGGTCGCCGCCATAGCCCACAGCCGCGCCATCAAGGTTAATGATGGGTGGGCTGAGCTCTTCTGGTTCGGGAAACGTAAAGCGCGAACGCGCCTCCGCCTCGGGCGCGCTGATGATGTCCATCTTCTCGAGCGCCTTGATGCGCGACTGCGCCTGCTTGGCCTTGTCGGCCTTGTACCGGAACCGGTCCACGTAGGACTGAAGATGGGCGCGCTTTGCCTCCTGCTTTTTTGCCTCCGCTGCCTGGACGGCACGTTTGGCTGCGCGCGCCTTTGCGAATGCATCGAAGGTGCCTTGGTAAAACGTAAGCTTTCGATGATCGAGATGCAGGATGGAGCCCACCGCCCGGTTCAAGAGGTTCCTGTCGTGAGAGACAATGATGACCGTATGCGGGTAGCTTTTGAGATATCCCTCGAGCCACAGCGCGCCCTCAAGGTCGAGGTAGTTCGTCGGCTCATCGAGAAGAAGAAGATCCGGCGTCGAGAAGAGCACCGCCGCCAGCGCCACCCGCATCCGCCATCCGCCTGAAAAGTCAGAACAGGGGCGGTGCTGGTCGGGTTCATCAAACCCCAGACCTTTGAGGATCGTGGCTGCCCGCGCCTCAGCCGACCACGCGTCGATATCAACGAGGCGGGTCTGGATTTCTGCGATCCGTTCCGCATCCTCGGTTTCTTCCGCCATAAGGGCTGCGCGTTCGAGATCTGCGGCGAGGACCGTGTTGAGCAGCGACACGTCAGAGGACGGGGCCTCCTGCGCAACGCCACCGATGCGGGCATCGCGTGGCAGGGCAATCTCGCCCCCTTCCAGGGCAAGTTCACCACGGATCAGTCGAAAGAGCGTGGTTTTGCCCGCTCCGTTCGGCCCCACAAGACCCACTTTATGCCCAGTCGGGATCGTGGCGGAGGCGTCTTCAAAAAGACGCCGGCCTTCCACGGCATAGGTGATATCAGAAATGCGGAGCATGGCTGCGCTTTAGCGCGCGGCCACCGGAGAAGAAAGATGCTTGGCTGGCAACGTTGCTGGAGGCGTAGGCAAAGCGAACTGGGCGGTAAGGATGATCTTGCATTGCGTATTTTGCGCCGCACCTTTCGAGGCGGTGGCCGATGTAATTGTTGAGCTTGACGGGTTTGCGATGTCGCTGCCTGGCGTCGTGTCGTTTGACGCAGGGCCGAACCTTGATTTTGAGGGAAAATCGCAGGGGCACCCAAGCGGCTTCGTGATTGTCTTTCAGGATCGCGCCGCGCTTGACGGCTACGCTGAGCATCCAAAGCACAAAGCCCTCGGTGCGCGCCTCGTGACCGCGTCTGAAGGTGGTGCAGACGGGATCGTAGTCTACGACTTGGCCGTGCCTTAGCGTCAGGTGGGGATAAGACGTCTCATCTTCAATTTGCCCTGATCGTCTGGAAAACACTGAAAGACTTGCCCCCAGATACCAGTCAAAGCCAGTGTCGGTGCAATGATAGCTGTATGGCTTTTCACGGCCAAAGGGGCATGCTAGGGCGCGCGCAACTTCTGACGCCAAGGAGCAGATCATGGCCCTCGAACGCACTTTTTCGATCATCAAGCCCGATGCCACGAAGCGCAACCTGACTGGCAAGATTAACGCCAAGTTCGAGGAAGCGGGCCTTCGCATCGTCGCACAAAAGCGCATCCACCTCACCAAGGCGCAGGCGGGTGTCTTCTATGAAGTTCACAAAGAGCGCCCTTTTTACGATGAGCTCTGCGAGTTCATGGCCTCCGCTCCGATCATCGCACAGGTGCTTGAAGGCGAAGGTGCCATCGCGAAGAACCGTGAAGTGATGGGCGCTACAAACCCCGCTGATGCGGCTCCCGGCACGATCCGCGCTGAATTCGCGGAGTCCGTTGGCGAAAACTCAGTCCACGGATCCGACGCGCCGGAGACGGCAGCGGTGGAGATCGCTTACTTCTTCTCCGGGCTTGAACTGGTCGGATAAACAACTGGCAACGTGCTCGGCGGATCCGCCGGGCGCGTGCTACCTCCGGCGCACGCCAATCTGATCCAGGATCCGCTCCATCTCCGTGTCATGGCTCGGGGCCGCTCGGGCTCTGAGTGCGTCAAAAGATTGGCGGAGAGCCTCTTTCTCCTTACCCTTGCAATCGTTCCAAGGACGGCCCTGAAGCGCCATGTGGAGCACGTAATATCCGATGAAGTGCGGCGGCTGACCGGCTTCTAACAGCTTCGCATAAGCTGCATCCGCGCCAAGGGCTCGTATCTCTTCGGCGGTGGTGATCCCGGCGCGTGCGAATGCCTCCACCGACGCCGGTCCAAGATTGCGCAGAGTATCAATCGCGGCCATGGCCAGATGGTACGGGCAGGGCCGGAATTCCGCAATCAGAGCTGGGCCCAATCCTCGAATGTGAAGCCCTTTTGCGGCGCGGGCTTTGGTGCGGGCGCCGGTTTCTTCTCAGTGTCTTTCTCGTCGGCCACGGTGTTCTCCGTTTGGGTTGGCCTCCCAGATTGGCATCTCGACTCTCTGGTCAATTGGTCGACAAGTAGCGGCCCGTTCAGGCTTATTTGAGGCTGCAATGGGGTCATTCCGGCAGATTTCCGCGGAGAGTGGAACCAGCCGCAAAGGACAGATCGGTGGCACCTCCCGGCTTCGGACCATCAATGTTCTCAAGGATGGAATTCGAAAGGAAGATGGGCCACGCAAGGCGTCGGGACGGGACGATATTCCTTATCTCTGCAGATACCTTTCCTGAAACGGGAAATATTTCTAGTTCTTTGACCAAGGCATGGCGGAGAGCAGAGATGCGGCATTTTCCAGTTTACCTCGACACGCAAGGCCGACGCATTGTCGTGTCTGGCGCAGGCGAGTGCGCAGTGGCCAAACTCCGCCTGCTCTTGAAGACAGAGGCGGAAGTGCACGTTTTCGCCAGTGAAGCCGATGAGATCGTTGAAGCTTGGGCGCAGGCTGGGCGGCTCATTCTCCATCGACGTGATCTTACAGTCGGGGATCTCGCGTCAGCCATACTTCTCTATGCGGCCAATGATGATGAGGATCTCGACCTGCCGATTGCTGCGCTTGGAAAAGCGGCAGGGGTGAAGACACTTGTCGTCGACAATCTTGACGCGTCCGACTTCATTACGCCTGCCATCGTGGACCGCGATCCTGTGACTGTGGCCATCGGCACAGAAGGCGCAGCGCCGGTACTCGCGCGCAAGATCAAGGCTCAGGTGGAAGAGATGCTTCCACAGGGCACTGGCATTCTCGCGCGGATCGGGCAACGCTTCCGCGATGTAGCGGAAGTCATTCCGCAGGGTCCGCGACGTCGTGCGTTCTGGACTGCCTACTATTTTGACATCGGCCCCAAGGCTCTTGCCAAGGGCAAAGGCGCGGTCGAGGCGGCGCTGCACTATCTTTTGGCGGATCATGTCAATGAAGGGTCAACACGCGGTCATGTCACCTTTGTCGGGGCAGGGCCTGGTGATCCGGAGCTTCTGACATTGAAAGGGCGCAAGGCTCTCCACGAGGCGAGTGTGGTCATCCATGACGGTCTCGTGTCCCCTGCAATCCTTGAGCTCGCCCGCCGCGAAGCGACCATCCTTGCGGTTGCCAAATCTGCCTTTGGGCCCTCCTGGACGCAAAGCGACATAAACGCGCTATTGGTAGAGCATGGCGCGACTTCCCGCGTGCTCCGCCTCAAATCCGGCGATGGTGGCACCTTTGGCCGCCTAGATGAGGAGATCGCCGCCCTCGACGAAGCGGGGATCGAGCATGATGTCGTCCCAGGCATTACCGCTGCCACCGCAGCAGCGGCAGAAATGGGTGTGAGCCTGACCCGGCGCGGGCGTAACTCCTCCGTTCAGTTCCTTACGGGTCGCGATACGGATGGTCTGGCCGAGCACGATTGGCGCCGCTTGTCAGAACCGGGCGCGGTGGCAGCAATATACATGGCGCGCGCCGCAGCTCGGTACGTTCAGGGCCGCCTTCTCATGCACGGCGCATCGCCAGACACGCCGGTCAGCGCTGTCTTCAATGCTTCCCGTTCTGATCAGCGCATCGTCGTTGCCACACTCGCCGAACTGCCGGACATACTCGACGGCACCGACGCCGCCCTCCTCTTCATCGGCCTCGCGCCCCATGCCGCCCAGCCCGCGTTCCAAAAGGAAGCCAGCCATGCTTGATGACACCTCCGCCCCGCTGAAAGTTGTGGGTAAGCTTGCCGACAATGAGCGGATGAAAAAGGCCTCGAATTACCTTCGCGGCACAATTGCGGAAGATCTCAAAGACCCGCTGACAGGCGGCTTCACTCCGGACAATTTCCAGCTCATCCGGTTTCACGGGATGTACCAGCAGGACGACCGTGACATCCGCGCAGAACGCACGGCGCAGAAGCTGGAACCGCTTCACAATGTGATGCTGCGGGCACGCATGCCGGGCGGGATCATTACGCCGGATCAATGGCTAACGATCGAGAAATTCGCGGAGGAGCATACGATGTACGGGTCCGTCCGGCTCACAACGCGCCAGACGTTTCAGTTCCACGGTGTTTTGAAGCCGCACATCAAGGATATGCACATTATACTTTACTTACGCAAAGCATATTTTACGTCGTCTTAAGATAATTAACCTTTAACGGGTTACACAATCTTGAGATCTTACTCAGGCTGTA
>JBCCPQ010000151.1:0-7242 GCA_039024825.1 Pseudomonadota bacterium
AGAGAAAACTCTTTCCATGGCCCTTTATCGCGCGACGTTTCCGGAGCTCCCGACTGCTGTCTCCCTCGCCTATGTCGGGATGGAGACCGATCTGATCTTCAATCGCGGCATCGACCTGCCGGGATTTGCGTCTTACCCATTGCTCGAGACCGAGGACGGTCGCACCACCCTTGCAGGCTACTATGAAGACATCTTGGCCCTGGGCAGAGAGACAGGCACCGGCGTGATCCTTGAGAGCCCCACTTGGGTCGCCAACCGGAACCGTGGCGCGCCGCTTGGATACACGCCCGAAGCCCTCAAGCACCTGAACAAACAGGCGATCGCCTTCATGGCAGACATCCGCGGGCGCCACAGCGATGTCACCGCTGTGTTAAGCGCAAATATTGGCCCTCGCGACGACGCCTATGCGCCGGATGCGCAAATGAGTGCGGAAGAGGCAGAGCATTATCACACAGAACAGATCTCCACTCTGGCGGAGACCGACGTGGATGTGATTAGCGGCTACACCCTCGCCTACCCCGCGGAAGCCATAGGCATCGTGCGCGCAGCCCGTCGGTTTGACCTTCCCGTGGTCATCGCGTTCACGGTTGAAACGGACGGCAAGCTTCCCACGGGAATAGCCCTAAAGGACGCCATCGCGGAAGTTGACGCAGCGACCGACGGCTACGCCGCATACTTCATGATCAACTGTGCGCATCCCGATCACTTCCGCTCGGTGCTAACCGGTGACCCATGGATGGATCGCCTCCGCGGGATCGTGGCCAACGCGTCCAGATGCAGCCACGCAGAGCTCGACAACGCGACGGAGCTTGATGATGGGAACCCGGGCGAACTGGCGCGTCAGCTTCTCGATCTCCACAAGGCGTTTCCGCAGATCAGCGTCCTGGGCGGCTGCTGCGGCACGGACAAGCGGCACATGGCGCGGATCGCCGAGGCGCTTGGTTCCCAGTGAGACGCGCAACGTGTCTTTCCTTCCAAAAGAACACGGGGCCGGAGATCTCTCCAGCCCCGCGCCCGTAGCCAGTTCCGTGGATTAGATTGCGCGCCCAGTGGTTGGGGTTTGGGCACGCGCTCTGCGGTGGGTCCACGGCGCTGGAACTCTGAATTGGTGTCAGGCGAAGGTTGCGACCTCACCAGCGCGCAAGCTGTCGGCCACGGCGCGGGCAAGCGGACGATCCAGTGCCTCATAGGCAGGCTGCGTAAAGGCGTGGTCGAGCATCTCGCCCTCTGCTTGGCAAAAGACGAGCGCGCCGTCGCCCGCGTAGATCACCTCGTCCTCTGCGAAATGCAGAATAACCACGAGGTGCGGTGCCCGCGGGGCCACGCGGCGGATCCCCTTCCAGCCTTCCAAAGCGTCCACCGGCAGGAGGGCAAAGGGATCACCCGTCAGCTCCTCTGCGCGGTCGCTTTCCACGACCACGAGCTGGTTCGGAAGCATCCAGATCAGTTCTTGGTTGCCTAAAACGCCCGCCGGAACCTCGAAAGGCGCGGCGTGGTCCGGGCAGGTCTTGTGATCGGGCCAGTTGATAACGCGTTCCACGGCCGTGATGCGCTGGAAACCGTTGTCGAAGGTCAGCACCTCGTCGCCGATCGCGAGGGCTTCAACCTCGCGCCAGACAACGTCGGAACCCATGCGTGTGGCAACACGGGTGGAGTGCAACAGACCCGACCGGCGCGTCACGCCGAACTGGCCATCAAGGTCAATCTCAAGGCCGCTGAGGGCCGTATCCGTCAAATCAAACATGTGCTCATCCCCATGAACATGTTTCGCGTTAATCGCGACCGACTGGCAGGTCTTCTGGCCGCAAGAGCACGTTGCGAGCGGCTCGGGGCGGGGATTGGGGCGACAAGCGGCAAGATTGGGGCACTTTTATGAAAATTGCGCCCAAAACTGCCCCATGCCTGCCATTGTTTCCGGTCTGTTAACCAATTCGCCCGTCGAAGGAGTAACCAAACCGCGCGATATCGCTTTGGCAGAGTGTTTCGACCTGCTGGGCGGATGATTCGTCATAGGAGATGCGGTAATCGCGCGGTCTCTCGGAGCGGTTGGCATGGGGAAGCGACAAAGAAAGGCCGAGATCGCGACCGAGCTGGGCACAATCCTCTACGAGATGTTCAAACCTGATGAAGCGCTGGCAGCGCTCCGTACCGTCGGCGTCGGTGACGTAGCTCGTGTAAGGGGCGGCGCGCAGGCTGGCATCCGTGTGGGGATGGGCAAGAAAGGCCCCGAACTCGAGGCTTTGGGCAAGCGCCACTGCCGGGTGATCGAAGGTCTGTCCGCGCAGCCAGTGGTAATAGCTCACCAACCGGTCCCAGGGATTGCGCACGATGGTGAACACATAAAGCGGTTCAAGCTCCGCCGTGCCGAGCCAACCGTCAAGGTCACGCAAGGTGGAGTGTTTCCATAGCCGCCCTTTTGCGGGCAGCCCTTTCAGCCGCCGGCGCCGCTTCACAGCCTTAGGCGTGTCGCCTGCCATGATATCGGTCGCTTTCGCCTTATCCTCCAACGCCAGCGCCAGCGACGTTCCCCCGGTTTTGGGGATGTGGATGAACAGGTATTCGCGCTCAGGCGAATAGATCACGCGCGGTCTCCCAAGGCGGCGAGGGCAGCGCCCGACGCAAGGATGACGATGACGCCGAAAATCGCGAGCCCGTTCAGCGCATGTCCCCAGACGCTAAAGCCCACCCCAGCCGCCACGATAAGCACGGTGTATTCAAACGCGCCGACATAGGCGGGGGCGGCAAGCTGGTAGGCGCGCGCCAGTAGCGCCACGGCGAAGACAGCGGCCAATGCCTGAAGGGCGCAAAATAAGACGACGTGCCAAGGCATCGCAACCCAGCCGCGCGTGAGGTAGCCGGTCCCGCCATCGGGCTGCACCGCGAGCCACAGGACCGCTGCGAGCCCGAAAAGCGCAAGGTACGCGCCGGTGAGCGTCCAGACGCTCTCCCGCCCGGTCCAGCTTCGTGTCACAAGCCCACCCATGCCGTAGAAAAACCCGGCGCCCAGCGGCCCGAGCGACAGCCAGTTCAGCGTTGTGACCGATGGTTGGACCACAGCAACGCACCCGGCAAAACCCATGACGATAAGAAGGGCTGCCATGGGCTCTACCCGATGCCCGCGCAGCAGCGTCACGACCATGACCCAAAGCGGAGCGGTAAAGACGCCCGCGAGCACTTGTGCCACAGGAAGGAAGCCGACGCAGACGAAATAAAGCCCCATGCCAAGTGTCATCAGCATTGAGCGACCCAGAACACCCCAAGGGTTCACGGGCCAAAGGCCGCCACGGGCCATCAGTAACGGAACGATGATGCACAGCGCCATGGATGAGCGCACGATGTGAAACTGCGCGATCCCGATGTGGCGCGCCACCTCCGGCATCACATTGTCGACCACACCGATGATCCCCATGCCCATGACCGCGAGACAGGCCGCCTTGGCGGGCTGTCGCACTGGCCGGTCGGTGGGCCGCGCCACAGAGGGGAGGTCGATTGCTGCCATGATGCCGCTTTGGCGCTTTGCAAGCCGCCGCTCAAGCCCCATAACGACAAGCCAAAAGGGAGGAAGCGACATGGGTTGGTTGGCCAATGAAGAGGGGCTGGAGAAACGCGCGGCAAACTTTGTGCCCCTCACGCCTCTGTCTCATCTCCAGCGGGCGCGGGAAGTCTTCCCGCAGAAGACAGCTCTGATCTACGGCGACACGGCCCGGAATTATGCAGAGTATCACGCCCGCGTTTCGCGCTTTGCCTCAGCGCTTCGCGGCCGTGGCATCAAGCCGGGCGACGTCGTGGCCACGATCCTTCCCAACATCCCGGCCATGGTCGAAGCGCATTTCGCTGTCCCGGCCACGGGCGCGATCCTAAACACCATCAACATCCGTCTGGACGTGGCCACGGTGGCCTACATCTTCGATCACGGCGAGGCGAAGGTGGTGCTGGTAGACAGCCAGTTCATTGAGCTTGCGGAAGCGGCCATCGACTCCATGGACGGTGACGCTCCTGCCATCATCGAAGTACCAGATCCGGTGGCTGGCGTGGCGGCGTCTGGAAGGTACCCGCTCTACGAAGACGTCCTCGCCGAAGGCGACCCTGACGCGCCGTGGCACATGCCCGAAGACGAATGGGAAAGCCTCGCGCTGAACTACACGTCCGGGACGACGGGGCGGCCCAAGGGCGTGGTCTACCACCACCGTGGCGCGTACCTCATGACAATGGGCACGGTGATCTCCTGGCGGATGACGCTCCATCCCGTCTTTCTGGCAATCGTGCCGCTCTTTCACTGCAATGGCTGGAACCATTCGTGGATGATGCCCGTGCTCGGCGGCACGGTGGTGTGCTGCCGGGACATCACGCCCGGCGCAATCTACGACGCCATTGCAGACCACGGCGTCACTCACTTCGGCGGCGCGCCAATCGTTCTCAATCTGATCGTCAATGCACCGGACGAGACCCGTCGTCCTTTCGACCACGTGGTCGAGGTCTTCACCGCGGGTGCTCCCCCGGCTGCGGCAACCCTCGCCGCCATCGAAGAGCTAGGGTTCAATGTCACCCAGGTCTACGGCCTCACCGAAACATACGGCCACATCACGGAATGCGTGTGGGACAGCGCCTGGGACGCGCTCCCACAGGCCGACAAAGCCGCCATCAAAGCCCAGCAGGGCGTCCCCTTCCCGATGATGGAGGGGATAGACGTGGTCACATCAGACGGCACAAGCATCCCGCGCGATGGTCAGGCCACGGGGGAAATCGTCATTCGCGGAAACTCCGTCATGAAGGGGTATCTCAAGAACCCCGACGCCACAGCAGAGGCCTTCGCCGGCGGCCACTTCCATTCAGGCGACATCGCACTTCGGCACCCGAACGGCTATGTGCAGATCGCAGATCGCGCCAAGGACATTATCATCTCAGGCGGTGAAAACGTATCCTCCGTCGAGGTCGAAGGCGTTCTCATGCACCACCCGTCCGTGTCGCTCTGTGCCGTTGTCGCCAAGCCCGATGAGAAATGGGGTGAGGTTCCTTGCGCTTTCGTGGAGCTTAAGCCCGGACAGACAGTGGAGGCCGCTGACCTCATCGCTTTCGCCCGCGAGCGCCTTGCAGGCTTCAAAACGCCCAAGCGCGTGGAGTTCATAGAGCTCCCGAAAACGTCGACCGGAAAGATCCAGAAGTTCGAACTGCGGAAGGTCGCCGCAGAGCTCTAGGGCCCCTCAAGCTCAAAGTCTGGCGGACGCCCGACCCATGCCGCGCAGAGGCATTAAGCGCCCCGCGTTGCCGCAGCGTTAGAAAGACGGTATTCTGCCGGAAACAACGGCAGAGCAGCCACCTCACATGACCGCCCTCAAGGACTACGCTCGGCTGGAGACGTCCGGCCTTTGGCGCGCATCGCCAGACGCGCAGCGGCGCAATGTGGGCGTGTCTTTTGGCGATGCAACGCTGGTGATCTCTGACGCGTCCGGCCGCGCCTTGTCGCACTGGTCCCTCGCTGCGGTCAGTCGGCTCAATCCCAAGGATCGCCCTGCCGTCTTTGCCGCCGACGAAACCGCCGCAGAGACCCTCGAAATCGAAGATGCCGACATGATTGAGGCGATCGGCAAGGTGCAACGCGCCATTGCGCGGGCGCGGCCAAAGCCCGGCCTGCTTCGCTGGGGCATTCTCGGCGCCTCCATGGCATCTGTGGCCTGGCTCGCGTTCTTTTGGCTGCCAGATGCTCTCATCGATCAGGCCGTGACCGTGGTGCCTGATGTCAAACGGGCGGAGATCGGCGCCGCCCTCCTGTCACGCACGTCGCGCATGGCCGGACAGCCCTGCGCAGATCCGTTCGGAACCGTTGCTCTTCGCCGCCTGCAGGCTGCGGTCGCCCCGGGGGAGACGCTCCATGTCCTCCGCGACAGTCTTGCGACGACAACCGCCCTTCCCGGCGGCCACATCCTCATTGGTCGCAGCGTGCTTGAAGATCATGACGACGTCTCGGTCGCGGCAGGCTACGTCGTTGCAGAGATGACCCGCGCCCGCCTTTACGATCCGCTTCGCCGGATCCTTGAGGTGTCCGGGCCCCTCGCGGCGTTTCGGCTTTTGACCACTGGCGCGCTCCCCGAGGGCACGCTCGACGCCTATGCCGAAACGGTTCTGACAGCGGAGCCGGCACCAGTGCCCACCGAGGCGCTTCTTTTTGCCTTCCGCGATCGTCAGGTGCCGGCCAGACCCTATGCCTATGCACAGGACGTCACCGGCGAAAAAACAATCGGCCTGATCGAGGCCGACCCGTTTGAGGGTGTAGCCCCCGTCGCGCATCTCAGCGACGGGGAGTGGCTTTCGCTTCAGTCGATCTGCGAGAGCTGATCACTTGCGGGAGAAAGCGCGCCCGAAACCAAGGCTCCGCGTCTGTGTCAAAGCGCCCTTGATTGACTGACTGGTCTCAAAGGGTCCGAGCACGATCACCTGGCGTGCCTGTCCGTTGCGCGTGTACTTACCGATGCGTGTCGGCAGCCCGGCATTCGCAAGGCGCTGCGCGTCCGCGCGGGCCGCAGCCATGTCAGCATAGGTCGCGACCTGAATGTGGCGGTGAGCAATGACCTGAGAAGGCGCCACGGCCGCCGGCCGTGCAGACGGCTCCGGAGCCCGAAGGGTCGCCTGCGGTGCCCGCCCCTTGAGCGACACGGTGCCGATTGTTGCCTCAGGGGCCTCGATGATCGTGCCAGTCTCGTTATCAGCCCGCTTCGAACCACGGACAAGCGACGGATCGGTGTTGGGATATGTGAGGCCGGGGAAGAGGTCTGCGACCACCATCCCGGTGTTGCGATCAAATAGAAGATGCGGGCGACCCCGTGTCCACGCGAGGTCATACCGGCGCCCATCGACCGGGGACACAACGCCACGGACAGAGACAGCCGCCGCACGCGTTTCCGGCAGGCCGCGCTGCGGGTTGAGACGCCCGTCCGTCCATGCCGGGCGGTAGCCCTCGGGCACAACGGGGGTTTGCGCAATGACCTTACGGCCTGTTGCAACCGGGCGTGTACTCCAACCCGACGAAGGGCTCTGAGCCTGAGGGCCGCAGCGGACGCCGGTCGTATTGATGTAAGCTTGGCTCGCCGCAGGCGCGTCCGGGCAGCCGCCATCTGCCGTCACGACGCGAGTTCGCTGGCCTGAGTGGCTGGGTATCGTCACAACTTCACGGGGTTGCGCCACAACTGGGGCCGGCGCCACGCGGCGCACCTGCTGGGGTGCCGGGGTCGCCCGTGCCACCGGACG
>JBCCPQ010000152.1:0-7226 GCA_039024825.1 Pseudomonadota bacterium
AAGGGCACGGGGATCCGTGTTGACCTCCGCCTCTTCCGCACTTGCCACCTCCGTCTCTGCTTCGTCCGTGTCGGCGTCGCTCTCAGCGGCTCGGTTCACGGTGACGCCCGTAGCGCGATCCCCAAACCCACCGGAATTCGCCTCGGGAAGATCGGCCTCTGCGGTCTCCACGACCTGAGGCGGGTCAGTCTCTGTGATCTCTGTATCGATCTGTTGAGCGTCTTGTGGCACCTCGACCTCATCTGCCTCCTCAGCGGGCGCGGTCGACTCCTCTTCGGTCGCAGGCTCACTTACGGGGGCAACAGGTTCAGCGGCCTCGACGGGTTCAGACACCTCAGCGGTCTCGATGACCGGCTCGTCCTCTGTGGTCGCGGAATCAGGCTCCTCCGTCGCTGCCACTGGCGCGGTCACTTCTTGCGCAGGCTGCTCCACCACGACGTCCGGCTCTTCTTCTACCAGAACGACGGCCGCCTCGGTCGCCACGTCAGGGCTGGGCGGAGCATCGCCAGCAGGGGCTTCAATCTCACTTCGGGTATCTGCAACAGCAGGCGCTTCCACGCGGACATCGACGCCACTGTCGGCCGCGCCAACGGGCGGTGGCGCAAGCGTGTCAACGCTCCCCGCCTCGGGAACCGCAGCGGACGCTGTCACGCCGCCACTCAAAGCGGGAGCAACGGGTGCCTCCGGCGCAGTCACCAAGGGCGCATCGCCCACCGGCTCCGACGACGGCGGAACTTCAGACACTTCCACAGGGCGATCTTCGCCCGCCTGATCGAACCCCGACCCTGCCGGAACTTCAACCACGGCAGCCTCAGGGGCATCCGTCCCGGGCACATCACCAAGAAGCGACGCCACCGCGAGCACCAATGCCCCGATCAGAAAGCCCCAGACGGCTCCGAAAAAAATACCCCGACCCATGTGTCCCGCTCGCCTTGTCCTGCGCTGCGGTTGCCTGAACCGATCCCCGCGTGAAGGATGGCCACCCAACCGTGGCTAAGGTCTTTCGCCTTGACGCCCCTTGCTGCTCGCCTGCATCTATACCGCGTTCAAGGGGCCTGCGGATAGCCCCAATCTACCTCGCGAGCCCTGATGCAATGCTGCTTCTGATCGATAATTACGACAGCTTCACCTACAACCTCGTCCACTATCTCGGCGAATTGGGGGCGGAGGTGGTCGTAAGGCGCAATGACGCCCTCGACGTGCAGGAAGCGATGGCCATGCAGCCCGCTGGCATCCTCCTGAGCCCCGGGCCCTGCGACCCCGATCAGGCGGGTATCTGCCTGGCCATGGTGGCGGCCGCGGCAGAGACACGCTTGCCGCTCATGGGCGTCTGCCTCGGCCATCAGGCCATTGGTCAAGCCTTCGGCGGCCAGGTGGAGCGGCATTCTGAGATTGTTCACGGCAAGATGGGGACCATGCACCATAACGGAACCGGTCTCTTTGCCGGTCTACCCTCTCCGCTTCAGGCCACACGCTATCACTCGCTCGTGGTGAACCGTGCAAACCTCCCCGATACGCTGGAAGTCACGGCAGAGCTTGAGGACGGCACCATCATGGGCCTCCAGCACCGTGAGCTGCCGATCCACGGTGTGCAGTTTCATCCCGAGAGCATCGCGTCCGAACACGGTCACGACCTCCTCCAGAACTTCCTGAACGAGATGAAGGTCCCCGCATGAGCGACACGATGAAGCCCCTGATCTTCGCGGCCTCCGAAGGGCCGCTGTCGCGCGCACAGGCCGAGGCGGCCTTTGAAGAGCTCTTTGAAGGCACGGCAACCCCCGCGCAGATAGGCGGTCTTTTAATGGCGTTGCGCGCCCGCGGGGAAAGCGTCGCAGAATACGCCGCCGCCGCCGCGGTCATGCGCGCCAAATGCGTTCAGGTCATCGCGCCCGCGGGCTCCATGGACATCGTGGGCACCGGCGGAGACGGCAAGGGGACGCTCAATATCTCGACCGCCACGGCCTTCGTTGTGGCAGGTGCCGGCGTTCCGGTCGCCAAACACGGCAACCGCAACCTGAGCTCGAAGAGCGGCGCCGCAGATGCCCTTGGCCAGATGGGTATCGACGTCATGGTAGAGGCCCCCGTGGTGGAGCGCGCGCTGGCGGAAGTCGGCATCGGCTTCATGATGGCCCCCATGCATCACCCGGCGATCAAGCACGTCATGCCCGTACGCCAGGAGCTTGGCACAAAAACCATCTTCAACATCCTCGGCCCCCTGACGAACCCAGCAGGCGTCAAACGCCAACTGACCGGGGCTTTCGCGCCCGATCTGATCTTCCCGATGGCAGAGACCTTGCAGGAGCTCGGATCAGAGGCCGCGTGGCTTGTCCATGGCAGCGACGGCACCGATGAGATCGCAATCTCCGGTCCGACGTCCGTGGCCGAACTCAAAGACGGTAAAATCACGGCGCGCGAGGTGCACCCGGAAGATGCAGGACTGCCGGTGCACCCCTTCAACGCAATACTGGGCGGCACGCCAGAGGAGAACGGCGCAGCGTTCAAAGCCCTCCTCGACGGACATGCCGATGCATACCGGGACGCCGTTCTTCTGAACGCCGCAGCCGCGCTCATGGTGTCAGAGAAGGTAAGCTCATTGTCCGAAGGTGTTGAAATAGCGAAGGAAAGCATCGACAGCGGCGCAGCCAAAGCCAAGGTCGAGGGCCTCGCCAAGATCACAAGCGAGGCGCCATGAGCACGCCCACCATTCTAGAGAAGATCAAGGCCTACAAGCTTGAAGAGATCGCTGCGGCCAAAGAGGAACGGCCCCTCACCGACGTGGAGACCGCGGCACGCGAGGCCTCCCCCATCCGCCCCTTCGCACAAGCTCTCCGGGAGGCGTCGCGCGAGCGTTACGGCCTCATCGCGGAAATCAAGAAGGCAAGCCCATCGAAGGGCCTCATTCGTGAGGATTTTGACCCCTCGGCGCTCGCCGCGGCGTACGAGGCCGGTGGGGCCACCTGTCTGTCGGTTCTTACCGACACGCCGAGCTTTCAGGGCGCGCCAGACTTTTTGGCGCAAGCACGGGACGCCTGCAGCCTGCCCGCCCTTCGCAAGGACTTCATGTACGACACCTACCAGGTTGCCGAGGCGCGGGCATGGGGGGCCGACTGCATCCTGATCATCATGGCATCCGTCTCCGACGCGCAAGCGGCAGAGCTTGAGGCCGCCGCAACCGAATGGGGCATGGATGCCCTTGTAGAGGTCCACAACGAGGAGGAGCTTGAACGCGCCGCAGCGCTCAAGTCCCCGCTTCTCGGCATCAACAACCGCGATTTGAATACCTTTGAAGTCACGTTGGAGACGACGAAACGCCTCGCCCGACTCGCGGAGCCTGAGCGCCTCCTCGTCGCTGAGTCCGGCCTCTTCACACCGAGCGACCTGGCTGACCTCGCGCGGTACGGCGCGCGCACGTTTCTCATTGGTGAAAGCCTCATGCGGGCCGAAGACGTCACTGCAGCCACCCGTGCGATCCTCGCCAACCCTCTCACCGCCTCGCCGGTATGAGCGGTCTCAGCCATTTTGACGCGTCCGGCCAAGCGCACATGGTGGACGTGTCGGATAAGCCGGTCACGGACCGCGTGGCGCGCGCGGAGTGCTACGTCATTATGGCTCCGGAAACTCTCGACCACGTCCTCGCGGGCACGGCCAAGAAAGGTGACGTGCTTGGCACCGCGCGTCTTGCCGGGATCATGGCCTCGAAACAGACAGCCGCGCTGATCCCGCTCTGCCACCCCCTGCCGATCTCCAAGGTGGCCATAGATCTGACGCCAGAGACCGCGCAATCGCGCGTACGGGTCGAGGCCACGGTCAAGACAACCGGCCAGACCGGAGTGGAAATGGAAGCCCTCACAGCGGCATCTGTCGCGGCCCTCACGATCTATGACATGCTCAAAGCGGTCGACCGCGCGATGCAGGTGGACGGACTTCGCGTGATCCTGAAAGAGGGCGGCAAGTCAGGGCGTTACGAGGCGACATGATATCGGTTGATGAGGCTCTGGCTGCGCTTTTTGCCCTCGTCTCACCGCTTGCATCCGAGGAGGTACGCCTGAGGAAGGCCTCTGGCCGCGTGTTGGCGCAGGCCGCTGAAGCGACGCGCGATCAGCCCCCGTTCTCAACGTCCTCCATGGATGGCTATGCGATGCGCAGCGCAGACGCGATGGAGGGGGCAAAGCTCGCAGTTATCGGGGAAGCCGCCGCAGGACACCGCTTTCACGGCACCGTCGCTCCCGGTCAGGCCGTTCGCATCTTCACAGGCGCGCCGCTTCCTGAAGGCGCGGACCACGTAGAGATACAAGAGAACGTCACGCGCGACGGCGACCAGATCCGCCTCAACAGCCCGGAAGCCGCAACTGCAAACATCCGCCCGCTCGGAGGCGATTTCCGCATTGGCGACACGGTAGCCGCGCCGCGCCGCCTCTCACCGGCCGATATCGCGCTCCTTGCGTCCATGAACGTGGCGCACGTGTCCGTCACGCGCAGGCCGGTCGTTGCACTGATCTCCACCGGGGATGAGCTCGTCATGCCCGGTGAGACCCCGGGCCCAGACCAGATCATCGCGTCTAACACACTGGGCCTGGAAGCACTCCTCTCGGCGGCAGGTGCTGAACCGCGCGTTCTCCCTATCGCCCGCGACACGCCCGAGAGCCTCGAAAGCGCGTTCCGCTTCACGAGGGGAGCCGACCTCATCGTGACCATCGGTGGGGCCTCAGACGGGGACCACGACCTCGTGCGGAAAGTCGCTGGCAGCCAGGGCCTGTCCCAGAGCTTCTATAAGGTGGCCATGCGCCCCGGTAAGCCGCTCATGGCTGGACGTCTGGGTGGAACTCCGATCATCGGCCTCCCCGGCAACCCCGTGAGCGCGCTCGTCTGTGGTCATGTGTTCCTGTGCCCCATCGTGCACGCCATGCTCGGTCTGCCCGCCGAGCCCGCCGCCCGGGGGAAAGCCCCGCTCGCCCACGACATGGGCAAAAACGGCCCGCGTGAACACTACATGCGCGCACGTCTCGGCGAAGATGGCGCGCTCGAGGTGTTCGATCGCCAAGACAGCTCCCTCCTCGGACTGCTCTCCCGTGCTGACGCGCTTGCCATCCGACCGCCCCACGATCCGCCCCGCAAAGCCGGAGAGTACCTGGACTATCTCCGCCTCGCCTGACTTGACACAAATCAAGAACACCCGTAGAACATATGCAAAACGCCCATTAGGGAGGCTAGAGCATATGCTGACGCAAAAGCAGAGAGATCTGCTCCTATTCATTCACAAGCGACTGCAGCGGGACGGTGTGCCCCCGTCCTTTGACGAAATGAAGGAAGCGCTTGATCTTAGATCTAAATCTGGGATCCACCGTCTGATAACGGCGCTGGAGGAACGCGGCTTTATCCGGCGCATGGCCCACCGAGCTCGTGCGATAGAGATCGTGCGCCTGCCGGACGGCATGCAACAGCCCACCAGCGCGCCGGAACGGATCGGCGGGTTCAGGCCCCGCGTGATCGACGGCGACCGCCCCGATAGCACACCGCCGTCCGCTCTGAATATCGAGAGCACCGGCGCAGTGGAGTTGCCCGTTATGGGTAAGATCGCCGCCGGTGTGCCCATCGAAGCCATCCAGCACGCCTCGAGCCACGTCGCCGTTCCCGGCAATATGCTGTCCGGCCAGGGGGAGCACTACGCGCTGGAGGTCAAGGGTGACTCGATGATCGACGTGGGCATCAATGACGGGGACATCGTCGTGATCCGCGAGACCTCTTCTGCCGACAACGGGGACATTGTCGTGGCCCTCGTCGAAGGCCATGAAGCCACTTTGAAGCGCTACCGTCGCAAGGGATCAACCATCGCTCTCGAGGCTGCGAACCCGGCCTATGAGACTCGGATGTTCTCCGAAGACCAGGTGAAGGTGCAGGGGCGCCTCGTCGGCCTCATCCGCTCCTACTGAAAACGTTTTCGGGTGGCGGCATCGTTCCAGAGCCGCCGCCCCACTACCTCCCGCGCGGTGATTTTTTTCAGCGCGGCGTTCTTCAACGAAAAAGCTATGGCACCGGTTTCCCGCAGAGCGGACGGCGTGATCGTCTCGCAGGCAAGGGCCTGATCAGGCTCATCATTCAGAACGAGGATCGCAGGACCTGCACAAACAGCCTCCCGCGCGCTTTTGCCGGTCAGATGCAGGAACTCCTGCCCACCAAGGACCATCCGCCGCCCCGGGCCGCGCGCGTAAGCCTGCTGCTGGTCGGAGCCGTCCGCGTCATTCTCAAGCCAGCTCCGCGCGACAAACCCATCGCCGCGCTCCTTTGACAGCATCCGGCCTTCTTCAGCCATGAGCCCGATGAGCCCTCCCGTGGGCGAAATGAGCAAAGTGGGGCGTTCCGCGCTGATCCAGAGCCCCGCCGCCATCGCCATAGGCGCAACTCCCGCCCATCTTGCGCGTCCTTGCCACAGGATCACAAAAAGCGCGCCCAGGGTCAGCAACGGCAACACATCTGCCCCCGGCGCGGACACGCGGCCCACAGCGCCGTCGAGGGTCGACACCTCCCGCGCCACGAGCAGGATCCAGTTGAGCCCCTGTTCCATGACCCAGAGTGCCGGCTTGGCGAGCCCAATCGGGGCAAGAATCGCAGCGAGAACCGCGGCCGGCATCACAATTGCTCCCATGACCGGAACGGACAGTAGGTTTGCGATCAACCCGTAGTGGCTCACGATGTTGAAGTGCGCCGCGGCAAAGGGGGCCGTTGCCGCCCCAGCCACCGCAGATGAGATAACAAGGGCTGCCGGCGGGTGAAGCCATCGCGGCAGCCCAAACATCTCACGCGCCGATAGCCACCTGAACGTCACCACGAGGGCCGTTGTCGCAGCAAAAGACATCTGAAAGCCGGGGCCCAACAGCGCCTCCGGCTGCAATGCAAGCACGATGAGCGCGGCCACCGCCACCGCCCGCAAGGTGAGCGCGCGTCGCCCTAGGATGACCGCGCCAAACACGACAGCGGCCATGATGAACGCCCGCTCCGTGGCCACCGCGCCACCCGACAGCGCGAGGTAGGCCGCCCCGGCCGCAAGGGCCACGGATGCTGCGATCTTGCGCGTGGGCCATGTCAACGCGCTGACCGGGTGCAAAACGAGGTTCGGCCTGCGGCTTGGCCTCGCGCTGGTCGAGCGTGTCGGCCGCGATCCAGCCGGACATCATCACCATCGGCATGCCCGGGCCGGGGTGCGCCGCGCCGCCGGCGAGATACAGCCC
>JBCCPQ010000153.1:0-7187 GCA_039024825.1 Pseudomonadota bacterium
CACGCTCGCATGGATCGTGGGTCTCCTCTTTTTCTTCCCGATCTTCTGGATGGTGCTCACCTCCTTCAAGACGGACGCGGACGCCGTGAAGCCGGAATTCCTGATCTTCTTCACCCCAACGCTCGAAAATTACCTGAACATGACGGAGAACTATGACTACTGGCGCTTCGCGCGAAACTCCGTCATCACCTCCGTCTTTGCGACCATCTTTGCGCTGGCGGTGGGCATTCCCTGTGCCTACGCCATGGCCTTCAATCCGAGCCGGGCGACGAAAGATGTGCTGATGTGGATGCTCTCCACCAAGATGCTCCCGGCGGCTGCGGTTCTTTACCCGATGACCTTCCTCACCAAGAGCCTCGGCCTCTTCGACACACATTTCCTGATCATCGTCGTCCTGATGCTCATCAACCTGCCCATCGTGGTCTGGATGCTCTTTACCTACTTCAAGGAGATCCCGAAGGAGATCATCGAGGCGGGGCAGATGGACGGCGTGAACACCTGGGGCGAGATCCGCGAGATCCTGATCCCGCTCGCCTGGGGCGGGATCGCATCCACGGCGCTTCTTTGCTTCATCTTCTGCTGGAATGAGGCCTACTGGACGGTCCGCCTCACGACCACGGATGCCGCGACGCTTTCGAAGCTCATCGAGGGCAACCGTGCGCCGGAAGGTCTCTTCTTCGGGCGGCTTTCTGCCGTCTCCGCTGCCGCGGTCGGGCCGATCATCGTGCTCGGCTGGTTCTGCCAGAAACAGCTCGTCCAGGGCCTCACCTTCGGCGCTGTCAAATAGGGAAAGCACATGGGACAGATTGTTCTGAACAACGTGACCAAGAGCTTCGGGGAGACGCAGGTGATCCCGCCCCTCGACCTCACCATCGAGGACGGGGAGTTCGCGGTCTTTGTTGGCCCGTCGGGCTGCGGGAAGTCAACGCTGCTGCGTCTCATTGCGGGGCTTGAGGACACGACATCGGGTCAGGTGATGATTGACGGCGCGGACGTCACGCAGGTCTCACCGTCCAAGCGCGGGCTGTCCATGGTGTTTCAGACCTACGCGCTTTACCCCCACATGACGGTGCGCAAGAACATTGCTTTCCCGATGCGCATGGCCGGGCTCAGCGAGGCGGAGCAGGAAAAGCGCATCACCGCCGCCGCCGAAAGCCTGAACCTGACCGACTACCTCGACCGGAAGCCCGCGCAGCTCTCCGGCGGTCAGCGCCAGCGCGTGGCTATCGGGCGCGCGATCGTGCGCGACCCGTCGGCGTTCCTCTTTGATGAGCCGCTCTCGAACCTTGACGCGGCGCTGCGAGTGGGCATGCGCATCGAGATCACCGAGATGCACGCGCGCATGAAGACGACGATGATCTATGTGACCCATGATCAGGTGGAGGCCATGACCATGGCCGACAAGATCGTCGTCCTGCAGGCTGGCGTGATCGAGCAGGTGGGATCGCCCATCGACCTTTATGAAGCGCCCAAGAACCTCTTCGTGGCTGGCTTTATCGGGTCGCCCAAGATGAACTTTATCGAGGGGGCTGAGGCGGCGAAGCACGACGCAAAGACCATCGGCATCCGGCCGGAGCACATTGATGTCGTGCCATCCGGCGGCGCCTGGCAGGGCACCGTCGGCGTGGCGGAGCATCTGGGCTCTGACACGTTTTTTCATGTCCACGGAACGGGGCTTGCCGAGACGCTGACAGTGCGGGCGTTGGGGAATGTGTCGCTGAAGCACGGCGACAAGATCGAGCTCACGCCGCGTCGGGAAGAGCTGCACCGGTTCGACGCGGCGGGCCTTCGGATCGCATGAGGCGGCTTGACGGCAAAACGGCCCTCATTACTGGCGGGGCACGCGGCATCGGTCGCGCCTTCGCAGAGGCCTATCTTGCCGAAGGCGCGCACGTCATGATCGGCGACATTGACGGGGACCGGGCCCATGCCACGGCCAAAGTGCTTGGCGCGCAGGCGATGGCGATGGATGTCACCGATCCGGCGAGCATCGCCGCCGCCGTGGAGGCGACGGTGGCCGAGATGGGGCGGCTCGATATCCTGATCAACAACGCGGCGGTGTTCACGGCTGCGCCCATCGTGGAGATCGACCGCGCGGACTACGCCCGTGTCTTCGACATCAACGTGGCGGGAACGCTCTTTACTCTGCAGGCGGTCGCCAAGCACATGATTGCGCGCGGCGGGGGTGGCAAAATCATCAATATGGCGTCCCAGGCCGGTCGGCGGGGCGAGCCACTGGTTGCGGTCTACTGCGCCACGAAGGCCGCTGTCATCAGCCTGACGCAGAGCGCGGGCCTCGACCTCATCAAGCACGGGATTAACGTGAACGCCATTGCGCCCGGCGTCGTGGACGGGGAGCACTGGGACGGCGTCGACGCGTTCTTTGCGAAGTACGAAGGCAAGGCCCCCGGCCAGAAGAAGGCCGAAGTGGGGGCGGGCGTTCCCTATGGCCGCATGGGCGTGGCGGGCGATCTCACGGGGATGGCGGTCTTTCTGGCCAGCGACGAGGCCGATTACATCGTGGCCCAGACCTACAACGTGGACGGTGGCCAATGGATGAGTTGAGGACCCACGCCGGATCAAAGCTCATCCCGCTGAGCAACGCGACGCTGGGCGATCTGTCGAAGGGCGTGGGGGACATTCGCTATGACCGGGCCTCCGTGACGCCGGGGATCGTACATATCGGCCTTGGCAACTTTCACCGCGCGCATCAGGCGTGGTACCTCCATCGGCTGATGCAGGCGGGCAAGGCGCTGGACTGGGGGATCATCGGGGCCAGCGTCCGCGCCGCCGACGCCCCGCAGCGCGCGCGGCTTCAGGCGCAGGATCACCTGACGACGCTGGTGGAGCTCGATCCCTCCGGTCGCTCGGCGGAGGTCGTGGGGTCCATGGTCGGCTATGTGCCCATCGAGGACGGGCATGGGCCTTTGATCCGGCAGATGAGCGACCCGGCGATCCGCATCGTGTCGCTGACGGTGACGGAGGGCGGGTACTTCCTTGATCCGGCGACGAAGCGGTTCGATCCGGGTCACGTGGATATCGTCCATGACAGCGCCAATCTGGCGGCCCCGCGGACGGCGTTCGGGGCCATTGTGGCGGCGCTCGCCGCGCGGCGCGGGGCCGGGGTGGGCCCCTTCACGTGCCAGAGCTGTGACAACCTCCCCGGCAATGGCCGGATCCTGCGGGACGTGGTGGTGGGCTTGGCGCGGCTTGCCGATCCCGACCTTGCCCACTGGATCGCGGCGGAGGTGAGTTTTCCAAACTCCATGGTCGATTGCATCGTGCCCGCCACCGGGGCAGGCGAGATCGCCCTCGTCCAGTCTTTCGGGATCGATGATCAGGCGCCGGTGACGCACGAGAACTTTCGCCAGTGGGTGATGGAGGACCGCTTTTGCGCGGGTCGCCCGCCGTGGGAAGAGGTGGGCGCAACATTTTCTGACGATGTCCATGCCTACGAGGCGATGAAGCTGCGCCTGCTGAACGGCGGGCATCAGATCATCGCGGCCCCGGCGGAGATCCTCGGGCTTGCGACGATTGCCGATGCCATGGCCGCGCCTCGCATCCGGGACTTTCTGAGCAAGGTCGCCCTGACAGAGATCGCGCCCCATGTGGACACGGTCCCCGGCATGGACGCGCCTCGCTACGTGGACCTCATCGACGCGCGGTTTTCCAATCCGGCCATCAAGGACACGGTGCGGCGCGTGGCGTTCGACGGCTCCTCCCGACATTCGGGCGCAGTCCTGCCTGTGATCCGGGACGCCATTGCTGCGGGGGCGGATCTTGAGGGGCTGGCGCTGAGCCAGGCGCTTTGGGCACGGATGTGCATGGGGCAGCGCGAGGATGGATCCGTCATTGATCCCAATGACCCGGTGTGGGATGCCCTCACGGCCGTGGCGGCTGCCGCCCGTGAAGCACCGCAGCGCTGGCTAGAGCAGCGCCACTTCTACGGGGCGATTGCCGATGACCCGCGCTTTGCCCGCGCATTCTCGGACGCTTTGACCCGCCTTCTGCGCGACGGCGTTGACGCGACGCTGGACCGCTATCTGGCGGCCTAGCGCGCGGTCAGCCTGACAAGCTCTCCCGCAGAGTGGTTTTCCCTTTCCGGTTTGGGGGACTTGACAGCCATTCCGAGTTGACAGGGACGGCCCGAGGCTTCTCTCTTTTCAGATGCAGCGCACGTGGGCTCCACAGCCATGACCAAGCAGGTCTCCCAAGACCGCCGCCCACTGGCGAGCGAGGCCGATTGGGACGACATCATCGGCCGCATCTATGATGTCGCGCTGGACCCGTCGCGCTATGAGACCCTCCTCGACAAATGGGAAATGACGATGGGGCCCATGCGGGCCGGGCGTCTTGAGGCACCGGCGATTGATGACGCCTACATCCTCGGCCATTTCCACCGTGCTGCCGAAGTTCTGGAGCGCACGGAGGCGGCAACGGCCCCTTCAGAGATCGACACGCTCATGGCGCAGTTTGATTCAATGGCAGCGCTCGTGATCAACCGCGACCTCACCGTGCTGGAGCTGAACGAGGCCGCCGCGAAGGTGTTGCGCAGCTCCAAAGGGGCGCCACTGTCGCGGATCGCGCTTGATGACATGGACCGCGCAGCCCTTGCGCGCCAATGCGCCCGCATGATCGCGTCAGAGGCGCCTGACGCCTCCGTCTTTCGCGTGCGCGCCGCCGACGAGGGCCATTTCATCGTCTTTCACATGAAGCGGGTGACGCTGTCGCGGGGCGAGCCCGTTGTGATCGCCGTGACCTCTGACCTGTCCTGGCCCGTGGGGTTTGGCGACATTCTGGGCACGGCCTTCACGCTGTCCAAGGCCGAGGTCGAGATCGTGCGCCTGCTGGTGGAGTGCTGTTCCATCAAAGAGATTGCGGAGCGGCGCGGGCGGTCGGTTGAGACGGTGCGCGGGCAGCTCAAGACCATCTTATCCAAGACTGAAACGCGCACCCAGGTGGAGCTTGTCCGGCTGGCGATGTCGATGATGGACATCGCGACGCTGACCACGGAGACCAATCCCGGTCCGCGGGTCATCTCCGAAGGGTTTGAGGCGCTGGAGCCTGTTCCCTTCCGCTCCGTTGAGGCGGTTGGCGGGCGATCCCTCGACTACCTCGTCCTGGGCGATCCTGACGGGGCGCCGATCCTCTATCTGCACATGGATTTCGGCTTTATTCGCTGGCCTGCCTCGGCAGAGGCCCACGCGAAGCAAAACGGCCTCAAGATCGTGGTGCCGGTGCGGGCGGGCTTTGGAAACTCCTCTTCTGTGCCGAAAAAGGCGGGCTTTCCGCAGCAGGTGGCGGAGGATCTTCTGACGGTTCTTGATGCCGAAGGGGTGCCGCGGTGCCCCGTAATCGCCATGGGGGCCGACCACCTTTTCGCCACGCAGCTTGATCTGTTGCGCCCGGGGCAGGTGACCGCGCTCATTGCGACAGGTGGCGTTTTTCCCTTCGTGCGACCCCAACAATACGAGCGGATGCACAAATGGCACCGCTTCATTCAGGCGGGCGCACGCTACACGCCGCAGGTCCTTCCGTTTCTGGTCAAAGCAGGCTTTCACCTCGCAAAGCGGGGCGGCAAGCGCGCGTTTGTCCATTCCGTCTTCGGAGAGTCCAAAGCCGATATCGAGACCTTTGAGGACCCAGAGGTGTTCGAGGCGATGATCACCGGCTCCGAGATTTGCTTGTCAGAGCATCACAATGCCCATGAGGCATTCTCGCGTCAGACGCTGTGTGAACACGGGTCAGAGGCGGAACTTATCACCGCGCAGAGCGAGGGTCGTTTTCCGTTTGTCTCTTTCAACGGGACCGAGGACCCCGGCGTCCACGTCGACACCGTGACAGAGTTCAAGGAAGACTATCCGTGGATTGAATTCCACCTGAAGGAGAACGCGGGCCAGCTTCTCTTCTTCCGGTACTGGCGCGAGGTGCTGGAGGCGACAAGAAAGTTTCTGTGACCCTGCATTTTACCCCATTTGGGGGATTTGTCCTGGGCCGCCGTGGGGCATCTTCGCGCTCATTGAAGTACCTAAGTATAACGACATGACTTTTTTCAGCGCCGACGAGGTCTATCAACTTTCCCGAGTTGCAGGGCTTCTGGGCTTCTTTTTCTACCCGGCAGTTTTTGCCGCGCTGCAGTTCGGGATGCTTGATGGCGGAGGCCTGATGTATCCTGTTTTGAACGTATTAGCAGCGTCCTTGGTGCTCGTCAGTCTCGCGGGGGAATCCAACCTCGTGTCGGCTCTTATCCAGGTTAGCTGGATTGCCATAGGCTGCACGGGGATCTTCTTGCGGATCGGTTTTTTCCGACCCGGCAACCGTTCCTCCCAAGGGTCCGATTTGACCCGGAGCGGTTTGTCCCGCACGTAACCAACCTTTCGGGCTCCCCGCGCTCCTGGGGGGCCCGTTTCATTTGAGCAAGGTATTTGAGCATGAAACAGAGCGATATTTTCGCCCATCGCGCTGCTATTGGCGCGCTTCTCGACACCCGGGAGGGTGCGTCCCTTCTGGAGCGGGATCTGGCCCACGTCGCGAGCCTGCAGCGGCTTACGGTGGATTGGGTGCCCATGTGGGTTGACCGCGATCACGCCGTGCGTTCGGACAAGTTGAGCGCCACGGCCTATCGCGCGATCACGGATGACGGCGTTCTTCTGTGGTACGTGTGTCGTGACGAAAAGCGCGTCGGATATCATTCCATCGCGCCCACGGCCGTCGCGGCCTTCGCGGATGCGGCCGAGAAGTGGGCCCGCCGACGGGAGATCAAGCGAAACTGGGACCGGCTGAAGCGGCTTCGGACGGATCTCATTCTGGGGCGCACGTCGCTGACGGTGACGCTGGATGACGCCCATGCAAGCGGGCTTTGCGTATTGGGCATAAAGGGCTTCATGCGCCGTGTGGGGATCGCCGGACGGACGCAGATCTCCGGACGGCTGGCCGCGATGCTGATGTTTGTGGAGCCGCAGGTTGGCTTTGCGATCCACGAGGCCGCGGTGGCGCGCGGCGTCTTTGTGCGGGCGGCGGCGGGCGCAGGTACCCGCGCGGCGTCGGCATCGGTCTGACGGGCACGTTCTGCGCGGGCTGGCCTCCGCGCGGAACATAACCTTTTCAGTCAACTTAGTATCCTGTACCACGAGGCGCGCGGAAGAGCCGCGCGTCTGCCCGTGTCAGGAGATGCCCATGTACCTCGC
>JBCCPQ010000154.1:0-7140 GCA_039024825.1 Pseudomonadota bacterium
CGCTGTCCGCCTCGCGACAGGACCCGTACAACCGGACCCACCCCCTCACCACAGACCGCTACCGCGCGCTGCAATCGCTTGTCGGCGCCAACCCCGGCGGCGACGGCGATGATGCAGACGACTACTGGTTCGCGCGGGCGCAAGGAACGCTGACAGCGTTCAAACGCGCGCCGGGCTGGACCTTGCGGCGCGCCACGGGCCGCTCCGACGTGGATACGATGCGACGCGCCGTGGCCCATCACCGAAATGCCGACAGCCGCCGGGCCATCGCAGAGGTGCAGGCCCTTGTCGGCGCGCGCCCAAACGATCCCTACTATCGCGATCTGCAGGGGCAGATCCTCCTCGAGAACCGCCAGGTCGATGCCGCCGTGCAGGCCTATGCGCGCGCGGTCGACCTTGCGCCCAATGACCCCTTGATCCTCGGCTCCTACGGGCGCGCGTTGCTGGCGCAGGACACCGCCTCCGCCAACCGCCGCGCCCTGGATGTGCTCATCAAGGCCCGGTCCCGCGATGCGCGAGACGGGCGCATCCTGCGCGACCTCGGCCTTGCCTATGCGCGGGCCGGTCAGAACGGAATGGCCGCCCTGTCTGGCGCCGAACGGCTTGCGCTCCGCGGACGGATCGCCGATGCAGGCACCCTCGCCCGACGGGCCGCGGGCCTTCTTCCCCAGGGCAGCGCCGGATGGCAGCGAGCCCAGGACATCATCCGAACAGCGGAGCTATTGCGCCAATGATCCGACATCTCCTTCCCGCCCTCGCCCTGGCTGCTACACCCGCCCTCGCCTTCGACATGGAAGCGATGAGCGACGCGGAGCGTGACGCCTTCCGCGCGGAGATCAGGGCCTATCTGCTCGACAATCCCGAAGTGCTGATGGAAGCCATCTCCGTTCTCGAGGAGCGGCAGGCCTCCAGTCAGGCCGATACCGACGCAGCACTGGTGCGTGCCAACATCGACGCTTTGAAACGCGATGGGCACAGCTGGGTCGGCGGCAACCCGGAGGGCGACGTCACCATAGTGGAGTTTCTCGATTATCGCTGCGGCTTCTGCCGACGCGCCTTTCCCGAGGTCGAAAAGCTCGTTGAGGGCGACGGCAATATCCGGATCATCATCAAGGAGCTTCCGATTCTCGGGCCGCAAAGCGATCTTGCCTCCCGCTTCGCCATCGCCACCAAACTGACAGCCGGTGATGACGCCTACAAAGAGGTGCACGACGCGCTCATGGAGTTCCGGGGCCAGATCAGCGACCAGTCGCTGGAGCGGCTGGCATTGGATCAGGGCCTCGACGCCGCTGAAATCCTCGCGCGCATGGAAAGCCCCGAGGTCAGCAACATCATCGTCCAGAACCGGTCGCTCGCGCAGGCCATGCAGATTTCAGGTACTCCGACGTTCGTCATCGGCAGCCAGATGCTGCGCGGGTTCCTGCCGCTCGAAGGCATGCAGGCTCTGGTCGAAGAAGAACGCAGCTAATGCGGCAGACGGCTTGGCGTCACTCGGACGCGAGGCCCAAAGCAACCCCATCAACGAGAGGGTAGTTGTCCCGGATACTATCCGGCGAGAGGCTGATATTCGTGGCCGTCAGGCCCGGATCTCCCGCGGGACCGAAGAAAAGCTCACCCACTTGGAAATAAAGATCGCCGGAATTGCCCGCTCGCGACAGGAGTGCACCGTCCAACTCCTCTGCGATCGCGCGGGCATTGGCGGGGCGGATCGTGTCTTCGAACGCCACCGCGCCGTTCCCGTCGCGCACACGCACCCAGCTTTCGGTCGTGGCGACAAGCGTGACAGCATCGCCACCCTGCTCCGGGACGATTGCTGCACCGGGCGGCAGCACATCGGCAGAGCCAAGCTCCGTGAGCATGTCAAAAAGGGCCCGGTCTTCAAGCGGGTTCGCAGGTGCCAAAGCCGCCGACAGGTCGGTGGACGCCAGAAGAAGCTCTTCCATCTGGGCACCCTCACCGGCCGGCCCCACGAGGGAGCCGTTGACGCGGAAATAGAGGGACGCCGCGTTGCCGGTTCGCAGGATCGGCGTCTCTTCCGTGACCGGGATCGCGTATTCTTCGCCCGGCTCAAGGACCTTCTCGAACACGATGGAATTGCCCGGCGTGGTAATGCGGACATACGCGGGGTTCACGGCGATAAGGGTGATATCGGGGCGCGCAGCCGCAACGACAGGCGATGTCACGTCAGGGACAAGTCCAGCCACCGTCGGGCCCGCCGCAAAAAGACCGCCCGCATCCGGATCAAGCGATGCGATGGGCGCGTCGCGCGCCACCATCACCGGCACATCCAGCGCCGCAGGGCGATAAAGCCGCTCCAGCGCGTCCGCGGAGGGAGGCGTCACAGCCGTCGCCACATCGGTCGCCGTGTCGTCCTGCTCGGGAGCGCCCTGCGTCAGGCCTGCCACGTCAGTCGACACCGCAGGGGCCTGGTCGATGGGCGCAAGCTCCACCCGCTGGACCTCCTGCAAAACGGCATAACCGCCGTAGCCAAGCCCGCACAGAAGCAGCACTAGAACGAGCGATGATCCGATGGCGCGCGGCTCGATGCCGGAAAATACCCCGGCCTCAGAGGGCTGAAATGGCACAGACGGGGTCGCGAACGCCTCCGCTGCCGGACGCCCCGTGGGGCGGTCTTCACGCCCCTTGCGCAACGGCAGCGCGTCCGCGGACATGCCGTGGGCAGTTTCAAACCCGCTCTCTTCGCTGAACCTCTCAAACGCCCATTCGGGATCAAGGCCGAGGTACCGCGCATAGGACCGCACGAAACCTGCGATGAAACCGGGCGTGTCGAAAGCGGACGGGTCAGCGTTCTCGATCGCGGCAATGTAGGCCGCTTTAATCTTGAGCTCGCGCTGGACGTCGAGAAGGGATTTTCCGAGGGTCGCGCGCTCCCCGCGCATCACATCGCCCAGTCGAAGCTCGAAGTCGTCGAAGCCTTTAAGCTCGTCGACCTGTTCTTCAGGCTCAGATTGTCCCCAACGGCCAATCATTCTGCTGCAATGTCCCCAATATGCCTGCAAGCCACGATTCGTTGCTGCGGCTCCCTTTGTGCATCAAATAGCATTAATTTTAGGTGTTTGCACCCGCGGAAGCCGCGTCAGGCGGTCAGTTGGGCGCGATTCAGCTCACACATGCTCCAAAGTGCATCCATCGAACGCACGAGGTGATCGTGATCTTCGGGGCTGTGGACCGGGCTTGGCGTAAACCGCAGACGCTCCGTGCCGCGCGGCACCGTGGGGAAGTTGATCGGCTGTACGTAGATCCCGAACTCGCTCAGCAGCATGTCCGAAATCCGCTTGCACTTCACCGGGTCGCCCACGTGGACCGGCACGATATGGGAGCCGTGATCTATGAGCGGAAGTCCAAGCGATTTCAGCCGCATCTTCAGGCTCGACGCCCGTTCCTGATGCAAGTCGCGGCGTGCCTGATCGCCCTTGAGATGCCGGACAGAGGCCGCGCATCCCGCCGCAACCGACGGCGCAAGCGAGGTCGTGAAGATGAAGCCCGGCGCGTAAGACCTGATCGCATCGACCATTTTCGCCGAGGCGGCAATGTAGCCCCCCATGACGCCATAGGCCTTGGCCAGCGTCCCGTTGATGATGTCGATCCGGTGCGAAAGCCTGTCGCGCTCCGCCACCCCGCCGCCGCGCGGACCATACATGCCGACAGCGTGCACCTCATCGAGGTAGGTCATTGCCCCAAACTCGGCCGCCGCATCGCAGATCGCGGCCATGGGGGCAAAGTCGCCGTCCATGGAATAGATCGACTCAAACGCAATGAGCTTCGGCGCATCCGGGTCGTCAGCGGCTAGCAGCTCGCGCAGGTGTTCGACGTCATTGTGCCGGAAGATGCGCTTTGCCCCGCCGTTGCGGCGCACACCTTCGATCATGGACGCGTGGTTGAGCGCGTCCGAATAGATGATGAGCCACGGAAAAAGCTTCGGAAGCGTGGACAACGTGGCGTCATTGGCAATGTAGGCCGAGGTGAAAAGAAGCGACGCCTCTTTGCCATGCAGATCGGCAAGCTCGGCCTCAAGCTCCTTGTGATAGACGGTCGTGCCGGAAATGTTGCGGGTGCCACCCGACCCGGCCCCTGTGGCATCAAGCGCCTCATGCATTGCCGACAGCACCGCCGGGTGCTGACCCATGCCCAGATAATCGTTGCCACACCAGACAGTGATGTCGGCCCGTGACCCGTCTGGGCGGACCCATGTCGCGCGTGGATAGTTGCCTCTCTGACGCTCAATGTCGATGAAAGTCCGGTAGCGCCCTTCCTCATGGAGGCGGTTCAGCGCTGCGTCGAGATGGGTATTGATGTCCAAAGGGTCACCCTTTTCCTAGCTACTGGCTTATATGCGCCAGTTTAGAGCTATTCCAAGTTCCATTTAGCCGCAGTTTCTGGGGAGGACACAGCCCCGCAAGTGTCTCGCCCATCAGGCTTAAGGGCGCGTTAAGGGCGGCGCGCCCCGAGTGTCGCAGGGTGGATTGCCAATGCCGCGCGTTAGGCGGATCATGCGCGGGCAACACGCAGGAGAGCCCATGCCCGATCCCGTCCTCGACCCCGTTCTCGCCCGCATTGACGCTGACCTTGGTGCGGCGACGGATCGTCTGCTTGAGCTTTTGAGGATCAAGTCGATTTCCACCGATCCGGCCTTCGCCACGGCGTGCGACGCCGCCGCTGACTGGCTGGTGAAAGACCTGTCCGCACTGGGGTTCGACGCCACCAAACGCCCGACACCGGGGCATCCTATGGTGGTGGCCCATGCGGACGGCGACGGGCCCCACGTCATGTTCTACGGCCACTATGACGTGCAACCGGTTGATCCGCTGGACCTCTGGGACCGCGACCCCTTTGATCCCGCGCTGGAAGAAACGGACAAAGGCCAGGTGATCCGCGGGCGCGGCTCCTCTGACGACAAAGGGCAGCTCATGACCTTTGTGGAGGCGTGCCGGGCATGGAAGGCCGAACACGGGACCCTGCCCTGCCGGATCTCGCTTTTCTTTGAGGGGGAGGAGGAATCAGGCTCCCCCTCGCTCATCCCGTTCATGAAGGAGAACGCTGCAGAGCTCACCGCAGATATAGCGTTGATCTGTGACACCGGGCTGTTCGGCGAAGAGACCCCGACGATCATTACCCAGCTCCGGGGCCTCCTGGGCGAGGAGATGACGATCCGTGGGCCGTCCAAGGACCTGCATTCCGGGATGTACGGGGGTGCCGCAATGAACCCGATCCGGGTCCTGACCCGGGTGCTCGCGGCCCTCCATGATGAGAACGGGCGGATCACCATCCCCGGCTTCTATGACGGGGTTCCGGAGCTGCCCGGTCAGGTAAAGGGTCAGTGGGAGGCGCTTGGCTTTGACCACGAGCAGTTCCTCGGCGCCGTAGGCCTGTCGGAGCCCGCGGGCGAAGCAGACCGAACCGCGCTCGAGATGATCTGGTCACGGCCGACCTGCGAGGTGAACGGCATCTGGGGCGGCTATACCGGGGACGGCTTCAAGACCGTCTTGCCCGCAGAGGCCCATGCGAAAGTCAGCTTTCGCCTTGTCGGCACCCAGGACCCGAACGCGATCCGGCAGAGCTTCCGCGCCATGGTCGAAGACATGCTGCCCGCTGACTGCACGGTGGACTGGAGCGGCCACGGCAACGGTCCTGCGAGCCAGATGTCCATCGACCACCCCGCCTTCGAGGCCGCCCGCGCCGCCCTCAGCCAGGAATGGCCGAAACCCGCCGCCTATGTCGGCTGCGGCGGCTCCATCCCCATCGCGGGCTACTTCAAAGACATTCTGGGCATGGACGCCATGCTCATCGGTTTTGGGAAAGACGACGACCAGATCCACAGCCCAAACGAAAAGTACGACCTATCATCCTTTCACAAGGGCACCCGGAGCTGGGCGCGCATTTTGCGGGAGTTGTCGACTCTCTGAGACCTCGGCTGGCAGCCGGCAACGGGCCCGCCCGCCTCCCTCCTGCGCCTGCAAGGCTTGGACCTTCGATGGCGCGCTTCGCGCGTGGCATACGTCTGCGCCTCGGGGCTTGAAGGATGATCCGGTGGCCGCGCGCACTCACGCAGACCAACGGCGGTTTGAGCGCTTAAAGGGGAAGTGGCGCGGTTGACGGGGCTCGAACCCGCGACCCCCGGCGTGACAGGCCGGTACTCTAACCAACTGAGCTACAACCGCGCGTGGAGGGCGGGATACGGCGGCGCGCGAGAGGCGTCAAGCGGCATTTACCCCGGGAAGGAGCAAAAAGCCTCCGACGCTTCAGACGCCAAGGCCGCGCCACGTCACCTTGCGGACAGTCACAGGGTTTCCCTTGAGCATTTCGCCGAACGGCTCCCCTTCCAACCCGCCGAACCGGCGGTAAAAGCGGCGCGCCGCGAGATTGTCCTCAAGCACGGTGAGCCAGAAACGGTCGAACCCGCGCGACGCAAGGGCGGCCATGCCCGCGCGCAAGAGCGCCTCGCCTATGCCGCCGCCCCGCAGGGCGGGAGCGACATGCAGGTTATCGAGAAGTGGACCGTCCCCGGTCAGACCCGGTTCTGTGAGCCGAAAGGCAACAAAGCCCTGCACCTCCCCATCGTTCTCCGCGAGAAGCACCAGGTCACCGGAACACACATCCGCCCAAAGCGCAGTCAGGTCGGCGGCCACGGGATCACCCAGATAAGCGTCCGGTAAGTAGCCGCGATAGGCGTCCCGCCAGCTCGCGATGTGCAGCGCACAGATCGCCTCGGCATCAGCCTGACACGCTGGACGGATATTCATGGCAGGCTCCCTGGGGAGTTTGGTGGGTGGTGAGGGGTTCGAACCCCCGACATTCGCGGTGTAAACACGACGCTCTACCAGCTGAGCTAACCACCCATGGCCCGTCCGTACCGCGCAAGGCGACCCTTTGGCAAGCCGTCGCTACGCAGACGCGCGCAGGACCTCATGGCCTGTGTCGGACAAATGGAAAACAACGCCCTGTCCGCCCGGCAGATCGTCCAGACCGTCCTGCCCAAGACCGAGCCAGAGCGCCCGCAGCATCCGCCCGGTGATTCCGTGCGTCACAAGAACCGCGGGCCCGGCCAGATCGTCGAGAAACGCGCGGCAGCGATGTTCGAGTGCCGTGAGCCCCTCGCCGCCCGGCGCCGCTTCGTAAAGC
>JBCCPQ010000155.1:0-7046 GCA_039024825.1 Pseudomonadota bacterium
ACGACAAACCCGATGAGGAGCTTCGAACCTTCTCCACCATCCCTGACGAAGACTATGATGCCCTATGGGCCTACCTCGTCGAAGGCGGGCCGGAGAACGCGACCGGCTTTCTGGACTATGCTCGGGCCATGCTGTCAGACGACGCAAGGCCGCCTGCCGCCAAGCCCCTCCTCAAGGCGGGGATCTACTGGCCGGGCAGCGGTCAGGCCGACCTCGCCGCGCTCCGGCAAACCTGGACCAAGGACGCTCCCACCGTCCCGATCGTCTTCTATCGTGCCCTCGTGCAAGGCGCTGGCCTCAACCCGATCAACCGCCTGATCCGGTCACTGTCCCGCCGCGGCCTTAATCCTCTGCCGATCTTCGTGGCCTCCCTGAAGGACCCCGTCTCCGCCGCCACGCTCGAAACACTCTTTGCAGAGACCGCGCCCAGCGTCATTCTCAACTGCACGGCCTTTGCCACCGGCACTCCCGAGGCCCAGGGGGCCAACCCTTTCACCACGGAGGCCGCCAGGAAAGCCCCCGTCTTCCAGGTCGTCCTCTCCGCTTCATCTGAAGAGGCCTGGAACGAGGGCCTCACCGGTCTCTCGGCCCGCGATATCGCCATGAATGTCGCCCTCCCCGAAGTTGACGGGCGGATCCTTTCCCGCGCGGTGTCGTTCAAGGACGAAGCCTATTTCGACGAAGAGACCGAATGCGCCATCGCCACCTACCGCGCCGAAGGCACGCGGGTTGATTTCGTAGCCGACCTTGCCGCGAACTGGACCCGTTTGCGCGCGACCCCCGCCGCCGACAGGCAGGTCGCCCTCATCCTCGCCAACTACCCCAACAAGGACGGGCGGCTTGCCAACGGCGTGGGCCTCGACACGCCCGCTGCCACGGTGAATGCGCTCAAATCGCTCGCAGCGGCCGGATACGACTGCAAAGGCCCTGCGACATCCGACGCGCTCATGTCCTCCATCCTCAAAGGTCCCACCAATTGGCTCACGGACCGCGCGGATACGCAGGGCGGCGTTGCCCTCCCGCTCGCCACCTATCTGGAACACTACAACGCGCTCCCCTACGACCTGCGCCAGGAGATCGAAGACCGCTGGGGCGCACCGCAATCTGACCCTTTCTTTCGTTCCCAAATACTCAACGGCCCCGACGGCAGCTTCAAGCTCAGCATCCTCCAGTGCGGTAACGTCACCGTCGGGATTCAGCCCGCCCGGGGCTACAACATCGACCCGGAGGAGACATACCACGCCCCCGACCTGCCTCCGCCCCACAATTACCTGGCCTTCTACTTCTGGCTGCGACACGTCCAAAAGGCCCACGCCATCGTCCACATGGGCAAACACGGCAATCTGGAATGGCTCCCCGGCAAGGCCATAGCGCTCAGTGCAAGCTGCACACCGGAGGCCGTCCTCGGCCCGACGCCCCACATCTACCCGTTCATCGTCAACGATCCGGGCGAGGGCACGCAGGCAAAGCGCCGAGCGCAAGCCGTCATCCTCGACCACCTCACCCCTCCGCTGACACGGGCCGAAACCTACGGCCCCCTCCGGGATCTGGAGGCGCTGGTAGACGAATACTACGAGGCCGCGGGCGTCGATCCACGACGCGTGACCCATCTCCGCAAGGAAATCCTGAGCCTCGCCGCTGCCACCGGCCTCGACCGTGATATCGGCATGACCCAAGACGCCGAAACCGATCTCGCCAAGCTCGACGCGTACCTCTGCGAACTGAAGGAAGCGCAGATACGCGATGGCCTGCACGTCTTCGGCACCTCACCAGATGGCGACCTTGAACGGGATCTGACCATAGCCCTTGCCCGTCTGCCGCGCGGCAAAGGAACAGGCGCTGACGCATCCCTCATCCGCGCCCTCGCCGCCGATTGCGGCGTTCCCATTGACCCGCTCGATTGCGACATGGCCGCAACCTATACAGGCCCGCGACACGAGCTCCTCCACGCTGTCCAGTCAAGTATCGGCATGACCACGTGGCGCAGCAATGGCGACACGGTGGAGCTGCTCGAAGGCCTCGCCCAAGAGGCAATGTCGTGGCCCGCCCCCCCGACCAAGGACTTTACCGCCACCGCCCCCGTTCTGGAAGAAATCCACGCCAGGATCCTGCCCGCTGTACGCGATTGTGGCCCGAGGGAGATGCAATCCCTCCTCGACGCCCTCAACGGCGACGCCATCCCCGCAGGGCCCTCAGGCGCACCCACGCGCGGGCGTCTCGACGTGCTCCCCACGGGGCGCAACTTCTTTTCCGTAGACAGCCGGGCCGTGCCCACGCAGACCGCCTGGGCGCTGGGCTGGAAATCGGCAAACCTTCTCATCGAAAAGCACCTGCAGGACCATGGCGACTGGCCCCGCGCCCTCCTCCTGACTGCCTGGGGAACGGCCAATATGCGCACCGGCGGGGACGATATCGCCCAATGCCTCGCGCTCATGGGCGCCAAGCCCACGTGGGACGCCGCCGGACGCCGCGTCACCGGTTTTGAGGTCCTGCCACAAAGCGTCCTAGGGCGCCCCCGCATCGACGTCACGCTTCGCGTGTCAGGCTTCTTCCGCGACGCCTTCCCGGGGCTCATCGACCTCGTCGACGCTGCCGCCCGCGCGATCCAGGGACTGGATGAGGCGGAGGCCGACAATCCAGCCAAGGCAAGTCCCGGCCCGCGTGTCTACGGTTCAAAACCTGGTGCCTACGGCGCAGGGCTCCAGGCAATGATCGACGAACGCCTCTGGAAAAGCCGCGCAGATCTGGGCGAGGCCTATCTCGAGTGGTCGTCCTACGCCTATGGCCGTGAGGCTGGCGCTCGGGACCGCGCTGGCTTTGAGGCCCGCCTGCGAACAGCGGAAGCCATTGTCCAGAACCAGGACAACCGTGAACACGACATCCTCGATAGCGACGATTACTACCAGTTCGAGGGCGGGGCCTCGGCAGCGATTTCATCGCTCAAGGGCGACGACGTGCCGATCTACCACAACGATCATTCCCGGCCAGAAAGCCCGCGCATCCGCACGCTCGACGACGAGATTGCCCGCGTCGTCCGCTCCCGCGCGGCAAACCCGAAATGGATCGCAGGCGTCATGCGTCACGGCTACAAAGGCGCCTTTGAGATGGCCGCCACCACCGACTACCTCTTTGCGTTCGCTGCCACGACCGGCGCTGTGAAGAACCACCATTTCGACCTCATCCACGAGGCCTATCTGGAAGACGACGCCGTCCGCGATTTTATTGCTGAGCACAACGCACCCGCCCTCCGCGAGATGGCCCAGCGCTTTCAGGAGGCCATTGACCGCGGCCTCTGGCAGCCGCGCTCAAACTCGGCCCGCGCCCGCCTTGCAAACCTCGCCGCGCCTCACAGCGCGTAGCAGTAAAGCCGCCGGTGCTCCCCGTAGGCGTCACATTGGATGTCCACGATGGCCTCGGCGGGCCAGGGACGTGCGCCGGATCCGCAATCGACCCGCGCATTGGCCAGCACCACATCGCCTTTCAGCTTGCCCACAACCGTGCAGCCTGTGGCGATCTGGATGGCATGGGTTATCTTCTCCTCCGCCCGCGCATTCGGACGCATTTCGGCGTTGGTGCGGATGACCTGAGCGCGATCCTCAGACCGAAAGACCTTGTAGGTCGAGCCATCGACATTCACCGTCACAGGGGCCACGCCATAGAATTGCGGCGTCGGCGTATTGCACGCGGCGAGCGTGAGGATCACAAAGAAAGCGAGACACCGCATCCCCGCACCCTGCGGCACCTTGGTTAAGGAGGCATTAAGATGACCAGTGCAGACGCCGAACGGCACGCCGTCAAAATGGCCAAGAAGAAAGCCGCCCGCGACAAGATCATGGCCACCAAGACCGAGGAAAAAGGCCTCGTGATCGTCCATACCGGCAAGGGTAAAGGCAAAAGCTCCGCCGCATTCGGCATGATCTTTCGCCACATCGCCCACGGCCGCAAATGCGCCGTCGTGCAGTTCATCAAAGGCGGCATGTCCACCGGAGAACGGGACCTGATCCTTGGCCGCTTCTCCGACCTCTGCGCGTTTCACACGATGGGCGAGGGCTTTACCTGGGAGACGCAGGACAAAGACCGCGACATCGAGATGGCCCAGGCCGCGTGGGACAAGGCCAAGGAGCTGATCCGCGACGAGACGAACCACATGGTCCTCCTGGATGAGATCAACATCGCTCTCCGCTACGACTACATTGACCTCGCCGAGGTCGTGACCTTCCTGACCGAAGAAAAGCCCGACATGACCCACGTTGTCCTCACCGGTCGCAACGCCAAGGACGACCTCATAGAAATCGCCGATCTCGTCACCGAGATGGAACTTGTAAAGCACCCCTTCCGACAGGGCATCAAAGCCCAGATCGGGGTAGAGTTCTAAGCACACCCGCCATTCTTGATCGGGGAGGAGCTTTCGGGCACTGTCTCCACAAAACAGAACAAGAGGCAGGCATGGCACGGGACATCAGCGTCAAAGGGCGCTCTTTCAGCGTTCTTGAGAACACCAACGACAACTTCTGGGCGCGGGTCAACAACGGCTCTTGGGAACCGGAGACCTTCGACATCTTCGACCGTTTCGTGGACGAAGATACCCTCGTCATCGACTTCGGCGCATGGATCGGGCCTACGGTTCTCTACGCCGCACAGAAGGCCGGTCTGACCCTCGCTTTTGAGCCCGATCAGGCGGCTTTTGCCACGCTGGAACAAAACCTGACACTGAACGCAGGCACGGACTGGGCCGCACGCATCCGCATCTTCGAAGAAGGGATCCACCCGTCGGGCGCTCCGATTACCATCGGCAGCCCCGGACGGCAGGGCGCGTCCACCACGGGCTCCCTCTTTGCGGACGGCAAGACCACCTGGACGATCGAGACGCACCGCCTGCAGGACGTCATTGCCGCACACAGGGGCGCGCACCGGAAGATCTTCGTCAAAATGGACATCGAAGGCGGCGAGTACGAGCTCATCCCGGAGATCACGGACCTTCTTCAGGATCCGTCCTGCACGTTCTTCATCTCCTTTCACCACGACATCCTGCGCGCGTCACTCACCGCGCGATCTGCCACAGCGGATGCCGACTACGAGGCCACGCTCCGCAAAGTCTTCGACTGCCTGCCCTGGGAGAGAACCGTGGAGATGACGAATGAAAAGCCCTTTACGCGGGCCATGGTCCGCCGCCGCATGGCGAACGGCAAACGCCTCCCCTCAGAGCTGGTGATAAGCTGATGGCCCCACTACTCATTGAATTCGGCATGGGCACCTCGCTTCGCCGTCAGGACTATACCGAGGCGGCCCTGCGCGGCCTTAAGGACGCGCTATGGCACAACTCTATCAACCTTGCGGAGCTTTTCGGGAAGGACAAAACCGACATGCGGCTTTGCTGCGTCATCGGGGTTCAGCAGCCCGACAAGGTGGATGTCGCAAAGCTCGCCGATGTCTTCCCCTACGGACAGCCCACGTTCCACATCGAGAAAGGCGGCCTCGACATCCCGCGTCCGGACTACGAAGGGGGCGGGCTCCCGACGGTCATCGCCAATGTCGCCATCAAGGTCTCGCTGGAGGGCGTCTCATGAGCGATCAGCGCTTCATCATCGAAATGGGGATGGGCAACGACCTCTACGGCGGCGACCAGACCAAGGCGGCCGCGCGGGCCATTGAAGACGCGCTCCGCCACTCCTCCATCCCGCTCTTCGAGGTCCGGGGCATCTCCCACGACGCCATGCGCGTGGCGGTTACCGTGGCCGTACCGGACCCCGGGAGCGTCGACACCGAGGCGCTCAAATCCGTTCTGCCGCGCGGCCATGTGACGGTGCGCGCCGTGGAAGGCGGGCTCCTCGTGCGCAGCCCCGCGTCGCCGGAAGGGATCATTGTGGCCAGTGCCGCCGTTGAGGCCTATCTGCCTCCGCAACACTGACCAAAAGGAAGACCCATGCCTGCCCACAACCTCCTCGGCATTTCCGGCTCGCTTCGCGCGGCCTCCACGAACACAAAGCTCGTCCACGCGGCCAGCGCGATCTTCGACCCGGCGGAGTTCACGATGGGCTCCATCGACTTCCCGCTCTACTCCGGCGACATCGAGGCAGAGGGGATCCCCGCCCCCGTGCAAACGCTCGCCGACCAGATCAAGGCCGCCGACGCCGTCATCATCTCGACGCCCGAATACAACAAGCTTTTGTCCGGCGCGCTCAAGAACGCGCTCGACTGGTTGTCGCGGGCCGAAGGCGCGCCTTGGAAGGGCAAGCCCGTGGCCGTCATGTCAGCCGCCGCAGGGCGCGCCGGCGGCGAACGTGGCCAGTGGACGCTGCGCCTCGCGCTCAATCCCTTCTCACCGCGCGTGATCCCGGGGCCGGAGTTCCACCTCGCCGCCTCGCACAAAGGCTTTAACGAGGACGGGACCCTCGCCGACCCCGACGCGGCGAAGTTCCTGGGCACGCTCATGGACAACCTCAAGGCCGAGATCGCGTGACGACCCGCCGCCTGACCTGCGCGATTGATCCCGCGCGGGCGGCGGCGCTCTACGCCACGCTGGGGCAGGAACGCGACGTGAGCCCGGGCGACGCGCTGCCGCCCTTTTTCCACCAGATCTACTTTTGGGAGCCAAAACCACCTGGCTCCCTCGGGCCGGACGGGCATCCCGCGCTTGGCGGCTTTCTCCCCGATATGGGCTTTCCCCGGCGGATGTGGGCAGGCGGGCGTCTCACGTTCCAACGGCCCTTGCGCGCCGGGTATCCCGCAACGCTCACGTCTCGGATAAGCGTGGCAGACCGAAAGGAAAGCCGCGCCGGGCCCATGGCCCTCGTCACGGTGACGCATGATCTTGACCAGAACGGCCCGGTCCTGAGGGAGGAACAAGACCTCGTGTACCTCCCCGCCGACTTCGCACGACCAGCCCCGCGCCAGGCCCCGGATCCCCGTGAGGCTGACCAACTCCGCTTCACTCCGACGACGCTCTTCCGCTACTCCGCGCTGACCTTCAACGGGCACCGCATCCACTATGATCGCGACTACGCCACGGGGGAGGAGGGCTATGGCGGCCTCGTCGTTCACGGCCC
>JBCCPQ010000156.1:0-6996 GCA_039024825.1 Pseudomonadota bacterium
GTTCCCGCGAACGCGGCCTGGTACGCCCGGCCCAATGCCCGATCGAACGCGTAGGCCTGGTGACAGACATGGTCAGCGAGTGGGTACTTTGTGGGTTTTGCCATAGTGGTTGGGTCTCGGCTATGTCGGTCTAGCTTAAGGGCATTGACGGGTGCGGCGCGACCAGATTATATATCGTATACGATACAATCGAAATAGATATAAATTGGAGCCCACTATGACAATCACGAGACGCCAGTTTGGAACCCTCGCTGCGGCTACGCCGCTTGCGGGCTTTGTCCACGTCGCAACAGCTCGTGCCGATGGTCACAGCCCAAGCGCGCCCGCGATGGTGGACATGCCCCTTGGGTCGTTTCGGATCACGGCCATTTTGGACGGGATCGCGCCGCTTGGACGTGGCTTCTTCTTCGGAGACGAGGGCGCCATCGATGCCGTTGCTGAGGCGTCCGGTCTTGGTGAGGTTCTGCCGGCTCCCGTTTCCGCGTTCTTGCTGCAATCGGCAGATCAGACGATCTTGATCGATGCGGGGATGGGTGGACTTGAACTGCTCGGGCCCGGTTTCGGGCGTCTCGCTGCAGCTTTGGCTGCTGCTGGCGTTGGCGAGGCCGACATCGACGCTGTCATCGTGACGCATATGCATCCCGACCATGTGGGCGGGCTTCTCGGCGCATCGGGCGCGGCCTTCTCCAACGCAGAGCTGATCGTTGCGGAGGCAGAACACGGGTTCTGGACGAACGCTTCAATGCGTGCACAGGCCCCTGCGGAGGCTCAGGGCCTCTTTGACCTCGCTGGTGGCGTGCTCAGTGCCTATGACGGTCGGATAACGCTTGCTTCGGATGAAGAGGAGATCGTGCCCGGCGTTACGTTGATGGTCTCACCGGGGCACACGATGGGCCACAGCCTGCTCCGCATCGACGGCGGGGATCAGGCGCTGCTGATGGTCGCCGACACGCTGCATTCCGCAGACGTGCATACGGCGCTTCCGGATACGGGTTTTGGTTTTGACACTGATCCCACACTCGCCTCGCAAAGCAGGCGGCGCGTGTTTGATATGGCTGCGGCCGATAAGATGCTCATCGCCGGCAGCCACATTCACTTCCCGGGCTTCGGGCGTATCCGAGTCGATGGCGAGGCGTATCGCTACGCCCCGGCGACCTGGATGTAATCAGCGGTAGGCGCCGTGCAGGTAGACCATGCGGAACGGCTTTTCCCGGTCAAAGGTCGCGATCGTACCGCGCGTGACGATGTCGAGCTCCGGCTCGAACAGGACATGCGTGGCCTCGGCCGCGGCCAGTTCCGCAGCCAGCTCTGGCGCGGTGGGATAGATGCCCATGTCGCTGATGATCATGATGCTGCCATCAGCGAGGTAGACCAGTTCACCGAAGGCTTTGCCGTCAGCGTCCTGTGCCTGCGCTGCTGGCGCGGCGGCGATTAGGGTAGCCGCAATTGCGGCGAGGGTGACATTCTTAAGGGCCATGATTTCGCTCCTATAGACTTGTTCAGGGCTCGATTGTTGTCTGCTCTGGAAACAATCTACTGGCGAAATGAGGCCACTCTAAGGCAGCGAGCCGCGCGAATTGCGGCTTAATTCTAAAATTGAGAGGGTTGTTTTCCCGTCACAGTGAGCTGCGTAATGCACTGTTAGGGTGCCGGACAGCGTCGCGTCTGGGCTTCCGCAGAATGGCTATGAGAAGGGCTAGCAAGCCCGTGTTTGAATTGCTGGCGCGGGTCAAACTACTGCCTTTGAAACGACAACGCCCCCGCACCTGGGTGCGAGGGCGTTTCGGCAATTCTGAAAGGCAGGCCTTAAAAGCCCAGACCTTCGTACTTCTTTTTGAACTTGGACACGCGACCGCCGGTGTCCATCAGGCGCGTGTTGCCGCCGGTCCAGGCCGGGTGCACCGTTGGGTCAATATCGAGGGACAGCGTGTCGCCTTCGGAACCCCAGGTGGAGCGCATCTTGACCACGTCGCCGTTCGTCATCTTCACGTCGATGAAGTGGTATTCGGGATGGGTGTCTTTTTTCATCTGACTTACCCTTTCTTCGGCTTGTAGGTGGTGTCTTCTGCAATCCGCGCAGACTTACCGCGGCGCGAGCGCAGGTAGTACAGCTTGGCGCGGCGGACGCGGCCCCGGCGTACAACAGTAATCGACTCGATGTTGGTGGAGTGCAGCGGGAAAACACGTTCGACGCCTTCCCCAAAGCTAATCTTACGAACAGTGAACGAGCCGGCAATGCCTTCGCCGTTCTTGCGGGCGATGCAGACGCCTTCGTAGTTCTGCACGCGGGAGCGGGTGCCCTCGGTCACTTTATAACCGACGCGGACAGTGTCTCCGGCTTTGAAATCCGGGATGTCTTTTGCGAGCTCTGCGACCTGTTCGGCCTCGAGCTGTGCGATGAGGTCCATGATGGCCTCTCCTTTCCTATGACGACGCGGTTTGCCCGCGGATGATTTTTTGTTTGCTGCGCGGCACGTCCCCGCAAACGATCACGGCCCCGAGTCACTTCGGTGCGCGATGGACGGCGTATAGGCCGCGCGCTATTGCGGCGCAAGGTTTAAGCAGTGCTAGAACAGGGTGCGCACCCAATCCACAAATGGCCGTGCAAGCGGATGCTTCGGGCCCTTCGGAGTCAGCGCGTGATAGGTGATCATCGACGGCCTCGGGAGAGGGAGTTCAACGATGCCGCCCGCCTTGATCTCGTTGCGGGCGATGAACTCATTGAAGATCGTTGCGCCAAGCCCCTGTCGCACAGCTTCAAGAAGGAGGTTCGCGCTGCCAACTCTTACCTGCTGCACTGTTTCCACGGGAATACCACAGCGGGCCATGATCTCTATCTTCAGGTCCATGACGTCATGCCAAAGCCAAGGCAGGTCTTTAAGCTCTGGCCCGATCTCCTCCAAGAGCTTTGGGGAGACGATGCCGATGAGAGTGGTGTCTGAAACGGGCTCGCTGTCGATCCCGGGACCGGGCTGCCCGCGGACTTGAAAGTCCATCAATGAGCGGATTGCGAGGTCGAAGCCTTCACCGATAATGTCGGCATAGGTTCGCGTGGGTGACAGAGATATCTCAGCACCCGGATGTGCGGCCCAGAATTCGGCCAGTCGTGGCATGATCATCCGCTCTGTGAGGAAAGGTGTGGTGGTGACGCGCAGCGCGCGGTTGGCATTCGTGTCCTTTAGCTGCGCAACACCGCTGGCGATGGCATCAAAACTCTCTGCCAGGGTTTGTGCGAGTTGGCGGCCGGCCTCGGTAAGGACCACGTTGCGGCCTTGACGCACGGCGAGGCTGACGCCCAAGTGCGCCTCCAACGCGCGGACCTGCTGGGCGATAGCCGCATGTGTGACATTGAGCGACCGTGCTGCGCCCGCGAAGCCACCATGGCGCGCTGTGGCGTCGAAAGCGCGTAAGGAGGTGAGGGCAGGGAGGTTTCGCCAATCGAGTGACATAATAGGTGAACTATTGTTTATGAATTATCGCTTGCTCGCAAGCTGCCAAGGCCGCTGCTACCTGTAAAGCACTACAGCATTGCATGGGATCTTAATCGATGGATTATTTGAAGCATGATAGCTCAGTTGTATCATCCGCTGTCCCGTCATTCGCGTTGGGAGGGGAGATGACTGGTTCTGAGGAACGCAAGCTCACCTATCGCGCTGTGACGCTGAAGCGCTACGCCACCCAGGACGAAGTGCCGTTCGAGGACGCTAACGCTCTCCTCATCGAGCATGGGACACTGATGCATGCGAGGATGGTGGGCGGGGGCGGGCCGTCTTTCGACATCATGCTTCACATCAACGGTTTCTGGGCGAAGTTCGACCAAGTGCTTCCCCCAGTTGGCAGCTTCTACCTCGCTTGGGGGCATGACGATCAGCTTCTTGGAACTGGCGCCTTGCGGACGGTCTCCCCAGGTGTGGGAGAGATGAAGCATCTCTATGTCCGCCCCGAAGCGCGAGGCATGGGGCTTGGGCGTGCCTTGGTTGAGGCGCGGATCGCCGATGCGCGGGCCATGGGGCTAAAGACGCTGCTTGCCGACACATTCGCCGCAAACTCGGAGATGCCTGCCCTCTATGATCAAATGGGATTTGAAAGGGTCGCTCCGTTTGATGTGGGCGGCACGGCGGGGATCTCACCCTATCTCGCCGCCCACATGCTGTTTTTTCGCAAGTCGATCTGAGCGTCAGACAGTCAGCGCCTGTGCCAACGCAATCCAGAGCGGAATGGTGAGGATCGCCACGGGCGTTCCGAGCCCGGTGGAAGAGCCCACATAAGAGGAGGGATTTGCCTCGGGCAGGGCCCCGCGCATGGTCGGCGGGCCAGAAATGTCCGATGAGGATGCTGCCATCACGGCGAGAAGCGCAATCCCACCGGCGGAGAAGCCCATGGTTTCGTGGAGGATCAAACCCACGCCGAGCGCCAGCGCGCCGTGCACAAAAGGAGCCGTCAAACCATAGACGAGATACGCCCAGGCAACGCCTTTTAGCTCGCTCAGACGCGCCCAGGCTTCCAGACCCATGGCGAGCATCATCAGCGACAGGAGGCCTCGGAAGAGCGGCTCGTAAAAATCGCCATAGACGCGCTGCGGATCCGCGAACAGGCCGATGAGCAGGCCGAGCACCAGCGCTGAGATCGCAGAGGACCGCAAAGTATCAAGAAGAATGCCCCATACATCCACGCCAGCAAAGCGCGAGGTGCCGCCGCCCATGGTCAAGGTTCCGCCAGACGCGCCTTGCGCGGCAGACCGCGCGAGGGCCACGCGTGCAAGGATGACCGCTGTAAGCAAGGCCGCAAGGTCCATGAACGGATAAAGAGCGCCAATGTAGCTTTCGTAGGCGACCCCCGTGTCGTCCATCATGGACATACCCGCCGCCAGGGTGGACGCGGACACGGCTCCGAAAAGGCCAACCGTAGCGTATGCGTCCGCCTTTCCGATCCCGCGCAGACGCGCCAGGGTTGCCGCACCGAGAAGCACGATCCCGACGCCGAGCGCTGCGGCCCCCAGGGCGGGCACAATAAGTGCCATGATGCCTGCTTCCCGGACACCCATGCCCGCGCTCATCCCAACTTTCAGGAGCAGGATCAGAACGATAATCTGATAGGCCCCGTCCGGGATCCGTAGTTTGCTGTTCATCGCGCCAAGCAGGAGGCCTCCGAGCAGGAAGGCCAGTGTCGGGCTCTGCAATTGTTGAAGGACTGTAGCGGTGATTGTCGCGAACTGATCCATGGCGGCCTCCTTGCTGCTTGGGGGGAGGTAGGGGTCATCAAGATAAATAAAAAATACAACTAATGCGCAGAATCGTTCTATTTATTAGAATTATGGACCTGAACTACCATCACTTGAGGTATTTCCACGAAGTCGCGCGCGAGGGGCAGCTCACGCGGACGGCGGCGCGGCTCAATGTCTCTCAATCGGCGTTGTCGGCGCAGATCAAAACGCTTGAGGCGCGGCTCGGCCACGCGCTGTTCAAACGAGAGGGCCGGGCTCTCATCCTCACAGAAGAGGGCCGCATCGCGCTGGCCCATGCAGACCGTATCTTTGAGGCGGGAGCGGAACTGCTCGCGACGCTCAAGGAGACATCGCATCCCAGGCGCCCACTGCGCGTTGGGGCCCTCTCAACACTGTCGCGGAATTTCCAGCTTCGTTTTTTGAGCCCGATCCTTGGCGACGACACGCCTCTGGAGCTTCGTTCCGGCGACATGACGACCCTGATTGCTGGTTTGCATGACCTTTCCCTCGACGTGGTTTTGACGACCGCTCTCCCACAGGAAGCGGGGGTAAAGGGCCAGCGTATCGCGGATCAGTCGGTGCAACTTCATGCGGTGCCGCGTTTGTTGAAGCACGAGACGCTCGCAGCGCTTCTTCAGGCGGAACCGTTGATCTTACCCTCAGACCCCACCGTGCGTGCGCCGCTTGAAGCGCTCTTCGGGCGGCTTGAGGTCCGCCCGAATATCGTGGCGGACGTGGACGATATGGCTCTGGTCCGGTTGCTTGCCCGGGAAGGCGTGGGCGTAGCCGCAGCGCCAGCGGTGGTCGTTGCCGATGAGGTGGCGAGCGGGCGGCTCCAGACCGCGCCTTTCGACCTCGACATTACAGAGCCCTTTTTTGCCGTGACGCTGGAGCGGCGCTTCCCGCACCCGGCGCTTGCCCGCCTTCTTTAGTCGTCACCTTTCAGGCGTTTCCAAAGATCAGGGCGCCGGGTCTTTGTGAGGGCTTCGGATTGTGCGCGCCGCCATTTCGCGATCTCGCCATGGTGCCCGCTGGTGAGGACGTCGGGGATCGTGCGCCCTTCCCACTCCGCCGGGCGGGTATAATGCGGATGCTCAAGGAGGCCGGCGCTATGGCTTTCCTCCTCCTTTGACGCCTCGTTGCCAAGGACGCCGGGAAGCAACCGCACCACGGCGTCGAGGACCACCTGCGCGGCCAGTTCTCCCCCAGTCAGGACGTAATCCCCGATGGAGACCTCGGTCATGCCGTAGTGCTCAATTGCACGCTCGTCGACGCCCTCGAACCGTCCGCAGAGGATTGTGCAGCCCGGCCCCTGGGCAAGGCGTGCTGCCATTGCCTGCGTAAACGGGATCCCGCGCGGAGACATGTAAAGGATCGGGCCAGAGCGATGCGTTGCTTCCACCGCACGCCCTACGATGTCCGCGCGAAGGACCATGCCGGCACCTCCGCCTGCAGGCGTGTCATCCACATTGCGGTGCTTGCCTTCTCCATAAAGCCGCAGGTCTGTCGTGTGCAGCTGCCACTTGCCTTCCTTCAAGGCTTTTCCGGTGAGGGATGCGCCAAGGACGCCTGGAAAGGTGTCTGGAAAGAGCGTGATGATCCGGGCGGTCCAGGCATTTGCCAGCTCTTCTCGTTCCATGAGGGCGCGCGGTTTCACAGTGGCCCGGATTGATTTGCGCCCGTGGGAGCGACCGGGCGTGCCGCTTGCCATCAGAATACGCCTTCCGGCGGATCGGCGATGATCCGTCGCGCGGCGAGGTCCACGGTTGGGA
>JBCCPQ010000157.1:0-6976 GCA_039024825.1 Pseudomonadota bacterium
CCGAGACGCCCCCGAACATCCGTTCCAGGTAGCCACCGGTCACACGACCGTAAAGATCGCCCGGCAGGCGCGTTGCGTAAGACGCGGTCAGCGTCTGTATCGTTGGGCTGCCCTCTTGGAAATATATGGGGGCGAGCGTGCGGACCGGCTCTAGCTTTGTTGTGCTCAGAGCGCTGTCGCCGACGTTGCCGGCCAGTCGCTGTGAAAGCTCGCCCCTGAACACAAGACCCGGGGTCGGTTCGTAGCGGGCGCGGAGGGCGAGGTTGAGGTTGAGACGCACCGGGCTCGAAGGATCGAAGAAGGACGTCGTGATCGTTGGGCCGAGCGAGTAGGAGAAACGCGGATAAAATCCATCTGGTGTTGAGACTTCGTCAGAGCGCGTTGGTGGGGCGCTCAGTGTCGTGGCAGCGGCCAGCGCCTGTGTCCTGTCGGGCGTCGCATCAAGGCGTTCCAGATCGCTGCGGCGCAGGGTCACTTGCCCGGTCGGCAGCCCGCCGTCCTCAATGATGATGCGCAAAACCTCAACAGACGGCGGGAGCGATGCGGCCATGGCCCGAGCCGTGCGCCCAATGGCGATGGCCTGGGTCTGGAAGCCTGCATTTTCAATGCGGACGACAGCGGTATTGGCGGCCTCAGTCGTACCCGGGAGGGACAGACCTGTCACGGTAATGCCCTGCTCTTCCAAGGCAGGCGCGAGGATATCGAGGATTGCACGCGGGGCATTGGGGTTGGCCAGCCATGCAGAGGTCCACTGATCCGGTGCCGTAGCGCGGTCAGGCCGGCGCGTCACAGGGCCCGGCGCTGCTATCCGGATCGGAGCCTCGGAGCGTCGCGGGTTTGCCGCGATCGTGACCATGGCTCCGACCTCAGCCCCATACAGTGAATATAGGCCCACGCGCACAGCATTGGTCGCCTGATACTCAACGCCGAAATTGAAGGGAGAGGCACGGTCAAACTGGCCCTGAGTCTCTGCCTCCAGCGTGTATGCGTCAGAGGAGTATTCGACCTTGAACCGCAGCCTGTCCCAGGAGCCGCCCGGCTGGTACTCAAGGCCCGCAAACGGGGCTACGGGGCCGCGGAACCACTGACCGAGGTCGACTTCCCCTCCTGTATCACCGGGAGTGAATTGCGGACGGTCCTCGCTAAAAGGCGCACCGATATCGTTGTAGGACCCCAAGCGACCCCAACCGAGTCCACCGGTCACACGTAACGTTCCATCGCGGGGCAAACTGAAGGTCTTGGACGCCAAAATGTACTCGCCCGCTTCGATCCCGGTGCCAACGAAGTCACGTAAGCCAACGGCAACCGAAGGGCGCCATCCGTCTTCTCGCAAGAGTTCATACTGCAGGTCGAACGCGCGGTCGTAGTAGTCCACGAAGCCGTCCAGATTGATCCCTGCAAAGCGATTGTAGCGGAACGCTCCCGTCAGTCTGGGGGTGATCTGGAAGGTGAGCGTTGTCCGGGTAATCCCCGCGAAACTTGAGATCGTTGCCTGAAGCTCTCCATCGGGCAGCGGGCGGGCGCCTGGCATGTCGATCAGGCCAGGCATCCCGTAAAAGTTGGACGCCGCCCGCAACATCGGAGCCGCCTCGGACGCCACAGAAGGGTCGCTTGACGGCAGCACGAATGCGCTGTCCGGCGGACGGGTGTCTTTTTCGGGAAGACCAAGGACATTTCTCAGAACCGCTTCTTGCGCCGTGGCAGGCAAAGCGAGCATCACAGCAAAAAGAGCGGGGCACACAGCTCGCCTTAGCAATGATGTCATGCGGCGCCCTCCCCGGTCACATGCATGGGATGCGTAGCGCTCCTCGCGGGCCTGGGGCAAGTCAGCGTTCAGCAATTTCTAAGAGGTCGCAACATTTTGGCGACAATCAGACGCCGCGCTGATCCCGGTCTGGCGCATATTCGCGTACGGCGTTTTCAATGGCGGTGCGGGCGGCCTCAACGTCGTGTACCGCCAGCGCTTCGCGCAGCACGCGGAGGGTCCTGGCAACCTCGATCTCTGAGAGGCTTGCCTCTCGGGCGGAAAAGATCTTTGCGTGCGCGGTGTGGCGATGATCGTCGCTTATGGTCAGCTCTTCGTGCATTTTCTCGCCGGGGCGAAGACCGGTGAGCGCGATCTCGATGTCGCCGTCCGGATTTGCCTCGTCGCGAACCGTGTAGCCCGAGGCTTCAATGGTCTGCCGTGCGAGGTTCAGGATCGGGACAGGTTTGCCCATGTCGAGGACGTAAACCTCGCCACCTTCCGCCATGGCACCGGCGCGCAGCACAAGCTTCGACGCTTCCTGAACGGTCATGAAGTAACGTGTGACGTTTCTATGCGTGACCGTGACAGGCCCGCCGCGTCTTATCTGATCCTGGAAAAGCGGGATCACGGATCCGGAAGAGCCGAGCACGTTGCCGAAGCGCACCATCGAATAGCGCGGCCCCGCCCCAACTGGGACGCGGCTTGCGAGGTCCTGAACGACAAGTTCCGCAAAACGCTTCGATGCGCCCATGACATTGGTGGGTCGGACGGCCTTGTCTGTTGAGATCAGAATGAACCGCTCGATCCCGGCGTCAAAGCTCTCGCGCGCGAGCACCTGGGTGCCCAGAATGTTGTTCGCGAGGCCCGCGAGCTGGTTCATTTCTACAAGCGGTACGTGCTTGTAGGCAGCAGCGTGAAGGACGACGTCGATCTCCTGGTCGGACAGACATTTGCGCACGAGCCGTCCGTCGGTGACGGAGCCCAGCACCGGAACGATCTCGATGTCCATACCTTCGGCGAGCTGCCGAATTTCCATGTCGATGGTGTAGAGTGCGTACTCGCTCAACTCAAAGAGCACGAGACGCTTGGGGCCGCACTCCAGGACCTGTCGGCTGAGTTCTGAACCGATAGACCCTCCAGCCCCGGTTATGAGGACGGACCGCCCACGGTAGCAATCGCCTGCATCACCCAGAGGTGTTGCCTCCTCCGCACGGCCAAGGAAATCGCGGCCGGGGAGGGACACGAACTTATCAATGAGCGGCTCGGCCCCGATGAGTTGCGAGAACGACGGCAGCACCTGAACTTCAAGACCCATGTCCTGCATCCGCCGGGCAATCTGCATTTGTTTCGGTGGCGAAAGGGATGGCACTGCGACGAGCACGCGCTCAATGCCGCGTTCTTCCACAACGCGCGACAGTTGCGTCGGGGCATAAACTGGAAGGCCCGCCACGATGAGGCCCTGAAGCGATGGGTTATCGTCGATAAAGGCGACCGGGTCGATGGAGTGATGTGCGCGAAGCGCGGAAGCAAGCTCCGTTCCTGTGGTACCGGCGCCGTATATCAAAACGCGTCGAGCGGGCTGCGCGCGACGGTAGAGCTCCACGAGCACACCGCGCAGCGTGAAGCGGGCGAAGACGCCGAGCGCGAAATAGGACAAGCCAAAGAGCAGATACGTCGTCGGCAAGAGCGAGATACTCGAGAGCATTGCCAGCGGAACAAGGCACGTGGCCAGCACTGTTGAATAAGTCGCAAAGCGCAATACCGCGCGTCCCTCAAAGTCCTTTAGGCGAACCTGCGGGATCTCAAGCCAAATGGACGCGCCGAGGGCGGCGAGGAAAAGGTACGGCAACGCAGGCACGAGGGACGCCACAAGTTCCGTTGTGGATTGCGGCAAAGCCTGAACGGTAAAGCAGAAAACCAGCGCAATTGGGATCAGAGCGAGGTCAATGCCAACGGTGAAAAGACGCTTATGAGTCCTGGAAAGAGATTGAATGAATTTAAGCATCTAACCTTGGCAAAGCGGCCCTCGTGAGAGGAGTTTGAGGGTCGTTTTGTCGCCCCCGCACAAACTCCTTAACAGGCACAGGCCCACACACAAGGTTCATTGCCAATTCTTCGGCTTTTGAACGGGCAATTGGCGAAAACTTACTCACTTCCGACCGAATCCGGTGAAATGACTAAGCTCTTTCCCGTAACAGACGGCATTCCTCCACAAGCCTGGTTGCCACTACGGGTTCTGACAGGCTTGGAATACGTTCGATAAGCCGGGTCGTATCAAGGGTGACGTCTGGGATCGCATTGTCCGGCGCTTTGCGAGTGTTGAAAGGCAGCCCCGCAGCTTTTAGGAGCGCGCCCATCTCCACGCTTCCGGCCTCTGCAACGTTCAGACACTTCGGCAAATCATGCGGCTCGCAACAAAGCTTGGCGAGAGCATAAGCCAGCGTTAGCGGGCCGATGTAAGAGCGCCTCGGTGTTGTGCCATCACTGAAGGTATCGAGAGAAAACCCCTCTTTCCATCCGCCAAGAATTGCGTCGACACCCGCGACGTTGCCGATACGCAGGCATACGGCATCGGGGGCAGCTTGCTCCATCTCGCGTTTGGCCGCGCCATATGTTGAAACATCGGTCGGAAGCGGCATGCCTTCCCGTAAAGGCGTCCCGGAGGCCCCTGCATTGCCGTAGACGGCGGCGGAAGATGCCAAAAGAACCGGCCCTTTTGCATGCTCCATGACGACCCGGGCGAGGCGGGCGTGATCGGTGAGATCCGCCTCCCCTTGCAAGGCACCGCCAGGCGCGGGTCCAGCGAGGGACAAGATCACATCGGCGCGCTGTGCCGTGTCCCGAAAGGTCCCTGGATCTTCCAAAGGGTTGCAGATGACGTCCCCCCCGCGCCGTCCGCACCACGTCACGGGCCAGTGAGCGGGCCAAACTGCACGCAAGATGCGGCCCAGTCGACCCGTGGCACCAAGCACAAGGACCGATGGAAAAATGCGCCACTCGGCGCTATCGCGCCACGGCGCAAGATGTTGCGGAATTGACCTCAAGCGCACGTTCCCTATTGTGCCCTCAACATATAGGCAGGTGCGCTGGACAGGGTCCACCTGGTGCGATGCGCCGCCTCGGCACTCAGAACCGGTAAAGGGCAGACATATGCGCGCATTCCTTCGATTGGCCGCCTTTGCTCTTGTCTCCATCTCGCTCACCGCCTGCGCAATTCCGCGCGGTGCCGCTCTCGTCTCCGAAGTAACCGCTGACAGCGAGGAAGCAGACTTTGCCGTCTACCCGGTGACGGAAACGTTCCTTCCGCTTGTCGCCGATTGGCCGGTGACGGGTGAGAGATTTGGTAATTGGCCCCGCCATACAAATGGCTCTGTTGAGCGTGTGATCCGCCCAGGGGACCGAGTGACGATCACGATCTGGGATGCCTCGGATAACTCGCTCATTTCGACGCCCGGAGCCCCTGCGACCTCGCTCGGCGAAATGCAGGTGTCCTCCGCGGGTTCTGTGTTCATTCCCTACGCCGGCAACATCCGCATTGCCGGAAACTCTCCCCAGGCGGCCCGGTCCGTTGTAGAGCGCGCAGTAGAGAGCTTTGTTCCGTCTGCTCAAGTTCAGCTTGCGATGGTCGAGGGTGAGGCAAACACGGTGAGCCTCGTTGCAGGCGCCGCGCGACCCGGTCGCTATCCGATGCCCGACAATGACTTTACGGTGCTCGATCTGATTGCCACGGCGGGTGGCGTGTCAGGCGCGCTGCAAAACCCGAAGGTAAAGCTGCATCGCGGGCACGAGTTTTTCACGATATCAGCTACGACCCTCTATGAGACGCCGACACGCGACATCCCGCTTCGCGCCGGGGATCAAGTGGTGGTGGAAGAAGACAGCCGATACTTCCTGTCGCTAGGTGCCTCCGGTACGGAGACGCTGCACCCGTTTACCAAGGACTTTATCTCTGCCGCCGAGGCAATGGCCATCGCGGGCGGGGTGATCGACAATCGCGGCGACCCGGGCGGCATTTTGATCCTCCGGGAATATCCATCCTCGGCGGTTAAAGGCGGCGGGCCGGACAAAGAGCGTGTTGTCTTCACAATTGATCTCACGAGCGCTGATGGCCTCTTTTCAGCGCGCAAGTTCCGGGTGAACAGTGAAGATCTGATCTATGTGACAGAAGCCCCGATAACACAGACCGCGACGATCCTTGGCATCATCGGGTCAGGCTTCGGCGTCATTAGGGCCGCCTCAAACTAGATTGCGATGTGGCCAGCAGAAGCCGGGACGAGCGCATTCATCTCTGCGATGTGCTTCGGCAGGCAGACCGTGTCAAAGTCATAGGTTTTGACCACATGTTGCCGCGCAACGCGGCGCATCTCCGAATAGGCACCTGGCCGCGCGAGGACATCCACGACTTGATCGGCTAGCGCGTCCGGTTTGAAGAAGTCCACCAGCATGCCCGTTTCTCCATGGGTGATCGCTTCGCGGACCGGCGCGACGTCAGAGGCGACTATGGGCGCCTCCATAGACATTGCTTCGAGCAGCGACCAAGACAGGACGAACGGCTTCGTCAGATAGATGTGACAGCGCGAGATCTGTACGACTTTCTGGAAATCCGGGTATGGCACTTGCCCGAGAAAGTGGACCCGGCTCCAGTCCACCTGCGCGCCGACTTCCTTTTCCAGTTCTGCGCGGAAGCCGCCTGCCATCTTCGCCTTTGGGCCGTAGGACGTCTCGTTCCCGCCGATGACGAGAGCGCGGGCGTTGGGCCGTTCCTTCAGAATTCTGGGTAGCGCGCGCATAAAGATGTGGAAGCCACGCATCCTTTCCATGTTTCGAGCGACGTAAGTAAAGACCTCGTCGTTGCGCGTTATGGGCTGGCCCAGCCGCCCGAGCGACAGGCTGACATTTGGATCCGGGATAAGCCGGTCCGTGCGGATGCCATCATGGCAGACGTACATGTTTTGCCGATAGAGCGGGGGAAACAGATCGGCCTGCCATTGGGTCGGTGCCGTGAGACGATCCACCACGTGAAGGTTTGCGTGAGGCACAGAGTTTCGCGCCGTGAGGAGGTAGGGCGTGTGGGGCGTAACGGGCTCCTCCGGATCAAAGCCGACTGCTGCACCTTGGGAGCGGTAAAAGTACTCAAAGAAGCCCAAGACCGGGACATCAGGCCATAGCTCTTTCAAAAAGAGCATCTCTCCCCAGCCGGTATGTCCAATTACGAGATCGGGTCGAAAG
>JBCCPQ010000158.1:0-6920 GCA_039024825.1 Pseudomonadota bacterium
GGAGGCTGACGGCCTGCGTCGAGCGCAGCGTGAGGCAGATGGTCGTTGAAAATCACGCAACGGATACCCTGCTGCTCCACGAGCTCGGCGATGGCGTCGAAGTCTTGGATCAGGTGCGTCTCCACCCGGAGCTGCACATGGATATCGGTGAAGAGCCTGTCGCTACATTCAGCCAAAGCATGGACCACGCGGCGCGCATAGTCCGGGCCGCGCATCCCGCCTTCCCAGCTCCAGAACTGAGCGAGCATGGCGGTGGTTATTCCGTTCGCAGCAAGCTCCGCATCCAGGGCAATGAGCCCTTCCGTCAGATCCTTCAAGGCACCCCTGCGGGGCGCCAAGTGCCGCTCAAACCCGTCACCATGAAAGTCCACGATCCCGGGACGGAGCGTGAAGCCCCGGCCGCGCAGTGCATCGGAAAGGTCGCTAGAAGAGCCTGTGCCCATGGCGTGACTTAGGCTGTCCAGCCTCAGATTGCCAAGGGCGCTTGGCTCAATTCAGTTTGATGCGACTGTCGCCCGTATCAATCGTGATATCGGTATCGCGTGTCATGGCCGACAAGAGCTGGCTGGTCTCGCGACACGCTGAGGGTTGGCCGTTGCCATCTGTCTTTCGGAAGCTCGAGTTCACGAGATTTGAAAACCCGAAATTCGACATCACGGTTTTACCATCTACACGCAGCTTGGCGCGCTGCACGAGGATGCGGTTAGCCTTCCGCGCATTGGGCCCGCCGTGCTCGATGCGGATCATGCAAACAGCCAGCTTGTCACCGCTGGGCATAAATTTCAGACGAAAGATCAAGCCACCGCCCTGTCTGTATGTCGTCTCCCATCTCCCCCAGTCGCTTTCCACGGCGGGGCCGCTCTGCGCCGACGCGGTGGCCGGAATGGAAATGATCAAAGCAAGAATTGCCAATAATGAACGCATGTTACGCCCCCCTCAGAAAAAAAGGGCCCCGAAAACCGGAGCCCTTTCAGCGTTCTACAACCTGAAGCAGATGTCCAGTGAAAGGCGACATCGCATGGAAGACATTCCCCCAGGCTGTGCCGCTTCAGAGAATATAATCCCTGTCACTGGCTAATCAGAATTCCCGAGGGGAATTCGTCTTACATCATGCCGCCCATGCCGCCCATGTCGGGCATGCCGCCACCGGCAGCCGCGCCTTCTTTGGCGGGCTTGTCAGCGACCATGGCTTCCGTCGTGATGAGAAGACCGGCGATGGAGGCTGCGTCCTGAAGCGCGGTGCGCACGACCTTTGCGGGGTCAATGACGCCGAACTTGAACATGTCACCATACTCTTCGGTCTGTGCGTTAAAGCCGAACGCTTTGTCGTCGCTCTCGCGGATTTTGCCCGCCACGACTGCACCGTCGACACCCGCGTTCTCCGCGATCTGACGCAGCGGAGCCTCGATGGCCTTGCGCACGATAGAGATACCGACGTTCTGGTCGTTGTTGTCGCCCGTCAGGCCGTCGAGTGCCTTGGCACCCTGGACCAGAGCAACACCACCGCCGACGACGATGCCTTCCTGCACGGCTGCGCGGGTCGCGTTCAGAGCATCGTCCACACGGTCCTTACGCTCTTTCACTTCAACCTCGGTCATGCCGCCCACGCGGATGACAGCCACACCGCCTGCGAGCTTCGCGACACGCTCCTGGAGCTTTTCGCGGTCGTAGTCGGAGGTCGTCTCTTCGATCTGCTGACGGATCTGGGACACGCGTGCCTCGATCTCAGCCTTCTCGCCTGCGCCATCCACGATGGTGGTCTCGTCCTTCGTGATGGAAACGCGCTTGGCGGAGCCGAGCATGTCCATCGTCACGGACTCAAGCTTCATGCCGAGGTCTTCAGAGATCACCTGGCCGCCCGTCAGGATCGCGATGTCCTGGAGCATGGCTTTACGGCGGTCGCCGAAGCCAGGAGCTTTGACGGCTGCGATCTTGAGGCCGCCGCGGAGCTTGTTGACCACGAGGGTCGCCAGCGCTTCGCCTTCGACGTCTTCTGCGATGATGAGAAGCGGCTTGCCGGACTGGATCACCGACTCGAGGAGCGGCACCATTGGCTGGAGCGAGGAAAGCTTCTTCTCGTGCAGCAGGATGATCGCGTCTTCCAGTTCGGTCGTCATCTTGTCAGGGTTCGTCACGAAGTAAGGTGACAGGTAGCCGCGGTCGAACTGCATACCTTCGACAACATCGGTCTCGGTCTCGAGGCCTTTGTTTTCCTCGACCGTGATCACGCCGTCATTGCCGACCTTCTGCATCGCATCCGCGATCTGCTGCCCGATAGCAGCTTCACCGTTTGCGGAGATCGTGCCGACCTGCGCAACCTCGGCGGAGTCGTCGACTTCGCGTGCCGCGGCTTTGATCGCCTCGACCACTTTGGCAGTCGCCATGTCGATGCCGCGCTTGAGGTCCATCGGGTTCATGCCAGCCGCGACAGATTTCATGCCTTCCTTGACGATTGCCTGCGCAAGCACCGTAGCGGTCGTCGTGCCGTCACCGGCTTCGTCATTGGTGCGCTGGGCCACTTCCTTGACCATTTGCGCGCCCATGTTCTCGAACTTGTCCTCAAGCTCGATCTCTTTTGCGACAGACACACCGTCCTTCGTGATGCGCGGTGCGCCGAAGGATTTGTCGAGAACCACGTTGCGGCCTTTCGGGCCCAGCGTGACCTTCACCGCGTCGGCGAGGACGTTGACGCCCTTGAGCATCTTGTCGCGAGCGGAGGTGTCAAATTTGACGTCTTTAGCAGCCATATTCAGCTCCTATGAATGTTGGTTGTGTTTCGAAAAGCGTTGGATGCGCCCTGCGCACTGGCCTCAGGCCAGAATGCCGAGGATGTCGCTTTCCTTCATGATGAGAAGCTCTTTGCCGTCCACGGTCACATCGGTGCCGGACCACTTCCCAAAGAGGATAGTGTCGCCTTCCTTGACGGCCATCGGGATCAGCTCCCCGCTATCCTTGCGCGCGCCCTCGCCCGCGGCAACGATCTTGCCCTCTGCGGGCTTTTCTTTCGCGCTGTCGGGGATGATGAGGCCGCCGGCCGTCTTTTCTTCGCTCTCGGTACGCTCTACAAGAACGCGGTCATGAAGCGGTTTCAATGCCATCTTTGATGCTCCTATTTGGCTCAAAGGTTACTCCCTTTAGCACTCCCACAGGGTGAGTGCTAACGACGGCGAAGTATGAAACGCTCACGCCCCTGTCAACACTGGGACGCAACAAAATTCATCGGATTTTTCGCGCCCGCGACGAGGGCTCGGTTAACCTGCTGCTCAGACAAACATTGGCGTTAACTATTTCTTAACCTATCTTAACGGGATGGGTGAGAGCGAATTCATTGCGTTGGTGTGCATCAGCCTTCTCGGGGGAGAACCTGAACAACGCCATTACTACAACTACGGATTCGACAAGCTGGGCAATCATCAGACCACCCATGTCCGAGTAGATTGCGAAACCGAAACCCACGTCTACGAGATCGGCAAGGACAGCTCTTCGTCCTTCGACAGCCTGCACCAAACCGTTTTCGCGTCGCACCTCACGGGCAAGACGCCAACCATCCTTATCTTCGATACCGATGACCGCTTCGGCCAGCACGAAACCCAGATTCGCGATACTGCGCGTCTCATGGGCGTGACGTTCAAGCACATGCCGCGCCAGGCAACACTGCGGTTTGAGCAAACGGGCTGGATGCGCAGCAGGCCTAAGCCCGTTTCCCTCTCACCTCTCAACTGACCACGTCGGCCCAATCGGCCAGCCCCGTCCGGCCAGCCTCCGTCAGGTCATAGACCCCCTTCTCCACCTTTCGAAACCAGCCGTAATGGTTATCGCGCATGATCGTTGTGGCCTTTGGGACGCCAGTTGCCTTGGCAATAATTGCGCCTTTCTCAGCCCCGGTCTCCGCCAGGTAAGCTGCGCATTTGAGGGCATCCTGGCGATAGCCTGTCACGATCCCATGGCGCGTCGCCCCCCCGGCATTGGGATCACCGTCCAGCCGTTCAAATTCTCGGAGGAGTTTTGTCTTCTTTTTCGCATTCTTGCGCGGAGCGTAGGGGCCCGGGTCTGCGTGCACTTCCAAAAGTCCATCGTGGCGCACCGTCATGACGCCGAGGCCGAGCCGCCGCGCGAGCCTCAAATTGTCCCGTAGTGCTCGTTTGCCCTTGGGCCGAAACACGCAGGTATAGACGTGGTCGGTCACCGCCAGACGATCGAGCGCCTGGTGAAAGAGCATGAGCGAAAAGCCCGTTTTGAGTTCGACGATCACCGGCGGCTCCTCGCCGCGGACCGCCACAACATCCGCCGCGCCGACTTCGCCCTTTACGGCGTAACCCTGCCCTTCCAGATAGGCTTTTACCGGCGGGTAGAGATCAGCCTCACGCATGGCTTGAGCCTAGCGAAAGTCCCCGACAAGTCCATGCCGGGGGCGAGAGCGCATTAGCGTCCGCCGGTGCGGCCCGGAAACCGCGGCGGGCGGTCGCCCCGGGTCTTGCCGCCGTCCACGCCCTTGCGGTGCGGATTGCGCGGGGCAAAGCCCGGACGGTTGCGAGATGTGCGTTTTAGAGCTTCGGGCAACAGGCGTTGTGCGCCCGTGGGCGGGTTGGTTTTTTGACGATCGGGCATGGGATGCCTTTCGGATGTAGGAACGTTTTGAGCCGTTGGGCTCGGTCTGACGGGATCAGGCGCGCTGGTTCATTCTCAGGGCACTCCTCTCTTGCGAAGGGGATTGCAGGGTGAGCGGGTTAGCCGCGGATCGTCATCGTCAGGGTGCTCCTATTCCAACACCTTTTGTCTATCCCCTCTCCCCCGTCCCGTCAAATTGGCGGCGCCGCGGCGGGTGACATCGCCCAAACCCGCCGCTATACGGCGCGCAAAATCCGACCCCGTTGAAGGACCCGCTCCATGATCAAAGTCTTCGGACACAAATCCCCCGACACAGATTCCACCGGCAGCCCGATCATTTGGGCTTGGTACCTTAACCAGATCAAGGGAGAGGCCGCGGAGCCGGTGCTGCTGGGAGAGCCGAACACGGAGGCCGCGTTTGTACTCAAGCGCTGGGGGCTCGAGAAACCCGCGATCATAAGTGACGTGTCCGAAGATGAACCCGTGGTCATCGTAGACACAAACAATCCGGCAGAGCTTCCCGAGGCGATCAACACAGCCGACATTCGCGCGATTATCGACCATCACAAACTGGTGGGGGGGCTGGAGACGAAAGGCCCAATCGATATCCGCATTGAGCCCTTGGCCTGCACGGCGACCATCATGTGGAAGATGATCGGCAAGGACATGTCGCAGATGCCCGAAGGCGTGAAGGGCGCCATGTTGAGCTGCATTTTGTCGGACACGCTGGAATTCCGGTCTCCAACGACAACGCAGGAAGACAAGGCGATTGCTCACGCTCTCGCCGAAGAGCTCGGCGTGGACCTGGGCTCCTATGCGAGCGAGATGTTTGAAGCAAAATCCGATGTGAGCGCGTTCTCTGACGCCGAACTGCTGCGGATGGATTCCAAGGAGTACGAGGTTAGCGGCACCAAATTCCGCGTCTCTGTGCTGGAGACGACGGCACCCAAGATGGTGCTGGACCGGAAGGCGTCGCTGATGGAAACGATGACCTCGGTCGCGGCTGAGGATGGAGTCGATCAGGTCCTTCTCTTTGTCGTGGACATCCTCGAGGAAGAGGCGACGATGCTGATCCCGAACGATCTCACCAAGGGCGTCGCAGAGAAGAGCTTTGGCGCGACCGTGGACGGCGATAGCGTTGTTCTTCCGGGTATCATGAGCCGCAAGAAGCAGATCATCCCGAACCTCGCAATTTAAGATGCCTCTGCGATGCATCTTATCTTACGCCCTTCTGCGAAGTGCGGAGTCGAGCTTCGCAGAAGCGAGTAGAATAAGCGACTTCGCAGAAGGAGCTTATGAGGGGGAGGTACCATGCGCCTGATCGACACTCTCGAAACGATCTCGGCCCAGTATGACGCGCTTTTCGTCGACCTCTGGGGTTGCGTACATGATGGGCTCAAGCCGTTCGACGAAGCGGTAACCGCACTCCGCGCCTATCGCGCGTCGGGAGGGATCGTGATGCTCGTCACCAACGCGCCGAGGCATCGCGCCTCCGTGGCTGCTCAATTGGGTCGGATCGGCGTCGCGGAAGATAGCTGGGATGATATTGCAACCTCAGGCGACAGCGCGCGGGCGGCCATGTTCACCGGCGCGGTGGGCGAGAAGGTTTACTTCATTGGCCAATCCCACGATCAGGCGTTTTTTGACCCGCTGAAACTCATCGAGAACCCGACGCCCATCCGCCAGGTCCCCTTGGATGAAGCCGAGGGCATCGTATGCTGCGGCCCCTTCGATCCGCTTGCTGACCCCGATAGTAGCCGTCCGGACCTTCTCTACGCCAAGCAGAAAGGAATGCCGCTTTTGTGTGCCAACCCCGACATTGTCGTCGATCGCGGAGAAACACGCGAGTGGTGCGCCGGTAAGCTGGCAGAGATGTATACGGAGATGGGCGGCACAAGCCTTTACTTCGGAAAGCCGCATCCCCCGATTTATGACCTTGCCCGTCGCAGGCTGAGCGCCCTCGGACGGGACATTCCCGACAATAGGATCCTTGCGATCGGGGACGGCATCCTCACCGACATTCGCGGCGCACTGGGCGAAGACATCGACAGCCTCTTTATTACCGGTGGTCTTGCGGCGGCTGAAACCGCCACCAAGCGGCAACCAGACCCTGAAAAGCTGGATCGCTACATCGCCGCACAGGGCCTCGAACCGACGTACTCGATTGGGTTTCTCCGCTGATTTCTGCGTTTGCAAAGTAATCATATTTCTCATATACGCTCTCGCAAGCAAGATGATTACCCAGTGAGATTCGATATGCTCGACAGCACGCAGAACGACAACTTCCCGCGCGGCACCATTGTAATCGAGGA
>JBCCPQ010000159.1:0-6908 GCA_039024825.1 Pseudomonadota bacterium
CCTGACCCCCAGACGCCGTCAGCGGCACAAGAGGAGTTCATCCGGTCTTTTGACTGGCCCAAAGGCCGGGTGCGGACCTGCATCGCAGGCGAGTCCGGTGTCATCCGGGCCCTGCGCGACTTCCTGCACAATGAGAAAGGGATCGACCGCGGAGATACCTATATCTCGGGCTATTGGAAGATCGGGCTCGTGGAAGACGAGCATCAAAAGTTCAAGAACAGTGCGGCTGGCTAGGACGCGCTGTCAGACAACGAGCGCCATGGCGCCGAGCGAGACGATCAAGAAAAGCACCGTCATGATGCTGCCCGAACGGAGGAAGTCCGTTACCTTGTAGCCCCCGGGCGCCATGATGAGAGCATTCACCTGGTGCGTTGGGATCAGGAACGAGTTTGACGTGGCGACCGCCACCGTAAGAGCAAAGATTGCCGGATCCCCGCCCGCTGCTACTGCGATGGAAACCGCGAGCGGGACCAGAAGTACCGTTGCGCCAACGTTGGACATTACCAGCGTAAAGGCCGTTGCAAGAAGCGCGACGCCGACCTGCAGGCCAAAGATCGGAACCCCGTCGAAAAGGCGCAGCGTCTCCTGCGCGATCCATGCGGCGGTGCCGGTGTTCTGGACCGCTTGTCCAAGGGGTATGAGGCTCGCAAGGAGGAAAACCGTGCTCCAACTGACGGCATTGTAGGCTTCATCAATCCGCAACACGCCGGACAGGATCATGCCCGCCGCCGCACCGAGAAGGCAGAGCGACAGGCGGATATCGGTGAAGAGAATGAGCGCGATCGCCAGCGCGAAGAAGGCCAGGGCAAAGCCCACTTTCTGAGGCCGTACATCCTCGCGAGGGAAGTCCTGTGTGACGACGACAAAATTCCGGTCAGAGGTAAGCTTGGCTAGCCGGTCCCACTTCGCGAAGACCACGAGTGTGTCACCGGTTTGCAGCGGAACGAGGCCCACGCGAGTGGGCGTGTGATCCTCAGACTCAACGAGGCTGAGCGTTTCCTCGCCGCGCCGTATGGCCACGAGACTGATCCCATAGGTCTTGCGCAGCTCCAGATCGACTGAACATTGCCCAACGAGGACGGAACCCGGTGGCACGACAACCTCTGCCATGCCGCAGGCTGTCGGCGCGTAGTCATCGGCGAAGACGTCGAGTTGCGACAGCATGCGACCGCCGCCCGCTGTGGCCATGGCCTGCGCATCGGCGCGGTTTCCGAGAACCGCAAGACGGCAGGGTGTTGTGATAGTCGTGCTGATCGGCGGCGGCATGAAATAGCTTTGCCTTCGGTAATGCGTGCCGATGATGTGCAGATGCCCTTCGACCATGACGTCCGCCACGTTGCGTCCCTCAAATGGGCTGTCCTTTGGCAGGATGATCTCAAAGATATCGGTATCTACGCCGTAGAGACTACGGAGGTATTCACTGATGGATTTGCCGCTCGTGGCGCTTTCGCGCCCTTTGTTGGGTAGCACCCAACGCCCGAAGATGACGAAGTAGAGGATCCCGGTCAGGACGAGGCTCACGCCCACAGGAGTGACATCAAAGAGCTCAAACGCCTCCATCTGCTGGTCGACAGGCAGCGCTTCGTTGGCCGTGGCCATGAGATCATTGAGCAAGATCAACGGTGAGGAGCCTACCATGGTAATGGTTCCGCCGAGGATCGCGCAGAAGCCCATGGGCATGAGGAGCCGGCTCATGGGGATCTCCGTGCGGACAGATATTCGGCTCACAACCGGTAAAAAGAGTGCCGCCGCCCCGACGTTTTGCATGAACGAGGAAATGATCCCGACAGTGCCTGAGATGATTGGCACGAGGCGCGTTTCCGTTTTGCCACCAACCTTGACGATCCAGCTCGCGACTTTGGTCATGAGGCCCGTTTTGTCGAGCCCCGCCCCGATGATCATCACCGCGATGATCGACATGACCGCGTTTGAGGAGAACCCCTCGAAGAGTCTGTCGACATTGGCGAGGTTTCCCAGTTCGGGTACCTGCGACAGGAAGCCAAGGGTGACCATGACAAGCACCGCCGTGAAGTCGATGCGGAACGTCTCGGTCACGAAGAGGAAGACCGTCGTCGCGAGGATGGCGAGGACGACGATCATTTCTGTATTAAGGGTCAGGGCTTCCATTTGATCGTCACACTGGGCCTTCGTTAGCCTCTTCGTCTTTGCTTTAAGTCAATGCGCCATGAGCACAGGGATCTTGGCTTTGGCGATCACCTCTGTCGTGACACCACCAAAGAGGTCATGGCTAAACTTGCTGTGTTCATACGCCCCAAGCACGAGGAGCTTTGCGTCGAAGTCTGCCGCAGCTTGTAGGAGGGTGTCAGCGACCGAGCCGGTGCGGCTCACAGCTTCGAACGTTGCGTTGACGCCGTGGCGCGCGAGATTTGTCAAAAGACGGTCCGTGCCCCGAGGTGTTTTGCCGACACTTACAAGCTGCACGGCACTCTTGTCGGCCAGCACATCTATGGTGTCGCTTAGAGCCCGCGTTGCTGCGCGCGCGCCGTCCCAGGCGACGACCGCGCGTTCGGCGAGACCTTCGCCCGCGTATTCGTTTGGCACGACCATGACCGGACGTCCGCTGCGGAGCGCCACGAGATCGGGGTAGGGTGACAAATGCGCGTCGTGGGCTTCCAGTGAGTGGTTTCCCATGACGATAAGGTCGTAGGCGTGGGCGAATTCCGAGAGGCTTCCATCCTCCGTCGGGACGATCTCCACAAATTCCGACTGGCCATCCAAGCCGCCCGCCGTTGCTGCGGCCATGAAGCGTTCGCCAATTTCGGCAATGTGTTTGCGCTCCGCGCCTTGAAGCTGCTCAATGAGATCCCTGGGAAGACGGGGTTGAAGTCGCTCTTGCATGATGGACGATCCGTGCAAGAGAACGCCGGTGAGATGCGCGTCATAGTGCTTGGCCACGCGCACTGCGTGCCGCAGGCCGCTCCCCTTAGCTGCATCGCCGCTGTAGGCACATAAGATTGATTTCCAGGCCACGATGTCCTCCCAACACGTGCGCCCCTACGTGGGCGCCCCTTCTAGTCCCAATATGCCGCGGGCTTCTTGCCAGCTTGCCACGGGACGTTCGTATTTTTCGCAAAGCGCCATGGCGCGCGCGACCAACGCGGCATTTGACGGGGCGAGCTGCTCGCGGTCGAGCCGGACGTTATCTTCAAGGCCCGTGCGGGCATGCCCACCAGACGAAATCGCCCATTCGTTGAGTTCGATCTGATGGCGGCCGATCCCGGCGGCGCACCACGGCGCGTCTTCGCCAAACAGGCGCGCAACGGTCGCGATGTAATAGTCAAAGACTGCTCTGTCGGCGGGCATGGCATTCTTCACCCCCATGACGAACTGCACGTAAGGCGTGCCGGCCAGCTTTCCTTCATCGGCCATACGCTTGGCCTGCAGGATATGGCTGAGATCGAAGGCTTCAATCTCCGGCTTCACACCGTGTTCGAGCATCTCTGCCGCAAGCCAATCGACAAGGTCGGGCGGATTTTCATAGACACGCGTAGGGAAGTTGTTCGATCCCACGGAAAGGGACGCCATGTCTGGCCGAAGCGGGAGCATGCCACCCCTTGTTTTGCCTGCTCCGGACCGCCCTCCCGTGGAGAGCTGAACGATCATCCCCGGGCAGTGCTTTTCCAGACCTTCTTTCAGACGTGCAAACTTGTCCGGGTCTGAGGACGGCGTCTCGTCATCATTTCGCACATGGCAATGCGCGATTGTTGCGCCGGCCTCAAAGGCCTCCTGGGTGCTCTCGACCTGCTCTGACACCGTGATTGGCACCGCGGGATTGTCAGACCGCCGTGGCAGGGAGCCGGTGATGGCTACACAGATAATGCAGGGCTTTGTCATATGTCGAAGAAGACGGTTTCGCCGTCCCCCTGCAGGACGATGTCGAACCGGTAGACCGCTGCGCCCTCGTCGTCCGTGCGCGCCGCAATTAGGGTGCCCCGTTGGTCAGGATCCGCAAGGAGGCCGAGGACAGGGTCGCTTGCGTTGGCATCGGCCTCGTCAGCGAAGTACATTCGAGTGTTGAGCCCGATATTGATGCCGCGCGCGACAATCCACAGGCTGAGGTAAGGCGCGCCGCCGTTCACCGGGCCGGGCTTGATCGTCTCGAAAGACCACAGACCCGTGTCGAAATCGCTGATGATCCGGCCCCAGCCGCAAAAGCCATCTTCGACCTTATCTGAATTAGCATGGCGGCCATGGGCGTCAGCCTGCCAAACCTCGAGAAGGACGTCTTTCACCGGATCGCCGTTACCGTCCCAGACGATACCTTCGACGCGGATCCTTTCGCCCTCGACGTCTGGTCCGGCGATGACGGCGCCCGCCTCTTTCTCGTAGATCTCAAAGCCGGCTGCATTGGGCGCCAGCCCGATATGGACGTATGGCCCCGCCGTTTGAGAGGCGGTCTCCGGCATAACCTTGGTGTTCGGGCGCGCGCTCATAATCCGTCCGGCTGGTTTTCAAAGAACGTTTGCCGCTTGCCACGGAGGATGATGTCAAAGCTGTAGGCCACGGTGTCGTGCGGGATCGTCTCATCCATGTCGAGCCGAGCCACGAGGCCGTCGATGGCCTCCGCGCTTGGTATCGTTTTGACGATGGCGCAAAGCGGGATGAACGGATCCCCTTCGAAGTAGCATTGAGTGATCAGACGCTGCGCGAAGCTGTGTCCGAAGATCGAAAAGTGGATGTGCGCGGGGCGCCACGTGTTCGGGCCATTGGGCCATGGATAGGCGCCGGGCATAACTGTGCGGAAGCGGTACCGTCCTTCATCGTCGGTAATCGTACGCCCGCAGCCGCCAAAGTTCGGATCAATCGGTGCAAGGTACGTGTCGTTCTTGTGTCGGTAACGCCCGCCGGAATTGGCCTGCCAGCACTCCACCAGCGCGTGACGGATGGGGCGACCGTTCTCGTCAAGAACCCGTCCATGGACGAGAAGCCGCGGGCCGATCGCACTTTCGCCCGGAGCGGCGAAATTGGTGAGAAGATCCCAATCCGTCGCGCCGAGGTCTTCATGATTGAAGATCGGCCCAGTGCTTTCATTCACCACGTCTGTGAGGCGAACGAGCTTACGCCGGGGGCTGCGGGCACGGGTGGTGAGGTAGTCCGGCGTGTGCGCAGGCGGCTGGCGCGACCAGTCGCGGGGATAAAGTCCCGCCTGCGCGTCACTGAAAGTGGCTTCGGATGTCATCCCGTGGCGTCTCCCATGTCTGGCCGACCTTTGCGGCGGTCTTTCCTCTCACCAAGTAACCCGAGGCGCGTCGGGCCCATCAGCTTTCTTCGAGCTCTCGTGCGGAGAGGAGGTAGTAGTTTCGTGTCGGTGCATTGACCGTTTCATCTGCCAGCTTGCGCATGGCACTGATTTTGATCGCTTTGACTTCGGTTGTGGCCTCGCCAAGAGCAAGCAACCTGTCGACGAGCTCCATCGCCCATTGGGCGTCACCGTTCCCCAGCGCGTCCTGCGCCGCCCGTTCAACGGCCTCTGCGCCGCCTGCCAACGCGATCATTCGCTTGGCTTCCTCCGCGGGGGTGAGCTGTCCAAGGCTCGTTGGATTGCCATCAAACCAACCGAGTGTGCCCGCGAAATAGGCGCGGGCGGCGTAGTTTACGGAGCCATAGAATTCTTGGAGGTAAGGCTTCTCCGCAAGGTCGTTCGGCAGATTTAAGCCGGCTGCTATGGTCACAGGGTCCCGCCCAGCATTCATGCCTGCAACGGTCTCTGTCACCACATGGCGGACCGCGTCACGGTAGCCGGTCAGACATTCCTTAACCGCCGCCGAACCCATCACGGGCAGGGTGTGGCCTGGGGACAGAACCTCCGCCTCGTAGGCCATGAGTTGATCCATCGTATCGGCCCAAGCATCAAAGTCGCGGTAGGGCGTGCCCCGGATGGCGTAGAGGTTCGGAAAGGCGTGATAGAAATTGTCTCCGCAGAAGAGGACCCCTTTAGATGCAAGCCAGACGACAAGGTGGTCGGGCGTCTCGCCGGGCGCCTTGGCGAGCTCTAGCTGGAAGCCTTCTCGCTCAAGTTGGCTCGTCTCAGCGATACGAAGTGTCGGGTCAAGGTAGCCAGCCCCCATACCCTGCATCGGCCGGTCTCCCGGGCCTACCCCAAGGCTGACACGTTCGTCTCCAGGCAAGCTGATCCCGAACTGGCGCTTCGTGCGTGCCATCAGCGCCGCATTCGGTGCGGGTCGTGATGGGCCAGTATCGACGAGGTCGGACGCAAAATTGTCGGCGGCGATGACCTCAACAGATCGGCCTTCTGCAAAGACGCTCGCGCCGGAAATGTGATCGCGGTGCGAGTGCGTATAGATGATCGTGTTGATGGGAAGGGAGGATATTTGGCGAAAGTCGGAGAGGATGTTCTGCGCCGCTTGCGTGGTTTCCGTTGTGTCGATGGCAATCACGCCCGTTTCGCCGACCAGAAAGTGGACATTTGAGGCCGCATATCCAACCGCCGCGTAAACGCCTTCCGCAAGTGAATGGATCTTCTTTTCAAACTGGGCGTTCTGGGCGAGGAGATCAGGATGTGCGGGCATGTCGCTTCTCACACACTTGGCAGTTCGGGATCGGCTGCGGCAGAAAATGACACAAGATCCGACACCGTGAGGCTGCCATCGCGCTTTTCAAAAGTCTCGATGTACGTGATCATGGTGTGGGAATGCTCGCGCATCATTCCCTCTGCTCGGACCGCGTCCCCGTCTGCGATAGCGTCGTAGATGACTTTGTGCTGCGCATTGCCGATCCTCAGGCGAAAGATGCCTTCTTCCCAGCGGCCCGGGCTCTCTGCGATGGCCCGATCAAAGACCATGGAGCCTGCTGCCAACATCGGAAGATGGCTGATCTGCTTGCAGGTGAAACCGATGTAATCATTGCCGCAGGCGTCGAGGATGGTC
>JBCCPQ010000160.1:0-6824 GCA_039024825.1 Pseudomonadota bacterium
CGCGGGCATGCTGGGCGCACCCGCATCGAACATCGCCGGGGCCATTGGCGCACCTGCATCCAACATCGCCGGCATCCTGTCCACCATCGAGGACAAGGCGGCGTAAGCAACTTTTGGACCTGTGTGGGGTGCCCCTCGCACGTTGGAACACAACTTTTAATGGAGAGCTGAAATGGCTGACCTGAAGAAACTGGCAGAAGAGATCGTGGGTCTGACCCTGCTGGAAGCACAAGAACTGAAGACCATCCTGAAGGATGAATACGGCATCGAGCCCGCCGCTGGCGGCGCAGTGATGATGGCGGGCCCGGCAGATGCGGGCGGCGAAGCGGCGGAAGAGAAGTCCGAGTTCGACGTTGTCCTGAAGAACGCGGGCGCGTCCAAGATCAACGTGATCAAGGAAGTCCGTTCGATCACCGGTCTGGGCCTGAAAGAGGCCAAGGACATGGTCGAAGCCGGTGGCAAGATCAAGGAAGGCGTGGACAAGGCGGAAGCCGAGGACATCAAGGCCAAGCTGGAAGCAGCAGGCGCCGAGGTCGAGCTGGCCTAAGGCTTGGTGGGCAGATTGCCCACCCTACGGTGAGATTAGAAGCGGCGGTCCCTTGGGGCCGCCGTTTTTTCGCCTGACGCAACATGGACAATTGTCCACATTTTGTGGATTACTGCTGCTGAAGGCCTATTTATAAGTTGTGGTGGAGAAGATTATCCGTGAGTTTTGAGATGGCAGCCCATCAGCAGCAGACTGCCGAAGCGGACTTTTCTCGCCCAATACCATCTTGGGCAAGTAAGCTCAGCGTGATGAAATTTGCTGAAGAGCAGCGAAGGGTTGCAGGGCTGACCTCCGGTTTTGACCTTCCTGACCTAGTAAAAGAAAATAACGGATCGATAGAGTACATTGGACTGTTTGAGGCTGACCAAACAGATTCAATCATTGTCGAGCCAGATGACACGTTCACCATCTACCTATCTGCGCACACTGGTGCTCTTCGGGATCACTTTACCATCGCACATGAATTAGGACATTTTCTGCTCCATTGGCCGCGAGTGAAATCTTCAGGGAATGCTTCACGCATGAAAGCGACCCGGATGGTAGATTCTGAAAATAAGGAACTTGTCCGGTGCGAATGGGAAGCAAACTGGTTTGCATCGGCGTTTCTAATGCCCGAAGCGGAATTCCGAGAGGCCTTCGAAAATGGCACCGCGAGTGAAACTTTCGGCGTAACACCCTCCGCTGTACGGGTACGGGCAAAGTCCTTGGGATGTAGAATCCTTGGAGATTAGTGAGTAGTTGTCAAATCTTCGATTTGAGGTTGCGAGGTTTCGAGTCCGCTTATTCCTGTCGGTCGATTTGACTGGCTCGACCAATTTTAAGAATTCAGATAGAGGGCGGAATATAAGAGAAGGAGACGCATTCCCGATTTGGGTAGAAGCGTTTCATAATTTCTACAAGGACTTTCCCGCAGAGTTCTATAAGAACTATAATTCAGCCCGAAGCCAAGAAAATAGAGATGATAGGTGCCCGGTACTGTGGAAGGCTGTCGGAGATGAGCTTGTTTTCTGTGGTTTGGTTGGATCAAAGTTATCGGTAAAGCTGGCAATCGATCAGTTTCAGAAGACGCTTTACTCCTACAGAAAGCGACTTCAGGACGACCACTATCCGCTCGACCTCAAGGGTGCCGCTTGGGTCGCCTCCTTTCCTTTTCCCAATCTGACAGTTGAACTGAAGCCTGTTGCGCCTGAGCTATCGGTAGCCTCGGACGGGGAAGAGCAAGACGGCGACGCCGCGGGGCAACTTCTGGCAGCATCAGAGGCACTAGAGCGAGCAGCCGACCAATCTCCCTTCGATTTTGATTTCTTAGGAAAAGCAATCGATACGGGATTCCGTGTCGCTTCAAATGCTACAAAGGAACGGTTCTTGCTCAGCGTGCAGCTAGCAAGGATAGTGCTGACAATTGACAGCATGAAAGACCAGGTCCGTATAGACCAACCAGTTGAAATGAAGGGCGTCAACTCTGGAGAGCCCTATCCACTTTTATACCTGGACACGCTGAAACATCTGAAAACGATTGAAATAAGGCAGTCGGCTCGTAGCCTCTTTTCTGGCGGCACGCATGATGCGTCCGAAATTCTAAACTACGTGAACCAATATTGCCGCGCGGTCGGCACTGATGAATTTGAACTAGCGGAAGAACCTTCCTCTGGCGAGTTGGAGCCCCCACAGTTTTATTTGGATCAAGTACCGAGTGTGGCGAGGTTTCTTGAACAAGAGGCTGCGAGCGAAAGGCAGATCAAAGAGGCTGCGCAAGCCGATGACACTGCGTCAACAAGCGAACTCGAAGGAGCTTCAAGCCTCAAACCACTCAGTAGCAGTAGCGATGAGAGTTCATAGAGCATCTGTATTTGCGCCTAGCTAATAAGGTAACCACCCCCTTGCACTTCCCCCGTCCCCGGCCTATCTGACCCTCTCACACGGTCTCAAGCGATTCGAGGCCGCTTTTCCTGTCGTACATTGCAAAGGAGCCCGCACCCCCGTCTGACCACCACAGTCACCGAGGGGAGGGAACAGCATTGTCCGTCAGGCCTTTCTTGGCAAGACCCCCACACGAGGGGGTCTTTCCAAGGCAGGGGAGCAGTCGAGATGCCGCGCGATGGGTCCGTGTGGCGAGGATGGACCGTCTCCCCTGTTGTCTCAGCGAGCTTGCCCGCGCAGGGGCCCGACTGCGCGCGCGGCGTATGAGAAAAGGTGTTACCGACACATGGCACAAACCTACCTTGGCCAGAAACGTCTTCGTAAATATTATGGCAAAATCCGTGAAGTTCTGGATATGCCGAACCTCATTGAGGTGCAGAAATCTTCCTATGATCTCTTCCTGAACTCCGGGGATCAGCCTGAGCCGATGGACGGCGAGGGCATCATGGGGGTCTTCCAGTCGGTCTTTCCGATCAAGGACTTTAATGAAACCTCCGTGCTGGAATACGTCAAGTACGAGCTGGAAAAGCCCAAGTACGACGTGGAGGAATGCCAGCAGCGCGACATGACCTATTCCGCGCCGCTGAAGGTGACGCTGCGCCTGATCGTGTTTGATGTGGATGAGGACACGGGCGCCAAGTCCGTCAAGGACATCAAGGAGCAGGACGTCTTCATGGGCGACATGCCCCTGATGACCCCGAATGGCACGTTCATCGTGAACGGGACAGAGCGTGTCATCGTCTCCCAGATGCACCGCTCTCCGGGCGTGTTCTTTGACCATGACAAGGGCAAGACGCACAGCTCGGGCAAGCTGCTTTTCGCCTGCCGGATCATTCCGTATCGCGGCTCCTGGCTGGACTTTGAATTCGACGCCAAGGACATCGTGTTCGCCCGCATCGACCGCCGCCGTAAGCTGCCGGTGACGACGCTGCTCTATGCGCTGGGGCTCGATCAGGAAGGCATCATGGATGCCTACTATGAGACGACGACATGGAAGCTCGACAAGAAGAAGAACGGCTGGGTCGCCCCCTTCTTCCCCGAGCGCGTGCGCGGGACGCGGCCGACCTATGACATCGTGGACGCGAAAACGGGTGACGTGCTCTTTGAGGCGGGCAAGAAGGTCACGCCGCGCGCTGTGAAAAAGCTGATTGACGAGGGCAAGGTCACGGACCTCTTGCTGCCGTTTGACCAGATCGCGGGCAAGTTTTCTGCCAAGGACATCATCAACGAAGAGACCGGTGCGATCTATGTGGAAGCGGGCGATGAGCTGACGCTGGAGCATGACAAGGACGGTACGCTGATTGGCGGCACGGCGAAGGACCTGATTGATGCGGGGATCACGGAAATCCCGCTTTTGGACATCGATAACGTCAATGTCGGCCCCTACATGCGCAACACCATGGCGCAGGACAAGAACATGAACCGCGACACCGCGCTCATGGACATCTACCGCGTCATGCGCCCGGGCGAACCGCCCACCGTTGAGGCGGCATCGGCACTGTTCGATACGCTGTTCTTTGACGGGGAGCGCTATGATCTGAGTGCGGTGGGCCGCGTGAAGATGAACATGCGTCTAGACCTGGCGAAGGAAGACACGCAGCGCACGCTGGACCGCGATGACATCGTGGCCTGCATCAAGGCGCTGGTGGACCTGCGCGACGGGCGCGGGGACATTGATGACATCGACCATCTGGGCAACCGCCGGGTGCGCTCGGTCGGTGAGCTGATGGAGAACCAGTACCGCGTGGGTCTGCTGCGCATGGAGCGGGCGATCAAGGAGCGGATGTCGTCCGTTGAGATCGACACAGTGATGCCGCAGGATCTGATCAACGCCAAGCCTGCTGCGGCGGCGGTGCGGGAGTTCTTTGGCTCCTCGCAGCTTTCCCAGTTCATGGACCAGACGAACCCTTTGTCTGAAGTCACCCACAAGCGGCGTCTGTCGGCGCTTGGGCCAGGCGGGCTTACCCGTGAAAGGGCTGGCTTTGAGGTTCGCGACGTGCACCCGACACACTACGGTCGGATGTGCCCCATCGAGACGCCGGAAGGGCCAAACATCGGTCTCATCAACTCGCTCGCGACATTTGCGCGTGTGAACAAGTACGGCTTCATCGAAACACCTTATCGCAAGGTAGAGGGTGGCAAGGTGACGGATGATGTGCACTACATGTCCGCCACCGAGGAGATGCGGCACACTGTGGCGCAGGCCAATGCCTCCATCGATGAGGGCGGCAAGTTCGTCAATGAGTTCGTGAACACCCGCCAGTCGGGTGAATACACGCTGGCACCCTCCGAGAGCGTTGATCTGATTGATGTGAGCCCCAAGCAGTTGGTCTCGGTTGCTGCCTCGCTCATTCCGTTCCTCGAGAACGATGATGCGAACCGCGCGCTGATGGGCTCCAACATGCAGCGCCAGGCGGTGCCGCTGTTGCAGGCCGAGGCGCCTTTGGTCGGCACGGGCATCGAAGAGGTCGTGGCACGGGATTCCGGGGCGGCCATCATGGCGCACCGCGCCGGTGTCATCGACCAGGTCGATGCGGCACGGATCGTTGTGCGTGCGTCAGAGGATCTGGAACTGGGCGACGCGGGCGTGGACATCTACCGCATGCGCAAGTTCCAGCGCTCAAACCAGAACACCTGCATCAACCAGCGTCCGCTGGTGAAGGTGGGTGACATGGTTCAGAAGGGCCAGGTGATTGCCGATGGGCCCTCCACGGACATGGGGGAGCTGGCGCTTGGCAAGAATGTGGTCGTCGCCTTCATGCCGTGGAACGGCTACAATTACGAGGACTCCATCCTGATCTCTGAGCGGGTCTCCCGCGATGACGTGTTCACCTCCATCCACATCGAGGAATTCGAAGTGGCGGCGCGCGACACGAAGCTGGGGCCGGAGGAGATCACACGGGATATCCCCAACGTGGGCGAGGAAGCGCTGCGGAACCTCGATGAGGCGGGCATCGTCTACATCGGCGCGGACGTGGAGCCGGGCGACATTCTGGTGGGCAAGATCACCCCCAAGGGCGAAAGCCCGATGACGCCGGAAGAGAAGCTCTTGCGCGCGATCTTCGGGGAGAAGGCGAGCGACGTGCGTGACACGTCGCTGCGCGTGAAGCCGGGTGACTTCGGCACGGTCGTGGAAGTGCGGGTCTTCAACCGCCATGGGGTGGAGAAGGACGAACGCGCGCTGCAGATCGAGCGTGAGGAAGTGGAGCGTCTGGCCCGTGACCGGGATGACGAGATGGCGATCCTCGACCGCAACATCTACGCGCGCCTGCGCCAGATGATCCTCGGCAAGGTGGCTGTGAAAGGCCCCAAGGGCGTGCCAGCGAAGTCCATGATCACCGAAGAACTGCTGGATCAGCAGCTCACGCGCGGTCAGTGGTGGCAGCTGGCGCTGGAGGACGAGGACGACGCCAAGATCGTGGAGGCTCTGAACGAGCACTACGAGATCCAGAAGCGGGCGCTTGATGCGCGGTTTGACGACAAGGTGGAGAAGGTGCGCCGCGGCGACGACCTGCCGCCAGGTGTCATGAAGATGGTCAAGGTCTTTGTCGCGGTAAAGCGCAAGCTGCAGCCGGGTGACAAGATGGCCGGGCGTCACGGCAACAAGGGTGTGATCTCCAAGGTGGTACCGATGGAGGACATGCCGTTCCTCGCCGATGGCACACCGGTCGACTTCTGCCTCAACCCGCTGGGCGTGCCGTCGCGCATGAACGTGGGGCAAATCCTTGAGACGCACATGGGCTGGGCCGCGCGCGGTTTGGGCGTGAACGTCGATGAGGCGTTGCAGGAGTACCGCCGGTCGGGCGATCTGACCCCGGTACGCGAGGCGCTGAGCCTGGCCTACGGCGAGGATGTCTACGACGAAGGCATCGCGGGCATGGACGACGAGACGCTGGTGGAAGCGGCGGGCAACGTGACCCGCGGCGTGCCCATTGCAACGCCGGTCTTTGACGGCGCGAAAGAGGGCGATGTGAACGACGCCCTGTCCCGCGCGGGCTTTGACCAGTCGGGCCAGTCGGTGCTCTTTGACGGGCGCACGGGGGAGCAGTTCAGCCGTCCGGTGACGGTCGGGGTCAAGTACCTGCTGAAGTTGCACCACCTGGTGGATGACAAGATCCACGCGCGCTCAACCGGGCCGTACAGCCTCGTTACCCAGCAGCCGCTGGGCGGCAAAGCGCAGTTCGGCGGTCAGCGCTTCGGGGAGATGGAGGTCTGGGCCCTGGAAGCCTATGGCGCCGCCTACACCCTGCAGGAAATGCTGACCGTGAAGTCCGACGACGTGGCGGGCCGCACCAAGGTCTACGAGAGCATCGTCAAGGGCGAGGACAACTTCGAGGCCGGTATTCCGGAATCGTTC
>JBCCPQ010000161.1:0-6793 GCA_039024825.1 Pseudomonadota bacterium
GACGGGACCTGCTGCACGCCGGATAGGGGCACCACATCGCGAAAACGGCACGCGGAGGTGCCGCGCGGCGCGCCGGCGCGTGATACGGTCGATATTCCCGGTGGAGCCGGGCTTCTCGGAACGGCGCACCCGCATTTTGCGGTGGATGGCGAAGGCCCGCTTAAAAGCACCAAGCTCCGCCCGTTTGCGATGGAAAAGACTGCCGTTACCAACGCGCAATTCGCCAACTTCATCGCAGAGACCGGTTTTGTCACCGAGGCGGAGGAGATCGGCTGGTCTTTTGTCTTTGCCGCCCATGTTGCCGCGAGCGTGGGTGCCACGGAAGGCGTCCTTGAGGCACCCTGGTGGCGGCGCGTTGACGGGGCAACGTGGCGGGAACCGCATGGGCCGGGCTCCTACGCGCCCGCCGATCATCCGGTCACACAAGTCTCCTGGTCCGATGCCCGCGCATACGCGCAATGGGCTGGCGGGCGTCTGCCGACGGAGGCTGAATGGGAGCACGCCGCGCGCGGGGGGCTGGCGGATGTTCCCTTCCCGTGGGGCGATACCGCGCCCGGTGACGAAGGCCCCTACCCCTGCAATATCTGGCAAGGGCACTTCCCGGACCACAACACCGCCGCAGACGGCCACGACGGCACTGCCCCGGCAAAGAGCTATGCTCCGAACGGCTACGGTCTTTTCAACATGGTCGGCAATGTCTGGGAGTGGACCTCAGAGCCCTACCGCCTTCGCTCGCTGAAGAAAGCGGCGCGGGCGCAGGAAAGGGCCATGAAGGGCTACAAGCTCCTCAAAGGGGGCTCCTTCCTATGTCACGCGTCCTACTGCTTCCGCTACCGGATCGCGGCGCGGTCCGGAAACTCGCCCGACTCAACGACCACACATCAGGGCTTTCGCCTCGTCTACGACGCTGCCTAAGGGCAGAGATGTCGCAAACGGGCCACCCTCTGGACACTTCTGTCTAGAATCGCGCGCCCTGCCCGGTAGCCTTTTCTCCAAACCGCAGGGAGAGAGCCATGAAAGATCAGTACCGGGTCGTCGTCATCGGTGGCGGCGTCGTGGGCGCATCCGTCGCCTATCACCTCACCAAGTTCGGCTGGACCGACGTCGCGATCCTAGAGCGCAACGTACTGACCGCGGGATCAAGCTGGCACGCGGCAGGCGGCATCCACGCCCTCAACGCCGACCCCAACATGGCCGCGCTCCAGGCCTACACAATCGACCTCCTCACCGAGATCGAAGAAGAAAGCGGCATCGACATCGGGCTCCACATGACCGGGGGCGTGACCGTGGCCTGCGCGCCGGAGCGTTGGGAATGGTTGCAAGCCGCCTACCGAACCTTCCAGACGATCGGCATCGAAGATTGCCATTTGATGACGCCCGAAGAGATCAAGAAATCCTGCCCGATCATGGACACCGAAGGCGTGATCGGCGGACTCTGGGCCGACCGTGAGGGTTATGTCGACACCACCGGCACCGTCCATGCCTACGCCCGCGCCGCCAAGAAACGCGGCGCCGACATCATCGAACACAACAAGGTCGAAGAGCTGAACTGGAAAGGCGATCATTGGGAGGTCGTCACAGAGAACGGCACGATCAGGGCAGAGCATGTCGTGAACGCGGGCGGCCTCTGGGCCAAGCAATGCGGGCGTATGGTCGGTCTCGACCTGCCGGTATCTCCCCTCGCCCACCATTATTTCCTGACGGAGACGATCCCGGAGATCGAAGCGCTCGATTTTGAAGTGCCCATGACCGTGGACCTCGAAGGCTTCACCTACATGCGGCAGGACAAGAAGGGCATCCTTGTCGGCATTTATGAGGTCGACCACCAACACTGGATGATGGACGGCGCGCCGTGGAACTACGGGATCGAGCTCCTTCAGGAAGACACCGACCGGATCGAGCGCGAACTGGAGCTCGCCTTCAACCGCTACCCCTGCCTCAACGAAGTGGGCATCCAAAGCTGGGTCAACGGCGCCTTCACCTTCTCGCCCGATGGCAACCCACTGGTGGGCCCGGTGAGCTCTGTGCCGAACTACTGGCTCGCCTGCGGGGTCATGGCCGGCTTCCTGCAGGGTGGCGGCGTGGGCAAGACCCTCGCGGAATGGATGATCAACGGCGAGCCCGAGACAGACGCGTGGTCCATGGATATCGCCCGCTACGGCCCGCACATGTCCAACAAGGAATACATCAAGCAGACGACGGGCCAGTTCTATTCCCGCCGCTTCGTGATGAGCTACCCGAACGAACAGCTCCCCGCGGGCCGACCGCTGCGGATGGCCCCTGCGTATAGCGACATGACAGAGGCTGGCGCGCGCTGGGGCTGCTCCTGGGGCCTTGAGACCCCGCTTTACTTCGCACCGAAGGAGTTCACAGAGACGCCAAGCCTCAACCGCACCGATGCCACGCCCTACGTGGAAGCCGAACACAAGGCGATCCGGGAGGCGGCTGGCCTTCTCGATATCACGGGCTTCTCCCGCTACGAGGTCACTGGTCCCGGCGCGGAAGCATGGCTCGATGGGCTCTTCGCGACCAAGCTCCCTGCGCCGGGCCGCGCGCGGCTCGCCGTCATGCTCTCGGACGAAGGCAAGCTGAAAGGCGACCTGACACTCTTCAACTGGGGAAATGGGACGTGGTGGATCATGGGATCCTACTACCTGCGGCAGTGGCACATGCGCTGGTTTGCCGACCACATGGGCGACGGCGTGAGCATTGCCGATATCTCTGACGATGTCTGTGGGTTCTCGGTGAGCGGGCCGAACTCCACAAAGATCATGCACGCGATCAACCCGGACATCGACCTCAAGTTCATGGGCTGCGGAGAATTCGATCTGGGCCTCCTGCGGTGCAAGATGGGCCGGCTCTCCGTCACCGGCGAACTGGGCTATGAGATCCATTGCCGCGCCAATGAGCATATCAGCCTGCGCCGGATGCTTCTCGACGCCGGAGCAGACCACGGCCTCCGCGAGGTGGGCTTTAACGCACTGCTCTCGACCCGCATCGAAAAGAGCTTTGGCATCTGGTCGGCGGAATTCACTCAGGACCGTACCCCGTCAATGACCGGCATGGACCGCTGGATCGACTGGTCGAAACCCGCCTTCATCGGCAAAGAAGCCGCCGAGAAGGAGCGCTCCTCGGGTCCCGACCAGCGTCTTGTGACGCTCGGGCTGGAAAGCCCCGCCGCGGACTGCTCGGGCTACGAGCCCGTATGGTCCGGGGGAACGCGGGTGGGCTTCACCACGTCTGGTGCCTATGGCCACACGATTGGCGCGTCGGTCGCCATGGCCATGGTCGACAGCGCTTATGCGGAACCGGGGACAGAGCTTTCAGTCCATGTCGTGGGAATCGAACGGCAGGCCAAGGTGCTGACGCCCTCGCCTTACGACCCGAACGGCGCAGCGATGCGCGGCTAGCGCGTTGTCGCCGCGCATCGAAATCAGCCTGTGGCATGCTTTCATTGGGCTCGCCATAGGCGTGGGCCTCTCAAGCAGCGGGGGAGAGCCTGAGCCGAAGATGCTCCTTTGGGGGCTTGGCGCCTGCACATTCGGCGCTTGGATCGGCGGGCTCCTTTTCGCAGGCGCGTACGGCAAGCCAGGATATTTCGGCTGGGGTGAGGCACTCGTCGCTGCGCTGCTGTCCGTCGCGGTCGGGGGAGCCGTCGGCGGGACATGTATCGTCCCTGTGATCGGTACAGTCTTGGGACCTATTTTTCTCTTTCAGTTGAGCTTTGAGTCCCCGCTTGCTGCCCTGGCGGTCCTGCTTGCGTTTGCGACCATCCATCTGCGTGCGCGCAGCATTCGGGGGCGCGTTCCAGCATGACCAAACCGATGCGCCGCCGCAAACGGGGAGACCGAAAGCCGCCGACGGGCCGTGCCACGAACTATCGCCAGCTGCGCAATCCGTTCCCCCCGATGAACGCCGTTTCAGACGACGAAGCGCATGCGATCCATGAAACGTCTCTCCGCGTACTGGAAGAACTTGGAATGCGCGTCCTCCTGCCCGAAGCGCGTGCAATCTTTGCAAGCGGCGGCGCGCGAGTGGCCGACGACATGGTCTTTATTGGCCGCGATATGGTGGAGGCAGCCCTTGCAACGGCACCCAAGAGCTTTCCGCTGAAAGGCGCAGGGCCGGAGCGGGATCTTGTGATGGAGCTTGGCTCCCTCACCTTCCAGCCCGGCGCCGGTGCACCCCATGCCACGTGCCGCGTGAAGGGTCGCCGCCCGGGAACAGGCCAGGATTTCCGCGAGCTGGTGCAGATCACCCAGGCGTTCGACGCCCTTCACCTCGTCCCGACTCTCATAGAGCCGCAGGACGTACCCATTCACTTGCGCCACTACGACATGGTGAAGTCTGCGCTCACGCTCTCGGACAAAGCCTTCTTCATCTATTCGCGCGGCACGCCGCAGGTGGAAGATGCCTTTGAGATGATGCGCCTGTATCGCGGGCTTTCTCAGGACGCGTTCGAAGCCGCGCCGTATTGCTACACAATCATCAACACGAACTCGCCCCGGACGCTCGACGTGCCCATGGCACAGGGGATCATCGACTTTGCCAGGGCAGGCCAGATCTCCATCATCACGCCCTTCACGCTCATGGGGGCCATGGCACCGATCACGCCTGCAGGCGCAGTGACGCTGAGCCATGCGGAGGCGCTCGCAGCGATCACGCTTGGCCAGCTCACGCGCCCGGGCGCACCGCAGATGTACGGCACCTTCACCTCCAACGTGGACATGAAATCCGGGGCGCCAGCCTTCGGCACACCTGAGCACTTCCGCGCCTCCCTCCTCGCTGGACAGCTCGCGCGCCGCATCGGGCTACCCTGGCGCTGCGCATCGGGATCAGCGTCAAACATCAACGACGCTCAAGGCGCCAACGAGAACCAGCTCGCAATGTGGGGCTGCCTGATGGCCGGGGCCACGACAATCGTTCACGCCGCAGGCTGGCTCGAGGGCGGGCTCACCGTGAGCTACGAGAAACTGATCTGTGACATGGATGTGGTGAACGCTGTCGCAGACCTCTGCACACCCACGGAAGCCACGGCCGACGCCATCGGATTTGACGCGATCAAGGAAGTCGCTCCCCAGGGACACTTCTTCGCCGCCGCGCAGACCATGGCGCGCTACACCACTGAATTTTATGAACCCGTGATCTCTGACTGGTCCAATTTCGGCACGTGGGAGGAAAAAGGCGCTCTCACGGCCCATGACCGTGCCACAACCAAGTGGCAGGAGATCTTGCGCCAGCCCAGCCCGCCGGTGAACCCGGATCGCCTGGGCGCGCTCACTGACTTCATCGCCAAACGCAGCGCCGAAGGTGGCGCTCCCCCTGTCTCATGACCGTACTCGCCCACACGAAAGTGACCCGGCAGGACTGGCTTGACGCGGCCATGCGAACGCTCATCGAAAGTGGGGTCGAGCAGGTGAAAGTCCTTACCCTCGCCACCCGCATGGGCGTCTCGCGATCCTCCTTTTACTGGTACTTCAAGGACCGCAGCGGCCTCCTCGATGCGCTTCTGGCCGCATGGGAAGAAGCAAACCCAGCCGCCATGATCGCCCAGGCCGCGCTGCCATCAAGCAGCATCTGCGAGGCGATCTGCAACATCCACAAATGCGTCGTGAACCCCGCGCTCTTTGACATCGACCTTGACTTCGCGGTCCGTGACTGGGCGCGCCGCGATGGACAGGTCCGGGCTCGCGTGGCCGCCGCCGACGCGCGCACCTGCGCGGCGCTCGCGACCATGTTCACCCGCCACGACTACCCCGCGCAGGAGGCGCTGATCCGCGCACGCGTCCTCTACTACATGCAACTTGGCTATGACGCCGCCGAGCTTGGCGAAAGCTGGGATGATCGCCTCGCCAACGTGCCCCACTACCTTCTGGCCTTCACCGGACGCCCTCCGCGCCCCGATGTGGTGGCCGATTTCGCGCGCTATGCCCGCGCCCACCAAGGAGACACCCCATGACCCGCACCGCAGACGCCATCGTGATCGGAGCAGGCGTGATCGGCGCCGCCACGGCCTATGAGCTGGCCAAACAGGGCCACAAGGTCCTCGTCGTGGACCGCCTCAAACAGGCGGGCCATGGGTCCACCGCAGGCTCCTGCGCGATTATCCGCATGCACTATTCCACTTTCGACGGCACTGCCTTCGCCTGGGAAGGCTACCACTACTGGCGCGACTGGGCCGACTACCTCGGCGCCCCGCAGGGCGAAGCGCTGGCACAATTCAGGGAGGTCGGGTGCCTCGTCATGAAGACAAGCGCCAACGGGCAGCTTGAAAAGCACATGGAAAACTCCGCAAAGCTCAACTGCCCCTACGAGGAATGGGACCCCGCCCGCATCTCGGATGCCCTGCCGATCTACAAACTTGACCGGTACGCCCCCGCAAAGCGCCTCGATGACCCGGCATTTGGGGAGCCCACCGGGGGCGCGCTCTCCGGTGCCGTGCTGTGGCCCCATGCAGGATACGTCACCGACCCTGCGCTTTCCGCTCAGAACCTCCTCTCCGCAGCCCAGCGCAAGGGCGCGGACGCGGTGCTGGGCCAGAAAGTCACAGCGATCCTTCAGAGCGGAGACCGCGTACAGGGCGTCAGGCTCAGCGACGGAAGCGAAATCCACGCCCCCGTGGTCATCAATGTCGCGGGTCCGGCATCGGCCAAGATCAACGCAATGGCAGGCGTGCTGGGAGACATGACAATCGAAACCAAGGCCCTGCGTCAGGAGGTCGTCCATGTCCCCTCCCCCGAGGGCTTTGACTTCGAAGCCAAGGGCATGATCGTCTCAGACAGCGACATCGCGC
>JBCCPQ010000162.1:0-6776 GCA_039024825.1 Pseudomonadota bacterium
CCGGTGTCGAAGGCCTCGTCCACGTCTCCGAGATGTCCTGGACGAAGAAGAACGTTCACCCCGGTAAGATCGTCTCCACCTCCCAGGAAGTGGAAGTCATGGTCCTCGAGATCGACGGCGTGAAGCGTCGCGTGTCGCTCGGCCTGAAGCAGACGATGCGTAACCCGTGGGAGGTGTTCGAAGAGCAGTTCCCCGTGGGCACGCAGGTCGAAGGCGAAGTCAAGAACATCACTGAATTCGGTCTGTTCGTGGGCCTCGAGGGCGACATCGACGGCATGGTGCACCTCTCCGACCTGACCTGGGAAGGTCGCGGCGAAGACGTGATCGGCGACTACCGCAAAGGCGACATGGTTCAGGCCGTGGTCTCCGAGGTGGACACCGAGAAGGAGCGCATCTCGCTCTCCATCAAGGCACTGGGTGGTGATCCGTTCGCGGATGCCGTGGGCGGCGTGAAGCGCGGCTCCATCATCACCGTGGAAGTGACCTCCATCGAGGATGGCGGCATCGAGGTGACCTATGAGGGCCAGAAGTCCTTCATCCGTCGCTCCGACCTGAGCCGTGACCGTGCCGAACAGCGCCCCGAGCGTTTCGGCGTGGGCGACAAGGTGGATGTCCGCGTGACCAACATCGACGCCAAGACCCGCCGTCTGGGCCTCTCGATCAAGGCCCGCGAGATCGCCGAAGAGAAAGAAGCAGTGGAGCAGTACGGCTCGTCTGACTCCGGCGCGTCCCTCGGCGACATCCTCGGCGCAGCGCTCAAGCAAGACGACTGAACCTGAGACGCAAAGTTACAGAAAGCCCCGCCATCGCGCGGGGCTTTTTCGTTTGTGCATGCGACTTCGAACGGCCTCCACCCATGGTGCTGCACAGCACCCGAATCGCGCGAGGCAGTCGCGGACGATTTCGTTGCGCTCGCACCATTTCCCACCCATGTCTCACGTATGGCGGGAGAAAACGCCTGCAATACAGGCAATTCACAGGACGAAATCACGCTCTGCCTGCAGCCGATTGTTTTCGTGAGGCGCAGATTGTGCCTATAGTGAGGGTGTCCGGGTCGCAGAATCCCGGCACTGGGAAACAGGGGGAGACAATGATCAGATCGGAACTGATCCAGAAGATCGCCGATGATAATCCTCACCTATATCAGCGTGATGTTGAGCTGATCGTCTCCACGATCTTTGACGAAATCATCGATGCCATGGCCCGCGGCGACCGTGTTGAACTTCGGGGCTTCGGGGCCTTCTCGGTCAAGCAACGGGATGCACGCGTGGGCCGGAACCCGCGCACGGGTGAGACGGTTCAGGTTGAAGAGAAGAGCGTTCCGTTCTTTAAGACGGGAAAGCTGCTCCGAGATCGTCTGAACGGGAAATAGATGCTGAAATACCTACGCTACCTCGTGCTTCTCGCGATCGCGGTTGTGCTCGTGATCGTATCCCTTGCAAACCTCGCGCCGGTGACGCTGAACACCATGCCGTCAGGGCTGTCGGGTATGCCGGGCATGGACATGATGTCCTATCAATTTGAATTGCCGCTCTTCCTGGTGATCTTTGGCGGGATCGTCGTGGGGGTGATCATCGGCTACGTTTGGGAGTGGGTACGCGAACACAAGCACCGCTCCGCGATGCGCTCCGAGCATCGTGAGAACGTCTCGCTCAAGCGGGAGGTCAAGCGGCTCAAGGGTGAAAAGAACGAGGGCAAGGATGAGGTCCTCGCCCTTCTAGACGACGCCCGCTAGGACAATGTCCATCAAGATGAAGTTCTGCGGGCTCACCCGGCCCGAGGACATCGTTGCCGCGGCACAGGCGGGAGCGGCCTACATTGGCTTCAATTTCTTCCCGAAAAGCCCCCGCTACGTGACGCCCAAGGAGGCGGCAAAGCTCGCCGAGATCACTCCAGAGGGGATAACCAAAGTAGCCCTCGTCGTGAACCCAACCGACGCGCTGCTCACGGAACTGGTTGAAACCGTCCCCCTTGATCTCATCCAGCTCCATGGGACGGAACCTCCCGCCCGCGTGGTGGCGGTGAAGGCGCTGACAAGCCTGCCAGTGATGAAAGTCCTGGGCGTTGCCGGGGCGGACGATGTCGCCCGGATTGCAGAATACGAGACCGTGGCAGACCAGATCCTCGTGGACGCCAAGCCACCCAAAGACGCCGTGCTGCCAGGCGGAAACGGCGTCGCTTTCGATTGGCACCTCCTTGAAGATCGGGATTGGAAGACCCCGTGGATGCTTGCCGGCGGCCTGACATCAGCCAACGTGGCAGAGGCTGTGCGGCAAACGGGAGCCACACAAGTGGATCTCGCCTCCGGGATCGAATCCGCACCAGGCGTCAAAGACGCAGGCCTCATGCAGGCATTCGCCACGGCTTTAAGCCCTCGTTAACGAAGAGCCGCCAGGCTCGCCCCATGTTTGAGCCCATGTCCCCATTTGCCGCCCAGCGGTGGATCGACGCGATTTTCACCTCACAAGCTGCGCAGCAAGGCAAGGTCGTGCGCCGCAAACTCTCAGATATCGAGAGATATGCGGGCTATGACGTGTTCAAAGGAGAGATCGCGCGGAGAGGCTACACCGCTGTGCGCAACGGGGACACCATCGTGATCTTCTGCAACCGGGAACCGATCCACCGCATCGTCTGAGAAATTCCATGCGATGGAATTTCCCAAATCTCTTGCGAAGAGATTTGCCGCAGATCCAAAGACCGGTCGTCGCTGGCAGGCACCAAATTCCTGCGCCAGGAATTTGCCAAAACTCTTCGCAAGAGTTTTGCGCCCCTATGCCTCATCCGGCCCGGGCAGGGCAAAGGCCTCGATCTCCGGCAGCGACGCTCCGGCAATGCCCTGAATATCCCCGTACATCCCGGCGGTCGCGTCCATCATCTTCATGATCTGCTGCTCCCGCGCGGCCCAGGACCGCTGCAACGCCCGTCGCTCCTGATCCAGCGTCCGGCGCATGGCATCATAGCTCTCGGCGAGCGTTTCAACCCGTTGCCGAAAACCGGTGCCAGTCAGATACTCATAAAGAAGCTCGGTCTTCTCGGCCTGCCCCTCCTTGCGCCGCGCCGCCTGTGCCGTCGCCAGAAGCCCCTGCCGCAGCACGGAGGCCAGCGCCACCGCAAAGCGCGGGCTCGCGACCCACACTCCCTCATACTCGCCAAAGCTCTCAACACCGTCGGGCAGCACCACGCTCACCAGAACCGCCACCTCCGCGCCCTCCCGGCGCTGATCGTCCTTAAGCTTGCCCGGCCAGTCCCGCGACCAATTCTGCGTCCGCTTCGTCTCCCAGATGATCGCACCCGCGCCGCTCACCACCTGCAGGCAATCGGCGCCCCGGACGCCCTTGCCCACGGGCGCAATCTCATCTGCCGGAAACGCGCGACCAAGGCGCTCCTCCAGAGCCACTTCCAAAGCCTCTCCCTGAAGCTGTTGGGACCCCTTCTCTGACTTTTGCTTCAGGACCTCGATCTGGCGCTTTAGGCTCTCCATCTGTTCGGCCTGCTCGCGGAGCTTGAGCTCCGCCGCCTCGTCCTTCTCAGCCTGACGGTCAGCCATCTGCGCCGTAATCTGCGCGCGCAGCTTTTCCTCCTGCGCCTTCCGCTCCTGAGCGATCTGACGCGCCACCTCGATCTCGAGCTCCGCCTCCCGATCGCGCAGCGCCTCCTCGCGCGCGAGCGCCGCGCGTTCTTTCTCGCGCGCCGCCTTGAGCCGCTCCTCCTGCTGGGCATTGCGGGCCTGAAGCGCGGCCACGGCATCGGCCTGCTCGGCCGCAGCCGCCACGCGGGCGGCGGCCTCGACCTCGGCCTTCTGTGCTGCGAGCGCCTCCCTGTGCTCGCGCTCCCGTTCTGCGAGGAGCGGCCCGGCGAGCTGCTCCGTCAGCTCAATCTCGTGGCCGCAACTGGGACAGGTCAGCGAGGGATCAGCCATCTCAGCAGTAGTTCTCCGGGCCATTCCATTGAGCGTGGGAGTACCTGTCCCCATGGGCCCAGCCCGGGGGAAGGATACGCTCCACGTCCTCCATTGCCGCAGCCGGAATGCGCTCGGCGGCCAGGTATTCGCGGAACCGCGCGGCCGACCGCGTACCCGGGATCGCCACCACGTGCTCCCCGCGGTCATAGACCCAGCGCAGCGCCAGCGCGGCGGTGGACACACCGAGCGATGCAGCAAGGTCGCGGAGGGGGGCCGTCGCCGCGATATTGGCGCTCAGATTGGGTTCCACGAACCGCGGATTGGCCGCCATCCAAGGCTGACTGTCACTGTATTTCTCCGCGCTCGGCGGCAGGTCGGTCAGCAACCCACGCCCCACAGGCGAAAAAGCCACAAGCGCGGTTCCGAGCTCTGTGCAGGTTTGCATGAGGCCAAGCTCTGGCACACGGGTCTGCAACGAATACTCCGACTGCACCGCAGCCACCGGATGCACCGCTGCCGCGCGACGCAGCGAGGCGGGAGAGATCTCCGAAAAGCCGAAAGCGCGCGTCTTGCCCGACGCAACGAGGCGCGCCAGCGTCTCGGTCACCTCCTCGATTTCGATGCTCTGGTCCCGGCGATGGATGTAGAACAGGTCCACATGATCGACGCCTAGCCGCTCAAGCGACGCATCAAGTTCCGCCTCTAGATAGCTGGCAGAATTGTCAAAATTAGCCGCAGCAGCTCCAATCCCGCGTGCGATCCCGGCCTTCGTCGCGATAAAGAACTTGTCGCGATCACCACGCGCGGCCAGCCAGGAGCCGATGGCCTTCTCCGACTTGCCCATGCCGTAGATATTGGCGGTATCGATGTGGGTCACACCCGCTTCCACGGCGGCGTCAAGCACGGCATGACTTTCCGCCTCGTCGGTGGCCCCATAAAAATCAGAGAACGACATGCCCCCAATGCCGAGAACGCTCACGTCCTGGTCGCCGATCTTGCGTGTCTGCATCCTGTCCTCCTGCCCGGACGGCGCGCGGGTCACGCCCCCCTACATTTGCTGGTTCAAGCGCGCCTCTACGGCGGCAACGGCCCTCGCGACCGCCTCCTCGATGCTAAGCTCTGTGGTATCCAGCGCAAGCGCATCTTCGGCCGCCACAAGGGGGGAGACGGCCCGCTCCCGGTCGCGCTGGTCGCGCTCTGCCACGTCGCGCTCCACGTCGACGAGGCTTGCGGACTCACCACGCTCCAGAAGCTCCTTGTGACGGCGCAGCGCCCGTGCCTCCACGGAGGCCGTTACAAAGAGCTTTACCGCCGCGTCCGGGCAGATCACCGTTCCGATGTCCCGCCCGTCGATGACCGCCCCGCCCGCCCGCGCGGCAAAGGTACGTTGGAAGTCCACAAGCGCCTCCCGCACGGCAGGAAGCGCGGCCACGCGGCTTGCAGCCTGCGCAATTGCCGCCGTGCGGAGCGCCACGCCATCAAGCTCCGCGGGATCGAGGGTGCGCGCCGCGGCCACCGGGTCCTCGCCCTGAAGCTCGCGGGCACCGACCGCACGGTAAAGAAGCCCCGAGTCGAGATGCGCAAATCCGAACTGCTCTGCGACACGGCGTGCAATGGTGCCCTTTCCCGCCGCTGCCGGGCCGTCGATGGCCACGCAAAAGCTCATTCCTCCACCATCGTGGTCATACCCGCATCAGCGCCGGGAAACTGGGGCAGATCATCAGCAATCTCGTAGTAGTCACCCTTGTTGGCGCAGAAGATATGGCCCTTCAGCGTCAGACCCGTCGCCCCATCCATGGTTCCCGCCATGATCGACAGATTGGCACCCGCCCCATCCCAGAAAAGCTGCGACCCGCAGATCGGGCAGAACCCCCGTCGGGCGGTCTCTGACGAGACGTACCACCGCACTTCACCCGTGATCTCGATGGCGTCCCGGGCGCAGGAGGTGGCGGTAACGTAATTGCCGGTGGTCCTGCGGCACTGCTCGCAGTGGCAGGCGACAACCGGGCGCAGCGGACCCTCAGCGCGGTAGCGAACCGCGCCGCACAGGCATCCGCCCTCAGCCATCGCGCGCGATCTCTGCGCCAAGGCCGCCCATCAGGCTCTCGAAGATCGGGAAGGACGTTGCGATAGGTTGGCCATCATCAATAGCCACCGGAGCGTCGGACGCCATCCCGAGGCACAGGAAAGACATTGCGATCCGGTGATCGAGATGCGTGGCCGCCACACCGCCCCCGGGGACAGAGCCCGTTCCCGTGACGCTCATCGTGTCCTCGGTGTCAGCGACCGTGACACCGTTCGCGCGAAGCCCCTCCACCATGGCCGCGATCCGGTCGCTTTCCTTCACGCGCAGCTCCCCCACGCCCTCGAAATGCGTCACTCCCTGCGCGAAGGCTGCCACGACCGAAAGGATCGGAAACTCGTCAATCATACTCGCCGCCCGCTCTGCAGGGACCGTGATCCCCACCATGTCCGGCGAATGGCGCGCGCGCAGGTCCGCCACGGGCTCGCCCCCCTCCTCGCGCATGTTCTCGTAGGTCAGATCCGCGCCCATCTCTCGCAGCGTCTCATAAAGACCCGCCCGCGTGGGATTGAGCCCGATATTGGGCACAAGGACGTCGGATCCCGGCACGATCAGCGCCGCTGAAACCGGGAAAGCCGCCGAAGATGGGTCGCGCGGCACGGCGATGGTCTGCGGCGTGAGTTCCGGCTGGCCCTTGAGCGTGATCACACGGCCCTCGTCGGTCTCCTCCACGCGGATGTCCGCGCCGAACCCGGCCATCATCCGCTCGGTATGGTCGCGTGTCGCCTCAGTCTCGATGACCACAGTCTCCCCCGGCGCGTTGAGCCCGGCAAATAGCACAGCCGACTTCAC
>JBCCPQ010000163.1:0-6669 GCA_039024825.1 Pseudomonadota bacterium
CGGTCGAAAAATTTTGTAGATCAGCATCCTGATTAAGCTTTGCCCAATCCGCGCGGCGCTGGTCAAGCGCGATTTGGCACCAAGCATTTGCAATTCCCGGTGACGTGGGCATCCTGTGTTAACCAACTGACCTGGGAGTCTTCCACATGCGCTTTCTCGCCACAGCCTCCGCCATCGCCCTCATGGGGTCGAGCGCGGCGGCGGATTTCACGCTTAACATTGTGCACATCAACGACCTGCACAGCCGGATTCAGCCGATCAACCGCTTCGATTCGACGTGCAACGCCGAAGACGATGCAGCTGGAGAGTGCTTTGGCGGTGTCGCCCGCGTGAAAACGATGATCGACGGTATCCGGGCTGAGCTTGATGGACAAAACGTGATTGTGGTGGACGCCGGTGACCAGTTTCAGGGATCGCCTTTCTTCACCACATACGCGGGCGAGGCCGCAGCAGAATTCATGAACGTCATCGGCTTTGACGCCATGGCGGCAGGAAACCATGAGTTCAACAACGGGCCCGCGGGGCTCGCCTCGTTTATCGACCTCGTTGAGTTTCCTGTGATTTCCGGCAACCTCGATCTGTCGGCGTCGAATGAGCTGAATGGCAAACTTGAAAACGCCGTCATCCTCGAAGTGGGCGGCGAACGGATCGGACTTGTTTCCGCCCTCACGACTGACACCCAGGAGATCTCTTCGCCCGGGCCATCGGTCGTCTTCATGGACGAGATCGAAAGCCTCCAGCAGGACGTGGCTGAAATGGAGGCCGCGGGCGTCGACAAGATCATCGCGCTGACCCATGTCGGTCTCGTGAAGGACCTCGAAATTGCGCAGAGCGTGGCCGGCCTTGACGCTGTGGTCGGCGGGCACTCGCATACTTTGTTGTCAAACACGGATGAGGACGCAGAAGCTTATCCCCTGGTGAACGCGTCCGGCGTTCCCGTGGTGCAGGCCTACGCATATTCCAAATATGTGGGTGTGCTCACGCTGACCTTCGATGACGACGGAAATGTCACGGCATCTTCCGGTGAAACGCGCCTCCTTGATGCGTCGGTCACGCCGGATGCGGCCGTTGCGGCGCGCGTGGCGGAGCTTGGCGCGCCCATCGAGGCGATGCAGCAGGAGGTGATCGGCTTCTCCGAGACCGCCGTGGAGGGGGACCGGTCCTTCTGCCGTGCAGAGGAGTGCGAGATGGGGAACCTCGTCTCGACGGCGATCCTCGAGCGGGTGAAGGATCAGGGGATCCAGATCGTCTTTCAGAATGGCGGTGGCCTGCGGGCTTCCCTGGACGCGGGCGACGTGACCATGGGTGAAGTACTGACCGTCCTGCCATTCCAGAACACGCTGGCGACCTTCCAGCTCACCGGAGCTGGCGTCGTTACCGCTCTGGAGAATGGTGTCTCACGGCTTGAAGACGGGTCGGGCCGCTTCCCGCAGGTTGCTGGCCTAAAATACACCTTCGATGGTGCAGCCGAGGTCGGCTCGCGTATTTCTGACGTCATGGTGGAGATGGACGGCGCCTTTGTGCCCATTGAGGCCGACAAGGTGTACGGTATCGCCTCCAACAACTTCATGCGCGGCGGTGGTGACGGGTACTCCGTTTTCGCAGACGACGGCATGAACGCCTATGACTTTGGGCCGGATCTCGCAGACGTCGTGGCAGAGTACATCGCGGAGAACGGCACCGGTGCTGCGGCCCTCGACGGGCGCATCACTAAGAAGTAAGGCGCAATCGCGCGAAGGGCAGGGGCGTGCAGTTGCGCGCCCCTTGTCTTTTGGGCAAGGCTCAATGGCATGTGCGGGCGTTTTGCGATCACATTGCCGGATGAGGCCATGGTGCAGCTTTTCGATGCCGTGCCTGCAAACGATCTGCCGGAGGGCCCACGCTATAATGTGTGTCCAACGAACGCCGTCCACGTTGTCACGTCGGATGATGGTCGCAGGCTGCGCCCGATGCGTTGGGGGTTTCTACCGCATTGGTACAAGACACCGAATGGCGGGCCGCTGCTGATAAACGCGCGGTCAGAGACCATCGCGGAAAAGCCCGCCTTCAAGGCCGCCTGTAGAGAGCGGCGCTGCTTGATCCCGGCCACCGGCTTTTACGAATGGACCAAAACACCAGAGGGTGCACGGCTCCCCTGGTATATCTACCGCGCTGACGGTGCTCCACTCGTCTTTGCAGGCGTTTGGCAGAACTGGGAGCGGGATGGAGAGGCGTACACCACCTGTGCCATCGTCACCTGCGGCGCAAACGAACCGATGTCTGCGATCCACAAACGGATGCCTGTCGTGCTGGAGCAAGCTGCATGGGCCAAGTGGCTGGGCGAAGACGGGAAGGGGGCCGCGACTTTAATGAGGCCCGCAGAAGATGACGTGCTCTCTTTCTACCGCGTAGACCCGGCGGTTAACTCCAATCGGGCGAGCGGCCCCGAGCTCATTATGCGCCTCCCAGAAGAATAGGCCGCCCTGGAGGGAGCGGCCTGCAGTCAGGGAGGAAGTGTTATTGCCCTAAGGTAACGCCGAAATCGGGCAACAATGTGGCGACTGTCTCAGGGCCGGAAACAGTCTCTGGCCATCGCCCGTGAAATCGGCGTAGTTGGCCGAAAAGGGAGACAATCATGGCGACGATCTACGCACTCATTACTGGCGGCGCACGAGGCATCGGATTTGCTTGTGCGGAAGCGCTCGCCAAGGACGGTCACACGATCCTTATCGCTGACATCAACGGCGAAGGCGCGCAGGAGGCGGCCGCCAAGCTTGGGGGCCACGGCTATGCTTGCGATATGGCCGACAAGTCGCAGATCGCGGCGCTCTTTGACCGGATCGAAGCCGATCATGGCCCAGTCAGCGTGCTGGTAAACAACGCGGGGCTCGCCAAACCGGCAGACTTTCTGGACGCCACGCCAGAGGACTGGCAGCACGTGATCGACGTGAACCTGACGGGCGTCTTCCTCGCCACGCAGCGGGCCTGCAAGGGCATGGTTGCGGCGGGGATCAAGGGTGCGGTCGTCAACATGTCCTCAATCAACGCCGTGGTGGCGATCCCGGCGATTGCGTCCTACTGCGCCTCCAAAGGCGGGGTTCAGCAGCTCACCAAAGCCGCCGCGCTCGCCATGGCACCGCACGGGATCCGTGTGAATGCTGTGGGACCAGGCTCCATTGATACAGCCATGCTCGCTGGCGTGAACAGCAACCCCGAAGCGCTGAGGCGCATGATGTCGCGGACGCCGCTCGGACGGGTGGGCGAGGCGCGGGAGATCGGCGACGTCGTGGCCTACCTTGCCTCTGATCGTGCCTCCTACGTCACGGGCGAGACGATCAACGCCGATGGCGGGCGACTGGCGCTGAATTACACGGTCTGAGCCTTGACCGTGATCGGCCCTTCCCGTAGCCCACACACAGCGCGGGCATGGTGAAATGGTATCACACGAGCCTTCCAAGCTCTTGGTGCGGGTTCGATTCCCGCTGCCCGCTCCAGCCTCTCTCCACACTTTTGGTGCATGGCGCGTCTTGCCGCTGTGGGCTAAAGCCATAGCTCAGGCCTGGATGGGAGGGCTATATGGCCGCGACTGACACGCAAATTGGGGGGCGGGAGGACGAACGGGGCACGTCATCAAGCGTAGGCGTGCTGCGCGCTTTGGTTCCGTTCTTTAAACCTTATCGTGCGTTTGTCGCACTCGCGACCATGGCGCTTTTGGTGACGGCTGGTGTGTCCCTCATTCTGCCCATGGCTGTCCGACGCGTGGTCGACGGTTTTGCATCCCAGAGCTTTGAACTTCTTGACCAGTACTTTCTCGCAGCCCTTGGCTTTGCGCTGGTCTTTGCCGGGGGCACCGCGCTTCGCTACTGGGTTGTGACGCGCCTGGGAGAGCGGGTGGTCGCGGACATTCGCAAGGCAGTCTTCGAGCGAATGATCGGCATGTCGCCCCGCTACTTTGAAACCGTCATGACGGGCGAAGTGCTGAGCCGGATCACCACAGATACAACGCTGATCCTAACCGTTGTCGGGTCTTCGATCTCTTGGTTCTTGCGCAACATCCTTCTCCTTCTGGGTGGCTTGGCACTGATGTTGGTGACGTCGCCCAAGCTCACTGGTCTTGTGCTTTTGCTCGTCCCTGCCGTCCTCATTCCAATCCTCGCCATGGGGCGGCGGCTCCGGACGCTGTCGCGCGAAAATCAGGACCTGATCGCAGCATCGTCGGCGAACGCGTCAGAGGCATTGAGCGCGGTCCAGACGGTGCAGGCGTTCACGGGAGAGGTTCGCGCAGCTTTGTCCTTTGGCGGCGTAACTGAAGACAGCTTCACCAGCGCCAAGAAGCGCATCAACCTGCGCGCGGCGATTACGGCGATCATCATCTTCGTCGTTTTCTCTGGCATTCTTGGGGTGCTCTGGATCGGCGCAATAGACGTACGCAGTGGGGCGATGTCACCCGGGGAGCTCGTGCAGTTCCTGATCTACGCTGGGATTGTGGCCTCGTCATCTGCGGCTTTGAGTGAGCTTTGGACAGAGCTGCAGCGCGCTGCGGGCGCGACGGAGCGTTTGATCGAGCTTCTGGAAGCAGAAGACGTCATTACAGACCCGGTCCGACCAGCGAAGGCCGAGCCCGGCATACTGGCGTTCGAGAATGTCGGTTTCTCATTTCCGTCCCGCCCGGGCGAGCGTGCGTTGGACAATGTTTCGTTCTCCGTGAAGCCGGGTGAGACCGTGGCGCTGGTTGGCCCTTCAGGGGCCGGGAAATCCACCATCATTCAGCTTGCCCTGCGTTTCTTCGATCCTGCTGAGGGGCACGTGACGCTCGCTGGCACCGCACTTAGGGACATGGATCGCACGGACTTTCGCGGGCTTATGGCCCTCGTCCCGCAGGAGCCCGTGATCTTTGCCGCCTCGGTGCGGGAGAACATCAAGTTCAGCCGCCCCGATGCGAGCACAGCAGATGTCGAGGCGGCGGCAAGGGCTGCTGCCGCTCACGACTTTATCGCGGCGCTCCCTGACGGCTACGACACCTATGTTGGCGAACGGGGCGTCATGCTTTCGGGCGGCCAGAAGCAGCGTATCGCCATCGCACGGGCGATCCTGCGAGACGCGCCGATCCTGTTTCTTGACGAGGCGACATCAGCGCTTGATGCCGAGAGCGAATTCGCTGTGCAGCGCGCCTTTGAGGCCCTTGCGGCAGATCGGACAACAATCGTCGTCGCCCACCGGCTGGCCACCGTCAAAAAGGCGGACCGCATCCTTGTACTGGAAGAGGGCCGCATCGTGGCCGAAGGAACGCACGCAGAGCTCGTGGCGCAGAACGGTCTTTACGCGCGGCTTGCCCGGCTGCAGTTCACAGCGGATCTTGCCGCCGAATAGCCCTTCACGCCGCGTAAAACTTGCGCCTTTTGGCGTTCCCCCGCATCCTTCGTCTAAAGGGAACTGCGAGGCCGGAAACACGGTCCAAGGGAGATAAGCCATGAGATTCGCGACCATCGAGGCCCGTGACGCCATCGAGAATGAGGCTCCGTGGGCCGACCGCGAACGCCCCATCACGATGTATGACTTCGTCAATGAGGTGGCCCAAAAGCACGGACATCGCCCGGGCGTATCATTCCAGATTACGTCGGGGCCGAAGGACAAGGCGTCCACGCTGACTTGGCAGCAGTTTCGAGACCAGTCAGTGCAGGCCGCAAACCTCTTTCGGTCCCTCGGGGTCGGCCCGGATGACGCGGTCGCTTACATGCTCCCCATTTGCCCGGAAGCCGCGGTGACGCTGATCGGGGGCGCCATTGCTGGGGTCGCGAACCCCGTGAACCCGCTTCTCGAGGCTGAACAGATCGCGGCCATCCTGCGCGAAACGGGCGCAAAAGTCCTTGTCACGCTCAGGGCCTTCCCCAAGACCGATGTCCCCCAGAAGGCCGCGGCAGCGGTCGCCATGGCCCCGAATGTGGAGCATGTGATTGAGGTCGACCTGCTCAACTACCTCTCTCCGCCGAAATCGTGGATTGCTGGCCTCATTCGGCCAAAGAACCCGGTGAGCCACCGCGCGACGGTGCACAACTGGACCAAGGCCGTCGGGGCACAGCCGCGCTCTCTCAAGTTCGATGATCCCAAGCAGGATCGTGTGGGCGCCTACTTCCACACTGGCGGCACGACGGGCATGCCGAAGGTGGCGCAGCACACGTATGAGGGCATGATCTACAATGGCTGGCTCGGACGCGAGCTGCTGTTTGATCCGGGCGACACCATCCTGTGCCCGCTTCCTCTCTTTCACGTTTTTGCCTGCCACCCGATCCTCATGTCGATGTTGGCCTCTGGTGCCCACGTCGTTTTCCCGACACCGCAGGGATACCGGGGCGACGGTGTCTTCGACAATTTCTGGAAGCTGATCGAGCGGTGGAATGTCACTTTCATGATCACCGTACCCACCGCGATCTCGGCGCTTATGCAGCGACCAGTCGATGCTGATGTCTCGTCGCTGAAGACTGCATTCTCCGGGTCCGCGCCCCTTCCGGTGGAGCTCTTCAAGCGGTTTGAGGCCGCGAGCGGAGTTGAGATCATTGAAGGTTACGGGCTCACGGAGGCGACCTGCCTTGTCTCGTGCAATCCCGTGGGCGGCACCAAGAAGATCGGCTCCATCGGGATTACCTTCCCGTATACCGACGTGAAGATCGTGACGGAGACGCCAGACGGCCC
>JBCCPQ010000164.1:0-6641 GCA_039024825.1 Pseudomonadota bacterium
CGGAAAGTGCGGTATTTCTTTAGCGAACTCAGCTTAGCCAGCGTTTGCGCCTGCGATAACTTCTGACATCGCGAAAGGACTTTCGACCTTCTTCGCTGACGCCAAGGTAGAATTCTTTGACGTCCGGGTTCTCCCGCAGCTCTGCGGCGGGGCCGTCCATCACAACGCGCCCGTTTTCCAGGATGTAACCGTAATGGGCAAATCGCAGGGCAACATTGGTATTCTGTTCCGCCAGCAAGAACGAAACGCCTTCGTTTTCGTTGAGGGATTTGACGATTCCAAAAATCTCTTCCACGAGTTGCGGCGCGAGCCCCATGGACGGCTCGTCAAGTAAGATCGTCTCCGGACGGGACATCAGCGCGCGCCCGATAGCGCACATTTGCTGCTCCCCTCCTGACGTGTATCCGGCCTGGGCCTTCCGCCGTTCCCGAAGTCTTGGGAAATAGGAGTAAACAAGCTCAAGGTCTTCTGCGATCTTACCGGCCCCATCGCCGCGGGTGTAAGCTCCTGTCAGGAGGTTTTCCTCTACCGTCAGGTGCTGGAAGCAGTGCCGCCCCTCCATGACCTGAACGACGCCTTTCTTCACCAGAGCAGCCGGATTAAGGGCCTGAACGCGCTCACCGCGATACATCACAGCACCTTTGGTCACCTCGCCTCTCTCGTTGTGCAGGAGGTTCGAAATAGCCTTCAGAGTCGTTGTCTTACCTGCGCCATTCCCGCCAAGGAGAGCCGTGATCCCGCCCTTTGGTACGCTCAACGACACACCCTTCAGAACGAGGATAACGTGATTGTAGATCACCTCGATATTGTTCACTTCGAGGAGGGTTTCCTCCGCAGCCGCACTATCGAGCATTGCGCGCTTGCCCCTTTCTTTCGTTCACAAATACTCATCCCCCGCCCGCAGCGTGCGCGGGCGGGAGACAATGCGCTCGTCAGCTCGCGCTGTCGCAGCTCTCATTCGTGGGCCAAGGGGCGTTGGCTTCGGCATACTCAGACGCGGAAGCGGCCAAAAGTGGCTTGTAGGCTTCGACATTCGGCTTCAGGTGGTCAGAGACCTTCACGAATTTCTCGCCATCCCACTCAAGCATCCAGCCACCGGAATGGCCCGTATGGTTCGCGCACGAGGTGGCAAACGGTGGCACCATGTTCGTCATGCCAAGCTCGGCCAGGCGCGCCTCAGTGATGTTGAGATTCTCGAGCCCCCAGCGCAGTTGAGATGCGTCGATCATCGGCGTTCCGTACTCCTCTTGAGCTGTGCGGATACCTTCCGCGAGGATCATGCTCATGACGATGCCACGATTATAGAACACGCCTTCGCGCTCCTCCGCGGAGCTCAGCGTCTTTCCTGTATCGACCACGTGGGTCTTGAGGTCTGCGTGAACGCCCGCATCCGGGTTGGGGAACGACCAGGAGATTGACTTGTAGCCCGCGCCTTCCTCGCCGACGAGGCGAAGATCAGCGTCCTGACCGGACCACCAAACGCCCACGAACTGATCCATCGGGTAGCGCGTCTTGACGGCCTCGGTGATGGCGCCCGCATTCATGGCACCCCAGCCCCACATCACAACGTAGTCCGGGCGCTCGCGGCGGATCTGCAGCCATTGCGCGGATTGGTTCTGCATCTCGCTCAGACCCACCGGGATCGGAAGAAGCTCAAATCCCTTCTCTTCCGCGAGCGAGTTCAAAAGCGGCAGAGGCTCCTTGCCATAGGGGTGATCAAGATGAAGGAAAGCGATCTTTTTGCCGCTCAGGGCTCCCTCGGTCTCAAGATACTGCACGATCATGTCGGCGGCATCCCAGTAGCCCGACGGCGCGTTGAACGCCCACTGGAACGTGGTGCCATCGGCCATCGGCGAAAAGCCATAGCCCGGCGCCAGAATCGGGATCTCATCCACATTGGTCTTCGGCAGCACCTGGAGCGTGATGCCCGTGGACCAGGGCTGGGTCACAATCGCCTCACCCTTCGTGCGCTCATAACATTCCACGCCCTTCTCAGTGGAATAGCCCGTCTCGCATTCCTCGAAGTCGATCATGACCCCGCCAATGCCGCCATCGCGGGCATTGAGCATGTCCATGTAGTCCTTCTGACCATTCATGAGCGGGATGCCCGTGGAGGCGAAGGGCCCGGTACGATAGCTGAGATTCGGGACGTACAGGCTTTCGGCCGCCACGGCCGCGCCGGTCAGCGACAGAACTGCGGCTGCGGCCAGTTTCTGGAAGTGCTTCATTTATGTCTCCTCCCTGAGACTTGGGTTTGCGGCTTTTCCGTCTTCAGTGCGGAAATGGCCAAATGATGAGTTTCTCACGGATAAGCGCCCAAAGCCGGGCGAGCCCGTGAGGCTCGACAATGAGAAAGAACACGATAAGCGCGCCCACGATCATGATGTTGATATGCTCCACCGTCGCGGACTTTATGTCGAGCCCCACAAGGCCCGGAACCGTGTTGAGGACCACCGGAAGTCCCACGATCAGAATGGCGCCGAGGTAATTGCCCAAGATAGACCCCAGCCCACCGATGATCGCGATAAAGAGGATCTGGAAGCTCAGCGAGATGTCAAAAAGGTTTGGCTCCGCCGCCCCGCGCCAGAGAAACACAAAGAGAGCTCCGGCAACGCCGACGACGTAGGAGGATATCGCAAAAGCGGTCAGTTTCGAGCGCATGAGGTTGATGCCGATAAGTTCAGCCGCGATGTCCATGTCCCGCGTGGCCTTCCAAGTGCGCCCAAGCGTCCCCCGTGTCAGGTTAATGCAGAGGATCGTCATCACCGTGACGATACCGAGCACGACATAATACTGCGTTACCGAGGTCGCCTGCGGCCCTGTCACGAAGACGCCGAAGGATTGCAGGTTGGGCACCTGGATCGCGCCGGAGGCGTTGTAATTGTAGAGCCAAGCCCATTTCTCGAAGAGCCAGACGAGGAAAAACTGCGCGGCCAGCGTAGCAATGGCGAGGTAAAAACCCTTAATACGCAAGCTGGGGATACCGAAAATCACACCGATACCCGCGCTGAAGACACCGCTCAAAAGGATGGCGAGTATCGGATCCATAACTTCAATAAGCTTGTAACACGCATAGGCCCCGACCCCCATGAAGGCCGCGGTCCCGAGGGAAAGCTGGCCTGCATAGCCCGTGAGGATGTTCAGGCCCATGGCGGCGAGGGAATAGATCAGGATGGGGATGAGTAGCGTCTGGAACGTGAACTCGGACGCCGTAAGCGGAAAAACGACCCAGGCGAACGCCAGAATGATGCCAAGAAGAAGAGCATCCTGACGAACTGGGAAGAGGGCCTGATCGGCCTTGTAGGACGTCTTGAATTGCCCAGCGGTACGATAGAGCATCTACTTTTTCTCCATCTGCTTAATCCGCAAATAGGCCACCCCAGCGCACAGGATCGCCAGCATGATCGACGTGGCCACGTGCCCCATCTCCCCGTCGCGATAAGCCAGGACGCCGACAACAAGGTTGGCAACAACACCGAGTATCAGCAGGATAAGCCAGATCTGCTGCATCACGAATCCTTCACACGCCAAAACTCTTGCGAAGAGTTTTGCAAATTCCTGGCGCAGGAATTTGGAGCGCAATTGGAAGTACGCACGAACCAACGGGCACCAAATCTCTGCGCCAGAGATTTGCAAAATCCTGCGCCAGGATTTTCTACCCTGTCAGAGTCAAACACGCTCAATGATCTTCTCCCCAAACAGGCCCTGCGGCCGGAAGAGCAACACGATGAGCGCCAAGACGAATGCAAACCAAGCCTCGGTCCCACCACCCAAAAGCGGCTGCCCCCAATAGATCTCAAAAAGCTTCTCCAGCATGCCGATCATCAAACCGCCTATGATGGCACCAGTGATACTTTCCAGACCGCCAAGCATCAGCACCGGCAGCGCTTTGTAGGCAATCACCTCGAGCGCAAAAGACACACCGGCCCGGGCTCCCCAGGCAATCCCGGTCACCAGCGCGATGATTCCAGCAATGAACCAGACAAGCACCCAGATCGTCTGAAGCGAGATACCGACGCTTAGCGCCGCCTGGCTGTCGTCACCCAGCGCCCGCACGGCGCGGCCCATCCGGGTGTAGTTCAGGAACGCAAGAAGCGAGAGCACGAGGAGCGCCGCCACGATCACCGATGTCACGTCCTGCTGCTCAAGGATCAGGAGCCCGCCAAAGGGCTCCAGAAGAAAGCTCCCCGTCGGAATGCCGAGATCGGCAGTGATCATCTGCTTGTTCTCGCCGCCAAAGATGATCTCGCCGAAACCGATCAGGAAAAGAGTAATCCCGATCGTTGCCATAAACAGGATGATATCGGGCTGGCCCACCAGAGGGCGCAGGACCACGCGCTCAATCGAAACGGCGAGCGCCAGCATCACGGCCAAGGTCAACGCCACGGCAATCCAGGCAGGTATGCCCATGGCGTGAAAACCCACGAGGGTGAGCGCCGCAAACACCACCATGATCCCCTGGGCGAAGTTAAAGATCCGCGAGGAGCGGAAGATCAAAACAAAGCCAAGGGCAATGAGTGCATAGAGGATGCCGGAGACAAGGCCCTCCCAAAGCACCTGCAAGAGGAAGTCAGGGGCCGCAAACATATCCACGAAAGGGGTGATGAAGATGTCTTTCATTGCTCTACTCCTTCCGCCCGAAGCTCATGCAGTATGTCGCCGCGTTGGTGCCGGTGAACCCCGCAAAGATGGTCAGTCCATCACCCTGCGTGAGCAACACCGCTGCGGCGGCGTCGCAATCGGCGTAGGCGCGCTGCTCCCCCGGAAAGGCAAGTTCAACCATCCCGTAGTCAGCAAAGAAGGCTGCGAGCTCAGCCGTGTTCGCCGTGACCTCCGCGTAGGGGACAGACAGGGGGCCCTGTCCGGAGCAGGCTTTTTCCGTCGCAGTCTCAGAAATGGACACAACAAAATCGAAGGGCTGCTTCATGACGGGGTAAAAGATCGCGTAAGACGCGCCCTCTCCCACGACTTCGCCTTCGACACCCAGCTCCGCGCCTGCGTCGGTCAGGAACATCAGGCAATCAGACAAGCCCGCCGCAAACTCCGGATAAGCCGCTGACCCATCAGGTTCAGGCGCATCTTCGACGATAACCTCCGGTTCGCTGGCGGGCTCCGACGGGACATCCAAGACGGCGACATCCTCTTCTTCCCCGGGCGATGGTTGCGGAGCAGGCCCCGCGGACATGCCGGGAGGAGGCGCGACGATGATGGGCTCTTCTATCGGGGTCTCCGCCATCGGAACGATCTCGCGCGCGCGATCCACCACGCCGCTCGAGCCGGATGCGAACGGCAAACCGGTCGCCATAAGAAGCAACAGGATGTCCTTCATGACGGCACTCCAAGGTAGGCGTCGATGACGGTCTGGTCATTGCGCACCTCGTCGGGTGTGCCATCGCCGATCTTCTTGCCGTAATCCATGACAACCACCCGGTCGCTCAGATCCATGACCACGCCCATGTCGTGCTCGATCAACGCGATCGTCGTCCCGAATTCGTCATTCACATCAAGGATAAAGCGGCTCATGTCCTCCTTTTCCTCCACGTTCATCCCCGCCATGGGCTCATCAAGAAGCAAAAGCGACGGCTCCGCCGCGAGTGCACGCGCCAGTTCCACGCGCTTCTTCAGGCCATAGGGTAGCCGACCCACGGGTGTCTTCCGGATCGACTGAATCTCAAGGAAGTCTATGACCCGTTCCACGTGCTCGCGGTTCTCGATCTCTTCGTCGCGGGCCCGGCCCCACCAGATCGCCTGGCTCAGAATGCCCGCTTTCATGTGGTTAAGGCGACCCGTCATGACGTTGTCGAGGACCGTCATCCCCTCGAACAGAGCGATGTTCTGGAAGGTCCGCGCGACGCCCATGCGCGCGACTTCATAGGGCTTCATTGGCGGACGCGGCGCACCCTTGTACCAGACCTGGCCCTCCTGCGGAGTGTAGAAGCCACTGATAACATTGAGCATTGAGGATTTACCGGCGCCGTTTGGCCCGATGATCGCGCGGATCTCCCCCTCATGAATGTCAAACGAGATGTCCTTGATCGCCGTAACACCCCCGAAACGCAGAGTGATGTTCTTCATCTCCATGAGAGTGCCACCAATCTGGCGACCATCGGCGGTGGTGTAGCCTTGGGACTGGTCAAGCATGGTGCGGCCTTCCGTGCGGAGCAGAGGCTAAACCTGACCTCTGGGGCGCTTCCACCCAAAGCCTGACGGCACGTGGCACAACAACCGCAGCCTCAGAAGCGATAAGGGTATTGATGTGTGCCCTCACGGGGGCGAGGCCGGGCATAGCGCTGGCGCGCCGCGTGCTTCGTTGACCCATCACTCCGCCGCCTCCAGCGTCTTCACGTCGACTGGCACTGTCGCGGCGTCCATAAGCGTCAACGTCGCTTTGATGTGCCCCTTGCGGCCGTCCTCGTAAGTCACTTCCGTCTCTGTGCTCACTGTCTCGGATCCGTCGTAGAGCGCTGTAATCAGGTCCTCGTACTTTTCCTCGATAATCCGGCGGCGCACCTTGCGCGTTCGCGTAAGCTCCCCGTCGTCAGCGTCGAGCTCTTTGTGGAGCACCAGAAACCGGTGGATCTGGCAGCCATTGAGCATCTCGTCGGCGGCGACGCTCCGGTTCACCTCTTCGACATGCTCGC
>JBCCPQ010000165.1:0-6589 GCA_039024825.1 Pseudomonadota bacterium
AAACTATCTTGTTGTCAGGGTTGCGGCCCTTTCACGCCATGGTGGCGATCCGCGCGGGTTTTACAAGTCCCGTTGGTGCTCTAGGCTGAAGACCGGGAGCGAAAGATGCAGAATATCAGAGCGGAGACAGTCCTGCCGGCCCGTGATGTGGCCGGGGACATCGCCTTCTTCACGAAGGAGTTGGGCTTTCGGTTGGACGAAATCTATCCGGCGGATGACCCGCAGGTGTTTGTGCTGTCGGGGTATGGGCTGCGGGTGCGTTTCGATGCCCGCATAGACGCGCCGCCGGGACACTTGCGCCTGTTGTGTGACGATCCTGTCCTTATCGCGGGCGGCAAGTCAGCGCTGACGGCCCCTTCCGGCACGCGGGTGGAGATCGCCCCTCTGGCCCCTCCGGTTGTCATGCCCGAGGTGAGCCATGAGTTCGTCGTCCGGCGCCTTGCCGATCAGGCCCCATGGGTCATCGGACGGGCGGGGATGCACTATCGTGATCTGATCCCGTCGCGCCTTGGCGGGTCTATCATCGCCTCCCACATCCGCATACCGGATGGCGGGCCTGTGCCGGACATGGTGCATTATCACTCCGTCGGATTTCAGCTTATTTTCTGCCTCAAGGGGTGGGTGGATCTGGTTTACGAGGATCAGGGGGAGCCTTTCCGCCTGTATGCCGGGAGCTGCGTCATCCAGCCGCCGGAGATCCGGCACCGTGTTCTTTATGCGTCTGACAACATTGAGGTTATCGAAATCGGCGTGCCGGCGGAGCACGTGACAACCATTGACCATGAGCTTGAGCTACCCACGGACACTCTGCGACCTGATCGTCTTTTTGGCGGCCAAACGTTCGTGCATCACAAGGCCGATGAGGCCGTTTGGGAGCCCGCCCGTCTCGCAGGATTTGTCAGTCGTGACACGGGGGTCGCTGCGCATACCCAAGGGGTTGCCGGCGTTCATGTCCTCAAGCGGGGTGAAGGTGCTCCGGGTCTCACGCGCCATGCTGGCGGGATCTTGTTCGGGTTCATTATGGCAGGCTCGCTTACGCTCGAGAGCCCGGGTCAGACCGCAACTTCCCTTGCTGCCGGGGATGCATTTGTGATCCCGCCGGGGATGGCCACGCGCCTTGCTGCGCCCAGTGACGACGTCGAAATCCTTGAAGTGGCGCTGCCGGGCTCTTTCGAGACGGAGGAGGTCTAGGATTTTCTTCCGCGACCTCGCTTGCCATTCCGCGCTGTGCTGGCCAGTCTTCGGGCATGTCTGACGATCTCCTCGCCGCTGCGCGCGCTGTCCGCGAAAACGCGCATGCGCCTTACTCAAATTTCAAAGTAGGGGCCGCCATCCGCACAGCGTCGGGACAGGTCTTTGCGGGCTGCAACGTCGAGAACGTGGCTTATCCCGAAGGAACCTGCGCGGAAGCAGGGGCGATCGCGGCCATGGCGGCAGCGGGTGAGTACGAGATTGTGGAGGTGGCCGTCATCGCCGACAGCCCCGAGCCGGTACCCTGCTGCGGCGGCTGCCGTCAGAGACTGGCGGAGTTCGGTGCCTCTGACGTGCCGGTGACGCTCGCCACGCTGGATGGGGCCACTTTCGAAACGACTGTCGGGGCTCTCCTTCCGGGGGCTTTCGACGCCGGCCACATGGACCGCAGCTAGGACATGGACGCCCGCCGGTTGATCGATGGACTGCGCCGGGGGATCCGGCCCGATGCTGGCGACCTGACCGAGTTTGCGCGCGGCCTCGGCAATGGGTCGGTCAGCGATGCGCAAGCCGGGGCTTTTGCCATGGCTGTATGTCTGCGGGGTCTTGGCGCGATGGGCCGCGTGGCTCTTACGACGGGGATGCGGGATTCCGGGGATGTGATGGCATGGGACCTGCCAGGTCCTGTGCTGGACAAGCATTCTACCGGCGGGGTGGGGGACGCGGTGTCGTTGCTCCTTGCGCCCATGCTCGCCGCCCTAGGGGCTTACGTGCCGATGATTTCAGGCCGCGGGCTTGGGCATACGGGGGGAACCCTCGACAAGCTCGAGGCGATCCCGGGGGTCAGCACACGCATCGCTGCCGAGGAGATGCGCGCCATCGTGCAAAGTGCTGGTGCAGCGATTGTCGGTCCGACCGAGAAGATTGCGCCAGCGGACGGGCGGCTCTATCGCATTCGGGACGTCACGGGCACGGTGCCGTCGCTCGATCTCATCACGGCCTCGATCCTCTCCAAGAAGCTTGCGGCGGGGCTTGATGCTCTCGTCCTCGATGTGAAAGTGGGATCGGGGGCATTTATGGCCACGAACGCAGAGGCGCAGGAACTGGCGGAGAGCTTGGTCGGCACGGCCAATGGCGCTGGCTGCCCGACCTGTGCCCTCATTACCGACATGTCACAACCTCTGTTGCCGTCCCTTGGGAATGCCCTCGAAGTCGCTGATATCGCTGCAATTCTGCGCGGGGAGGCGCGCGGCCCCATTGTGGAGGTCGCGCTTGCCCTCGGGGCGGAGCTATTGACGCTCGCTGGCGTGGCAGAGAGCGAAGCCGCCGCCAATCTGAGGCTCACGCGGGCGCTGCAAAGCGGGCGGGCGGCAGAGCGGTTTGCGCGCATGATCGCTGCGCAAGGCGGGCCCACGTCGTTGATGGAGCGTCCCGAGGATCACCTGCCGCAGGCACCTGTGCAGCGGCCGGTGCCAGCGCCCTCGGACGGCTTTGTCGCGACATGGGATGGCACGGCTTTGGGTCATGTGGTTGTTGCGTTGGGCGGCGGACGGCGCGTGGAGACGGATCAGATTGATCCTGCCGTCGGCCTCTCCCATGTCGCGCCCATTGGTACGAGCCTTGAGGCAGGTGCGCCTGTGGCCTTTGTCCACGCCGCGACGGAAGACGCCGCCGACCGTGCGGCTTCGTCCGTCATTGCCGCGTTGACCATCGCATCCGAGCGGCCCGCGACGCCGGATCTCCTTCATGGGCGGATCGCGCCATGAGCCGGGCCTTTCTTGTCGTTATGGATAGTGTGGGCTGCGGTGGCGCGCCCGATGCCGCGGCCTTTGGCGATGAAGGGGCAAACACGCTCGCTCACATTGCGCAGGCCTGCGCCGAGGGACGCGCGGAGGAGGGCAGAACCGGTCCCCTCCATGTCCCAAATCTCGCTGCACTTGGACTGGGGGACGCTGTTTCCATGGCGTCCGGCGTTGACGTTGGGCTCGGGCCAGCCGCCGGCGGGCGATACGGTGCCGCGACCGAAGTGTCCCCGGGCAAGGACACGCCCACGGGCCATTGGGAACTTGCCGGTCAACCGGTGCCTTGGGATTGGCATTACTTCCCGGATAGAGAGCCCGCGTTCCCGGAAGACGTCTCGACAGCGGCGGCGAAGGCCGCGGGGACCGATGGTATTATGGGCAATTGTCACGCCTCGGGGACGGAGATCATTGCGCGCCTCGGAGAGGAGCATCTGCAATCCGGTTGGCCCATTTGCTATACCTCTGCTGACAGCGTGTTTCAGATTGCGGCCCATGAGGAGGCTTTCGGCCTCGACCGCCTGCTGCGCATGTGTGCGACCCTTGCGCCACGGCTCCATACCATGAAGGTCGGGCGCGTGATCGCGCGTCCGTTCGTGGGCGAGCCCGGGGCCTTTACCAGAACCAAGAACCGCCGGGACTATGCCATCGCACCGCCGGCACCCACGCTTTGCGATTGGGTGACCGAGGCCGGGGGCGCGGTGCATGCGGTGGGAAAGATAGGCGATATCTTCTCCATGCAGGGGATCACCGACGTCGTCAAAGGCACCGACACAGAGCTGATGGAGCACCTCGCGCGACTGACGCGCACCGCTGGCAACGGGACTCTCACCTTCGCGAACTTCGTGGAATTCGACAGTATGTACGGCCATCGACGTGACGTATCGGGCTATGCCCGTGCTCTCGAGTGGTTCGACGCAGCTTTGCCATATGTCATGGATGGGCTTCGCGCCGGCGATTTGTTTATCCTGACCGCAGATCACGGCAACGATCCCACGTGGCGCGGCACCGAACACACCCGGGAGTGCGTGCCCGTCCTGATCCATGGCGCAGGTCATGGGGCCTTGCCACCGATGCACTTTGCGGACGTTGCTGCCACGATTGCTGCCCATTTGGGCGTGGAACCGCAAGGCCCGGGGAGGGCTGTCTTATGAGTTGGACCAACACGCCAAAGATCGAGCTTCATCTTCATCTGGAAGGTGCTGCGCCGCCTGCGTTTATTCGCGGTCTGGCGGACGAGAAGGGCACGGACCTGAGGGCGATCTTCAAGGGAGACGGGGGCTATGCGTATCGCGACTTTGATCACTTCCTGACGGTGTATGAGGCGGCCTGTTCCGTTCTTACCGGTCCTGAGGAGTTCAGGCGGCTGACGCAGGCTGTCCTGGAGGAGCTCGCTGCCCATGGGGTGGTTTATGCCGAAACATTCGTCTCCCCCGACTTTTGTGGCGGCGGCGATGTGGGCGCGTGGCGAGAGTACCTTGCGGCCATGGAGGAGGCCCAAGTCGAGGGCGTGACCCTGAAGGGCATCGTGACCTGCATCCGACACTTTGGCCCTGACAAGGCCAAGAAAGCAGCCGTCTGCGCGGCGGAGACTCATGGCGACTTTATCCGCGGATTTGGGATTGCGGGGGCCGAACTCATGGGCAAGCCCGCAGACTTCCTGTGGTCTTTTGACTGCGCGAGGGAGGCCGGACTACACCTTACGGCGCACGCGGGGGAGTGGGGAGACGCAGCCAGTGTACGCGACTGCTGGGAGACGCTCGGCATAGAGCGCATAGGCCATGGCGTGCGCGCCGCCGAGGATCCCCGCCTGGTGGAAGATCTTGCAGAAGCGGGCGTGACTTTGGAGTGTTGCCCGGGCTCGAACGTGTTTTTGGGCGTGTATCCGACGCTCGGGAAGCACCCGATCCAGAAACTGCGTGAGGCTGGCGTTAAGGTGACGGTTTCAACCGACGACCCGCCATTCTTCGACACGACCATGACAAAGGAATACGAAGATCTCGAACGGACCTTTGGTTGGGGTGAGGAGGACTTCGCGGAGGTCAATGCCAACGCCCTGAACGCCGCATTCTGTGATGAAGACACTCGCGCCCTCATAGCCAAGAGACTGGAAATGAAATGAAAAAGCTCACCGTGGTCGAACACCCGTTGGTCCAGCACAAGCTCACTCTGATGCGGGAAGAGGGCACGCCCACGGCGGTGTTCCGCCAGCTTCTTCGGGAGATTTCGCAGTTGCTGGCCTACGAGGTGACGCGCGAACTACCGCTTACCAGGGTGACGATCGACACGCCCATGGAGGAGATGGAGGCACCCAAGCTGGCCGGGAAAAAACTGGCGCTGATTTCCATTCTGCGGGCAGGCAATGGGCTGTTGGACGGAGTTCTGGAGCTCATTCCATCCGCGCGTGTCGGGTTTGTGGGGCTCTACCGGGACGAAGAAACGCTTCAGCCGGTGGAGTACTACTTCAAGGTACCTGACGCGCTCGAAGAGCGTGTTGTCATCGCGGTCGATCCGATGCTCGCCACGGGCAATAGCTCCATCGCGGCAATCACGAAGCTCAAGGAGGCGGGCGCGCGGGACATTCGATTCCTCTGTCTTCTTGCCGCGCCGGAGGGGGTCGCGGCGATGCAAAAGGCCCACCCTGACGTCGAAATCGTGACGGCGGCTGTGGATGAAAAGCTCAACGACCATGGATATATTGTGCCAGGGCTAGGAGATGCGGGTGACCGCATGTATGGCACAAAATAAGGGGCCTTCGCGCTTTACTCATTAGGCGCTTTCGTGCATTCTCCTACCACATCTAGTGTGGAGGGGACCATGCGGCTGCCATATTTCTTTGCGATTGCTCTCATTGCGGGGACGGGGCTTGGCTCTTCGGTGTCCGCTAAATCACTGAGCGAGGGCGCAAGCCCGGTGAACTTCCCACCTGCGGAGTTTGCGGGGGGCTCTTTCGTAGACAATGACGGCTGCATTTACATCCGCGCGGGCGTCGCGGGGAACACGACTTGGGTGCCACGGGTTTCGAGGAACCGGCAGGTGATCTGCGGGCGTCAGCCCACCTTTGGCGCCACGCCGACCACGCGACAGGCAACGGTGACGCCCGAAGTCACGACAAGACCGGCGATCAGCCGTGAGCCGGAAACCCAGACAGCTGCAGCCCCAGCGCCCGCCGCACCACAGCCGCAGGTCACGACACGGTCGCGCACAGCTGCGGCGGAGCCTGCTCCGGCCACGGCCCCGACCCCGCGTCCGGTGGCACGGGCGACCCCGGCACCCCAGCAGGTGCGCCGCGTGGCGCCGGCCCCAGTTGTGGCGCAACCCCGTGAAGTTGTGACGATACCCAGCCACTCAGGCCAGCGGACACGCGTCGTGACGGTAGACGGCGGCTGCCCGGACGCGCCTGCGGCGAGCCAAGCTTACATCAATACGACCGGCGTCCGCTGCGGCCCTCAGGCTCAGAGCCCTTCGTCGGGTTGGAGCACACGCCCGGTTGCAACAGGCCGTAAGGTCATTGCGCAAACCCCCGTTGTGCCCGAGGGCTACCGCCCGGCATGGACGGACGGGCGTCTCAACCCGCAGCGCGGCCTGCCGGAAACGCG
>JBCCPQ010000166.1:0-6539 GCA_039024825.1 Pseudomonadota bacterium
CGAGTTTGCGGAGCAGCTCCGCCCCCAGCGCGAAGTTCCTTTCGTCATCTTTGACACAGTGGAGGCCAATCACCGGCTGGGTTTCGAAGATGACGAAAGGAACTTCGCGCTGGGGGCGGAGCTGCTCCGCAAACTCGGTTTCAGCGCAGTGCGATTGATGACCAACAACCCGGCCAAAATCGCACGGATGGAGGATCAGGGCGTCCACGTCACGGAACGCGTGCCGCTCCGCGTGGGAGAGAACGCGCTGAACGCAGAATACCTCGCGACGAAGGCGGCAAAGTCAGGGCATCTGCTGTGACCGCCACGCAAGCATGCAGCGCGCCGCTATGAAAGCGACGGACCTCGTCCTGACGCCGAACGGCCTGCGGGCCTTCGGACGGCTGCTGCCCTGCTCCATCGGGAAAGGCGGGGTGAGCCGCAGGAAGAAAGAGGGCGATGGCGCAACGCCCAAGGGCACCCATCGGCTGGTCGGGATGCTCTACAGGCCCGACCGGATGACGCGCCCAGCAGATTGGGCCCTCCCGATCCGGCCCGGTGATCTCTGGTCAGACGATCCGAACCATGAGGATTACAACCTCATGGTTCGTGCGCCCTATGGCTACAGCCACGAACGGCTGCGCCGAGGGGATCCGCTCTACGATCTCATCATCCTGACGGATTGGAACTGGCCTTATGCTGTGAAAGGGCGCGGCTCCGCGATCTTTATCCATCAGTGGCGCAAACCGGGCCACCCGACAGAGGGCTGCATCGCCCTGAGCCGCGAGAACCTGCGCTGGCTGGCGCCGCGCATCCGGCATGAGACACGCTTGATCGTATGACCTAGGGCGCGACGCGCGCGCCGAAGATCGCCGACCCAACGCGCACATCGGTCGCCCCGAGGCGGATGGCGGTCTCGAAATCCGCGCTCATTCCCATGGACAGCCGATCCAGCCCGTTGCGCGCTGCAATCTTGGCGAGGAGCGAGAAGTGCAGCGCCGGCTCCTCCTCCTGCGGCGGGATACACATGAGGCCGATGACCGGCAGGTCCATCGCGCGCACCTCAGCCACAAAAGCGTCTGTTTCGGTGGGCAAAACGCCTGCCTTCTGCGGCTCCTCACCGGTGTTGACCTGTACGAATAGCGGCGGACAGGCCCCCGTTTCCTGCGCCAACCGGGCGAGCGCTTTCGCGAGCTTGGGTCGGTCGAGCGTGTGCAGCACATCAAAGAGCTCCATGGCAGCCCGCGCCTTGTTCCTTTGGAGAGGCCCGAGAAGGTGAAGCTCCACATCCGGGAAGGCGGCTTTCCAGGCTGGCCATTTGCCCTGCGCCTCCTGCACCCGATTCTCGCCGAAGATACGGTGCCCTTCCTGCAACACTGCCTCGACTCGCTCCGCTGGCTGCACCTTCGAAACAGCAATGCAGCGCGCCGCGCCCGGGGCCCGTCCTGCGGCTGCTTCAGCGGCAGCAATGCGCGACTTGATCTCAGCTAATGCCATGAAATTAGGCCCCTTTTGCCGAATTTTCTGTCTCCGCCTGCGAAATAAGGCGATACTGCCTCATTGTCACCGCATTTTCGCCCCGGAGAATCTGTGACCGCTTTGCATCATTTTGAAGGCGCTCCAGATTTCCGCCGCCGCGCCCGCTTGACCATGGCAGCCCGGCAGCGCCATTAGGCTTGCATGCTAAGACCCGTTCTTGGGGATTCAGCATTCCTGAGAATGCAAACACACGAGGGAAAATCATGAAACGCATCCTTCTCGCTTCGACGGCAATCGTTGCCTTCGCAGGCGCAGCACATGCCGATGCGCACGCCACGGATGGCGTGTCTTTTGGCGGCGACGCTGAATTCGGCTACAACGACGAGTTCGACGACGGCTTCTTCTGGTCGGTTGGCGGCACGCTCACCTACAGCGCGACGCTCGACAACGGAATGACCGCAAGCGTGAGCGGCGACATCGAGTTCGGCTCCAACGACGACGGCACGTCCACGTTCGACGGCAACGACATCGATATCGACGACCTCGTCATCACGCTGTCCTCCGACACTGCGTCCATCGCATTCGGTGACACCGCGCCAGCGGCTGACGCTCTGTGGTCCTCGCCGGTCACCAACCTCGACGGCGACGGATTCGCCGATGAAGGTGACGCGGGTGCACTTGGCCTCGACGAAGACGGCGTCCTGATCGGTCGCGTGTCCTTCGGCGACACCGAAGTTGGTATCTCCTACTACGTGTTCGGCACCAACGGCGCGCCGGGCACCGACGACTTCGAGAACCTTCAGCTTGGTGCAAACTCGACCATCGGTTCCGCATCTGTGTCTTTTGGTTATCAGGAAGGCTTTGGCCCGATCCCTGAAATCATCGCACTCGGTGTGTCCGCCTCGCTTGCCGGCGGTGAGTTCGGCTTCGCCTACGCAGACACGGACGGTGGCGTTGAGTCCATCGGTCTCCAGGGCGCGTTCACCTTTGGCGACGTGACCGTCACGGTCTTCTACGTCGCTCAGGATCCGGTTGATGACAACTACGGTATCGCAGTTGACTACGCATCCGGCCCGCTCACGCTGGGCTTCCTGTACCACGACGGTAACGACGAAGACCTGCAGATCAACGCGACCTACGACTTGGGGAACGGTCTCTCCCTCTTCGCAGGCTACCGCGACGAGATGGAGAACGGCGCAGGCCTCGACGGCTCTGAAGTCTTCTACGTCGGCGGCGACTACGACCTCGGCGGCGGTGCAAACCTCCGCGTGTCCTACGCTGACGTTGACATGGGCCCGGGCGACGACCTGACGCTCGACGAACTCGGTGCATCCGAGGACGTCAAGGAAGGCGCAACGATCGCACTCAGCTTCGCATTCTAAGCGAACCTGAAAGCAACAAGTCAGAGCGGTCCTTCGGGGCCGCTCTTTCTTTTTGTCCTGATCTCAAGGCGGGCTAATGCCTTGGCAGGGCGGGATTTGCCTTGTATGCCTCATGGCTAAAGACGGGTGAGGACGTAATGAGCATCTCGGCATTTCGAATAGTGAGCGTGATGAGCCTCGTCGTTCTCACAGCGTGCAGCAGTCTCAACCCGTTCGGCGGTCGCAATGACGGCCCCCCGACGCAGCAGGCGGCCCGTGTCTCCGGCGGCGATGTCGTCGCGGTGAACCGCTACATCTGGAACGCCTCCCTCGACGTGTTGTCCTTCCTGCCGATCCAGTCCGTGGATCCCTTTACTGGGGTCATCGTCACCGGCTTCGGAACCCCGCCTGGCGGCGGACGCGACTATCGCGCAACCATCCTTGTCAGTGACCCGGCCCTGGACGCGCGGTCGCTCAAGCTATCGCTTGTCACCCGATCCGGTCCGGCGAGCCCGGCCACGATCCAGGCTGTCGAGGACGCGATCCTTACGCGGGCCCGCCAGCTTCGGACCGGGAATGTGCGCACCCAGCGCTGACCCGGCTTAGTCGCTGGACGGGCCTTAAGCCCCCGACTACACCCAACTTCGACACATTCCTGAACACGAGGCAGATCGATGTCCCGTTACGATCCCGCGACGATTGAGGCGCGTTGGCAGAAGGCCTGGGCAGAGGCCGGGCTGTTCACGGCCAAGCGCGACCCGTCCAAACCCAAGTACTACGTGCTGGAGATGTTCCCCTACCCGTCCGGCCGGCTCCACATCGGGCACGTCCGCAACTACGCCATGGGCGACGTCATTGCCCGCTACAAGATCGCCACTGGCCATGCGGTGCTGCACCCCATGGGCTTTGACGCCTTCGGAATGCCCGCAGAGAACGCCGCGATGGCCTCAGGCGGCCATCCGAAGGATTGGACCTACGCCAATATCGACGCGATGGTGGAACAATTTAAGCCGCTCGGCCTGTCCCTCGACTGGTCGCGGATGTTCGCAACCTGCGACCCGGAATACTACGGCCAGCAGCAGGCACTTTTCCTCGACATGCTGGAGGCTGGCCTGATCGACCGCAAACCGGCGGTCGTGAACTGGGACCCGGTGGACATGACCGTCCTCGCCAACGAGCAGGTCATCGACGGCAAGGGCTGGCGCTCCGGGGCGGAGGTAGAGAAGCGCGAGCTGACCCAGTGGTTCTTCAAGATCACCGACATGGCGGAAGAGCTGCTCGATGCCCTCGGGGATCTCGACGACTGGCCTGCCAAAGTTCGCCTCATGCAGGAGAACTGGATCGGTCGCTCACGCGGCATCGAGATCCGCTTTGAGCGCACGGACGGCGGCGCGCCGATCCTGTGTTACTCCACCCGGCCCGACACCATGCGCGGGGCGTCGTTCATCGCCGTAGCCCCGGATCACCCGGTGGCCAAAGAGCTCGAGGCTAATCGTCCAGACCTCGCGGCCTTCATCGACGAGTGCCGCAAGATGGACACGACCGAAGCGGCCATGGAGAAGGCCGAGAAGAAGGGCATCGACACCGGCATCCGCGTCAAACACCCTGTCTACGCCGATCGCGAGCTGCCCGTCTGGATCGGGAACTTCGTCCTGATGGACTACGGCACCGGCGCCGTCTTCGGCTGCCCCGCCCATGACCAGCGAGACCTTGATTTCGCCCGCAAATACGATCTGCACGTGCAGAACGCGTTCTACATGCCAGGCCAGGTAGCAGAGGTCGGCACCGAAGCCCTCGTGCCCGCCAAGTCCGAGGTCGTCAGCTTCATCGACCATTTCGCGGGCGTGGGCGAGGTCACGAGCGCGGAGGCCATCGACGCCACCATCGACTGGTTCGAGGACAAGGGCCTGGGCAAGGGCCAGGTGCAATTCCGGCTCCGTGACTGGGGCCTGTCGCGGCAACGCTACTGGGGCTGTCCGATCCCGGTCGTCCACTGCGCCGACTGTGGCGTAGTACCCGAGAAGAAAGAAAACCTGCCAATCGAGCTGCCCTATGACAACGGCAACGAACCGATTGATTTCTCGATCCCCGGCAACCCGCTCGACCGCCACCCAACCTGGCGCGATGTCCCCTGCCCCGCCTGCGGGAAGATGGCCAAGCGCGAAACCGACACGATGGACACATTCGTGGACTCGAGCTGGTACTACACACGCTTCACCGCACCGCGGGCGGAAACGCCGACCCAAGCCGACGACGTCGCCTACTGGATGAATGTCGACCAGTACATCGGCGGCATTGAGCACGCGATCCTGCACCTGCTCTATTCCCGCTTTTTCGCCCGCGCGATGATCAAGACGGGTCACCTGCCAGAGAGCGCGGCAGAACCCTTTGACGCGCTCTTCACCCAGGGCATGGTGACCCACGCGATCTACAAATCCACAAAGGACGGGCGTCCGGTCTACCACTACCCAGAGGAGGTGGAGCTGAAGGACGGCAAGGCCTTCGTCAACGGCACGGAAGTGGAGGTCGTCCCCTCCGCCAAGATGTCGAAATCGAAAAACAACGTCGTCGATCCGCTCGCGATCATCTCGCAATACGGGGCGGACACGGCGCGCTGGTTCGTCTTGTCCGACTCACCGCCAGAGCGCGACGTGGAATGGACCGCCTCCGGCGCGGAGGCCGCCAACAAGCACCTCGCCCGCGTCTGGAACCTCTGCGACCGCATCGCGGCCATGGACCCGGCCGCAAAGGGCCAAGGCGACGAAGACCTTCTTCGCGAGATGCACAAGACCATCCGTGACGTGACCGTGGGTGTCGAAAGTTTCGGCTTCAATGCCGCCATCGCAAAGCTCTATGCCTTCACCGGCGTGCTGTCGAAATCCAAGGCCAGCCACAAAGCGCAGCGTGAAGCCGTCATGACGCTGGCCCAGCTCATGGCTCCGATGACACCGCACCTGGCAGAGGACGTTTGGCACCACCAGGGCGGCGAAGGGCTCTGCGCCGCTGCTCCCTGGCCCGTGGCCGACGAAGCGATGCTGGTCGAGGACTCCGTCACGCTGCCGATCCAGATCAACGGGAAGCGCCGGGATGAGATCACGGTGCCGAAAGCCATGCCCAAGGACGAAGTCGAAAAGCTCGTTCTGGGCAATGACGCAGTCATGCGAGCTTTGGACGGCGGGCAGCCCAAGAAGCTCATCGTCGTCCCGGGACGCATCGTGAATGTCGTCGTTTAGCCGCCGCAGCCTGATCCTGTCGCTGGCGGCCCTGCCAGCCTGCGGGTTTACGCCTGTCTACGGTCCTGCATCCGCCTTGCGCGGGACCGTGCAGGTGGGGACGCCCGATAGCTCCAACGCCTTTGCCCTCGTGCGCGCGCTCGAATTCCGCCTCGGCGCGGTGGAGGCTCCGCGCTACCAGCTTCGCGTCGGTGTCGACCTCACCGAAGAAGGCAGCGTCATCACGCCGACGCAGGAAATCGACCGCTTCACCCTCACCGCCGAAGCGCGTTTCGCGCTGGAAACACTGGCCGGTGCACCGGTCACAGACGGCAGCGTGCGGGCATTCTCAAGCTATTCCGCCTCCGGCACGCCCATGGCGACGCGGGCCGCGCGGGACGACGCGCAGGAGCGCCTGATGGAAATCCTCGCCGACCAGATCGTCACGCGCCTCGCGGGAGCCGTGGCGTGAAGCTATCCACCCGCGACGCCGCGGCCTATTTCAGCC
>JBCCPQ010000167.1:0-6509 GCA_039024825.1 Pseudomonadota bacterium
AAGCCCTCATCGGCGAAGATGGCGGCGACTTCTGCATCAAGCTCGAAGATCAGGTCCTCGTGACCGAAGACGGTTTCGAGAACCTCACCAAATACCCCTTCGATCCGGGGCTCATGGGCTAAAACGTAGACAGGATTCCGGGGGCCGTGTACCTTGGTTAAAAAGAGCACGGGCAGGTTCATGAACAAGACGCACGCGTTGACCCTTGAGGTCGCGCCGACAGACGGCATTTTCGCGCCCGGATTGCACGCGGGGCTCTCCCTCCTGCGGGCCGAAGAACCACTTTGGCGACCCGTCAAAGGTGGCACGATCCGCTCTGTAGAGCTCACCGAAAATCCCCACACTCTGACGGCATGGCGGCGCGAGCGCAGGCAAGCCCGCAAGCTGCGCAGCTTCAGCAGCACGGTGGAGCTTACGTCACAACTCGCCGTGGTGGAGGACATCTCCTTTCATCGGACCTTCTCCGCCGTAGGCGACCGCTGGTTTTTGAACGGCGCAGGCGGGGAAAGGCTCTGGACGCGGTACTGGCGAGAGCAGCGCAAGCTCAATGACGATGTTCAGCCCCGATCTGCCTTCGAACGGCACTTCCGCGACAGCCAGCACATGAAACGCCCCCTGCCCGTCTGGGACGGCCCGGTGAGCGGGCTGCCCTACGTCCTCGATGCGCGGAACCTGTTCAACTATTATCACTTCATGGCAGAAACGTTCTGCCACCTCGCGCTCCTCGCCGAGCTACCGGAGTTCGACGGCAACATCTTCATTCACTGCCCGGACCGCGCGCCGAAAGACTTCATTGTGAACTTTATTGAGGCGCTCTTTCCGCAGTTTAGCTCGCGCATCCTCTTCCCCGGCACACGTCAGCACTACGCGCGTGCGCTCACGCCGTTCGTTCCGAACTTCTACCTCTTCCAGGCCCCGGAGGAGGAGACACGCGGCCTGCGCGAGGCCGCGCCCATTTCGGATCACTGGGACATGAGCCTTCCCACAGGGCCGGTGAAACGGACGCTGCGCCAGAACGGCTACCCGCGCTCCCTGCGGCTGCTGCGCGAGCAGGCCTTGCAGGCAGCGCGGCACGTGGATGTCTCCCACCTGCCAAAACGCTTCTGGTTCGGACGAAAGTCAGAGGGCAAGCGCGACCGCTCCATCCCGGCAGAGGCGGCCATCATCGACGGGCTCAAGGCCCGCGGGTTCGGCGTGATCTGCTTTGAAGACCTCACCCCGCTGGAACAAATCGCGGCGATGCATCAGGCCGAATGCGCGATCTCGTATCACGGGGCAGGATTTACGAACCTCATCTATGCCAACCCGGACGCCCAGATCATCGAACTGGGAACGCTGCAATCGGGCATGCTCCGCTGGACGGATTTCATCTCTCTGGCGCATGTGTCGGGCTGCACCTACACGCTGGGCATCTGTGACGGCGACGTCTCGATAGAAAGTCCGCGCCCCAACCTCCGGGGCCCCCTCCACCGCATTCGGATCAGTGAGGCCGGGACCCGTCTGCTGATGGCACACATCGACAAGCTTTTTCCCTGCTGACGCGGCCGTCACATCTCTCACCTCCCTGAGAGGCACTGGAAACGAAGCTGGTATTTGGCCTCCCACCTCCCCATCCTTGGGAGCAAGGAGATCGCTGCCATGCCGACCGAACGCTTCACATTTCAAGGCCATAACGGCGCCGAGCTTGCCGCACGGCTCGACCTGCCGGACGGCCCGCTCCTCGGAACCGCGCTCTTTGCGCACTGCTTCACCTGCGGCAAGGATATCCCCGCCGCGCGCCGGATTGCCTCGCGCCTCGCTGCGGGCGGCATTGCCATCCTGCGCTTCGACTTCACCGGGCTCGGTCATTCGGCAGGCGAGTTCGGCAACACCACGTTCACCTCCAATGTTGAGGATCTCCACGCCGCGCGGGGCGCTCTCATCGCGCGCGGCATGACGCCCACCCTCCTCATCGGACATTCGCTTGGCGGGGCGGCGGTGCTGCGCGCGGCCCCGGACATGGACGGCGTGAGGGCCGTCGCAACCATTGGCGCACCCTTTGATCCGGGCCATGTGACCCACAATTTCCAAAGCTCCCTCGCGACGATCGAAGCCGAAGGGCAGGCCCAGGTAGACCTCGGCGGTCGCCCCATCACGATTGGCCGCGCGTTCCTCGAGGATGTCCTCAGCGGCGGCCTTGAAGACGCAATCCGGCGAACCAAGGCCGCGCACCTCATCCTCCACGCCCCCACGGACGCCATCGTGGGCATCGAGAACGCCGAAGCGATCTTCAAGGCAGCCCGGCACCCGAAGAGCTTCGTGACCCTCGATACCGCCGACCATCTGGTCACCAACGCCGATGACGCCGAATACACGGCCGAAGTCATCGCGGCGTGGTCATCGCGGTACATGGACCTTCCCAAACTCGCCGCCCCCATCGGCGCGCCCGAGGGCGTCGTGCGCGTGGCCGAGGCCGATCCCGCTGGCTTCCTGCAGGACGTCACGCACGGCCCCACGCATCACACCCTCGCCGATGAACCCATCGCCTACGGCGGAACGAACCGGGGCATGAGCCCCTACGGCTTTCTGAGCGCCGGGCTCGGAGCCTGCACGTCCATGACCATCCGCATGTACGCGCGCCGCAAGGGTTGGCCTCTGGATCACGTCTATGTCGATGTCACGCACGACAAGGTCCACGGTCAGGACGTCGAACCCGCCTCGCCCGGCAAAATCGACCACTTCATGCGCCACATCTACCTCGATGGCGCGCTTGACGCGGCACAACGGAAGCGGCTCCTCGAAATCGCGGACAAATGCCCGGTCCATCGCTCCCTCGAAGCAAGCTCCATCGTCAAAACGAAGCTCATGGAGGGCGAGCCAGCGCGCGTGGCCTGAGAGCCCCGCTGCGCAAGCCAAGCGCGGCGACTGCTCGCACTCTGCACCCGGCCAGCATAGGGGTGTGGCATGAGACTTGCCTACCTGATCCTCGCGGCCGCTTTCGTCGCCTCCTTCGCTGGGGAATGGCACCCGGCGTTCGATGCGCTCGCCACGTTCCGAGTGCCGCTGTCCATCGCCATGATCGCCAGCTGGCTCTACACGCGCCGCCGCGCCACGGCACCGCTCGCAGTGGTGGCTGTCGTCGGCCTCTTATGGAACCACCTCTTCTGGCAGGCCGGAACGGATCGCGACAGCAATATCACTCTCTTCCAGCACAACGTGCGGGCAACAAACACGTCGCTCGAAGAACTTGTCACCGCGATCAAGGACGTCGATCCCGACATCATCACGCTGCAGGAGATCTCCATGCTCAATGCGGGGCTGCTCCCGCGCCTGCAAGGCGACTACCCGCACCAGCATGTCTGCAGCTTCGGGCAGCTTTACAGCATGGCGGTGCTCTCACGGCTGCCCCGCACCGACAGCCTGCCAATCTGCTCCTACAGGCGCGGCCTCGCAGCGATGGAGGTCGTGGGACCGGACGGGCCGGGTTGGGTGGCGTCTATCCACCTCCTGTGGCCGTGGCCCTATCCGCAGCGCGTCCAAAGCGAAGGGATCGCGCGCCAGATCGCGGAACTCGACGGGCCCGTCATCGTGGCCGGCGATTTCAACCAGCTTCCGTGGAGCTACGCCGTCCGCTCCATCACCGAGGCGGCGGGCGCGGAGTACCTTGGCCCCCGGCGGCGGACCTTCCAGCTTTACGGCATGCCGCTTCCCTTGGATCACGTGCTCGCCGCGTCGGGCGAGGTCACGCGCCTTGGGCGGATCGGCAGCGACCACCGCGCACTGGCCGCCCGGGTCGCATTCAAATGAGAAAAGGGCGCCCGCTTGGACGCCCTTTCCCGATCCGTAGGGTGGGGTCTTCAACCCACCAATCCTTTAGGATCGCGCATCACCGATGAGCTTCCAGAGACCCGGCACAAGCAACGCCGCCAGCACGAGCTTGATCGCATCACCAAGAAGGAACGGCGTCAGACCCCACTCAAGGATGGGCTGGTCCCAGCCGTAAAGCTGCCCGAGCCAAAGAAGCCCCGGCGCGTAGATCAGCACGTTCCCGAGGAGCATCGCCATCGCCATCGTAAAGACAGAACGATCCCAGCCCTGACGGGCCGCCCAGCCCAACGCCAACGTCGCAAGGACATAGCCCACGAGATAGCCGCCGGTGCCGCCCATCATGTAGGCAAGCCCCGCATTCTCGGCGGAGGACGACGCAAACACGTCAAAGCCCAGCGCCCCGATGATCATGTAGCCAAGGATCGTCACCAAACCGAGGCGCGGACCGTAGGCCGCCGCGATCGTGAGCACGGCAAAGGTGCCCATCGTGATCGGCACGGGCCACATGGGCACCTTGATCTTGGCAAGAATCGCGAGGGCCGCGATGCCGAGAACGACAAGCACCGCCTGCTTGATCAGCTTGGTGGCACCGTCATTTGGGCCCACGGCCTCCGTCAGAACCTTATCGTAAGTGGTGGCCATGCGAGCCCTCCATTGGTCTTTATCTCGTTCGCAGGCAGATAGAAGGAGTTGCAAGGTCTTCGCAAGCCTTCATGGCCCTCATCACATCCTCAGGGACTGCATCGCGCTGAAGGGGGCATAAAGACTGCTCATGCGATAGGACTTCCGGGGTCCGCTGACGTCCCATGTGCTCCGCCACTTCGGCCAATCGCTGAAATCATAGCGGACGTCATAGGTATCGGGGTCGCAAAAATGCCGGGCGCTGGGCGCGTCAAAGTGGAGTTCGTGGAAGGGTTTGCCATCTTCGAAACGGATGTCAAAGCCGCCATCCATGGGCTTCCACCAGTAGCGACGTCCAGCAGTGTAGTCGCGGCCGCGCACTTCGAGATTGCCCCATTCAAGGTAGGTCCAGCGCCGCGTGATGCGGGCGAGCCCCTCGAACATGCCGGGAGCCTCGTTCTCGTGGACGATTTCGCGCTTCAGAAGCCAGACACGCCGGAAGTCATGGTGATCAATCTCAGTCACGGATACGTCCCGCGGTCACATGGCCGGTCTCCGAAATAAAGCGCAGCACGTCGCCCGCGCGGTCCATCGTGTAGCAGTCCCAGCCCCCCGCCGGCGGCCATTCGGAGCAATACGCATCCCCTCGCACGGTCCAGTAGCCCCAGGACGGACGTCCGTTGTCATAAAGGGTGCGGCCAGAGGCATAGAACGTCTGCTCCTCCCCGCCCGCATAGTCGAGCGTCACGTCGTTCAGCGCCGCCTCGATGTCCGGCCCGGCAAGCGGCGTGAAGTCCTGCGCCATGGCCGCCACGGGCAGGCAGGCGAGAAGCGTCAAAAGGCGCATCAGCGTTCCTTGTGTCTGGTATCGGCCTCCCCTACACCGCCCGCGCGCGTAATCCAATGAAGGCCCTGTCATGATCCCACGTTACTCCCGCCCGGAGATGGTCGCCATCTGGAGTCCCGAGACAAAGTTTCGCATCTGGTACGAGATCGAAGCCCACGCTTGCGACGCTCAGGCGGAGCTGGGCGTGATCCCCAAAGCGAATGCAGAGGCCGTCTGGAAAGCCAAGGACGTGGAATTCGACGTTGCCCGCATCGACGAGATCGAGGCCGTGACCAAGCATGACGTGATCGCGTTCCTGACACATCTCGCAGAGATCATCGGCAACGACGAGGCGCGCTTTGTCCATCAGGGCATGACCTCTTCGGATGTGCTCGATACCACGTTCAATGTTCAGCTCACCCGCGCAGCCGACATTCTGATCGACGATCTGCACGGCCTCCTCGCTGCCCTCCGCCGACGCGCGGAAGAGCACAAGATGACCGTCCGCATCGGTCGCTCCCACGGGATCCACGCCGAGCCCGTGACCATGGGCCTGACCTTTGCCCGCTTCTACGCGGAGATGGACCGTAACCTGTCGCGCCTGCGTGACGCACGCGCCGAGATTGCCACCGGGGCCATCAGCGGCGCGGTTGGCACGTTCGCCAATATTGACCCGGCCGTGGAGGATCACGTCTGCGAGAAAATGGGGCTCGTACCGGAGCCGATCTCGACCCAGGTCATCCCCCGCGATCGCCACGCGATGTTCTTTGCAACCCTCGGCGTCATCGCCTCGAGCGTGGAAAACATCGCCACAGAGATCCGGCACATGCAGCGGACCGAGGTCCTTGAGGCCGAGGAGTTCTTTTCCAAGGGGCAAAAGGGCTCTTCAGCCATGCCCCACAAACGCAATCCCGTGCTGACCGAGAACCTCACCGGCCTCGCCCGACTGGTGCGCATGGCCGTCGTGCCCGCCATGGAGAACGTCACCCTCTGGCACGAGCGCGACATCTCGCATTCCTCGGTGGAAAGGAACATCGGGCCGGACGCGACGGTGACGCTCGACTTCGCCCTGGCCCGGCTCACATCCGTCATCGACAAGCTCGTGGTCTATCCGGACAACATGATCGCCAACATGAACAAGTTCCGCGGCCTCGTGCACTCCCAGCGCGTCCTTCTGGCCCTGACACAGGCGGGCGTGAGCCGCGAAGACGCCTATCGTCTGGTGCAGCGCAACGCCATGAAGGTCTGGGAAGAG
>JBCCPQ010000168.1:0-6501 GCA_039024825.1 Pseudomonadota bacterium
AGCCCTCAGTCATTCCGTAACCTTGGCTTCAACCGGCCCCGTCCCCTCCGCAAGGCTGGGCGGCGTTGCCGGGGCAGGCAGATCGCCCATAATCGCGGGTGTTTCACCGAGAAGCATTCGGGTCATCACGATCAGTTCCTCACGCAGTTTGCCGCGCGGGGTTACTCGATCGAGCATGCCGTGATCCAGAAGGTACTCCGCACGCTGGAAGCCCTCGGGCAGTGTTTCGCGGATCGTCTGTTCAATCACGCGAGGACCGGCAAAGCAGATGAGCGCATTTGGCTCCGCGATATGAATGTCGCCAAGCATCGCATAGCTCGCCGTAACCCCTCCCGTCGTGGGGTGGGTCAGGACAACGATGTACGGAAGGCCCACATCCTTGAGCATCTGCACCGCCACAGTCGTACGCGGCATCTGCATCAGAGATAGAATACCCTCCTGCATCCGCGCCCCTCCAGCAGCGGAAAAGAGGATCAGCGGACGCCGCTTCTGCACCGCGCGTTCGGCGGCGGCGATGATAGCGTTACCCACATACATGCCCATCGACCCGCCCATGAAGCTGAAGTCCTGCGCAGCGGCTACAATGGGCGTGCGGCCGATCTCTCCCTCAGCGACGAGCATCGCTTCTTTCTCTCCAGTCGCCTTCTGGGCGGCCTTCAGTCGGTCAGGGTATTTCTTCTGATCGCGGAACCCCAAAGGATCGGTGATCGGTTCGGGCACGTCGATTTCGGTGAAGATCCCGCCATCGAAAAACGCGCCGAAACGGGCACGCGGGCTAATGGCCATGTGGTGTCCGCAATGCGGGCAGACATAAAGGTTATCGGCCAGCTCCCGGTGAAAGATCATCTGCCCGCATTCCGGGCACCTCGTCCACAGGTTCTCCGGCACTTCGCGGCGGGAGAACAGGGAGTTAATCGTCGGGCGAACGTAGTTCGAGATCCAGTTCATGGGGTCTCACCTGATGTATTGGGTCCAGATAGGCCCGGGAACACCGAAACGCAATCAGACCCGCAGCGCGTTTCGCGCGAGAAGCCACATCACGAGAAGAAACATCAAGTTGTAAACGAGGGACAAGGTGAGAGCGGCTCCGTCGGGCACGTAATCCTGTAGCAGCGGCTGAAAGATGTAGAGCGCCGCCCCAGACATGAAGCCGCCCTCTTCCGCTGACACGCAGATGACAAAGACATTGTTGGCGAAATGGAGCCCCCACGCCGCGCCAAGGCTGCCTGTGCGAGCCGTCAGATCAGCCGCCGCCACGCCAAAGCAGGTAACGTAAGCGATATAGGTGAAAACCGTTCCGAAGGAGGTCGTGTCGTTAAAGACATGCGCAACGCCGAAGGCCAGCGATGGCACGATGAGCCACCCCCATGGGCTTCGGAAAAAGCGGCTGGCGAAATGGTGAAGATAGCCGCGGTAAAAGACCTCTTCCGCCAGGGTCTGCACGGCGATGGCACCGCAAGCGAAGGGCAAGAAGGCAAGCCATGCCGGAAGGCTCCGCATCTCCGCGGCAGCGAAACTGTCAAAGACGAAGGCATAGACCGCAAAGAGGGCGAGATAGAAAGAGCCGATCCATGTTGAGACGGCTCTCATGTCGCTCCAAAAGATGCGGCGATCTCCGAGGAAGCGGCGCGGGTCAATCCCATGGAGCCGCTGCGCCGTGAGCGCGGTGAAACTGATCAGGACCGCGAAGAACCCGGCATTGAGGAGGAAGCCAATGCGCGTCTCCCCCCACCCGGTGTCCGGCGGAAGCGCAGAGATGAACGCCTGCCGCAGAAGCGACCAGCCGATGTAGGCTGCGAGCGCGCCGAAGATCACCGTCGCCGGAGCGCCCGGGTTGCGCAGATACGCTGTCAGCCGCCGGTTCGGGCCATAGCGGTCGCCTGACCTAGCCATGCCTGCGCCGCCAAAGAACGTAGATCACCAAAAGACCTGCCGCATCCGCAAGGAGAAGCGGCCGCACACCGGGATCTGACACTTCGAGACCCACGCTGGTGAGGCCGAGCCCGCTCAGCGAGCCCACGAAGGAGAACACCAGAAGGGCGTTCACGTTGTTGACGAAGTGCAGACCCCAAGCGGCGCCGAGGCTGCCAGTGCGCGCTGTGATGTCTCCGGTGACGAGGGCAAACACGAAGATGACGGATATGTAGAGCCAGAGGTTGGCGCCCATCGTCTCTGCGTCGACGTGGACGAGGGCAAAAAGGACAGCGGGAACCATCAGCCAAACCGCGCGCAGTGCCACCCGCGCTCCGAGCTGCTGCTGGAGGTATCCCCGAAAGACGAGCTCCTCTGCCCCGGTCTGGAGCAGGACGAGCGGCAGCGCCAGTGGCAGCAGCAAAAGCCATGTCCCAAAAGCCGTGTTCGATCCGACATCGTAAAAGACCGCCACGATCGCACCCATGGCGACCGCGATGATCAGGGCGAGCTGAGACATCGACAGGAAATCGAGCCACAGCCTGCGGCGATCCCCAAGCAGCGTGAGCGCCGCGCGGCCATGAAGAAAGATCACCGTAACAATCATCGCCCCGGCCATGAGCGCGAAATGCGCAAGCAGCAGAAGCGTGCCGCGCGGCGTTGTCCCTGCGACGGTCTCATCGAGAGCATCGGGGCCGAGCACCGACATCACCACGCCGAAGAAGAGAAGGCTACCGCCCGTGTAAAGCGCAGTGGCGCAGACGAGACCGAGCACTGTTCGCCATAACTCTGCCTTTTCGCGAGCGGGATCGGTAAGGTGGTGAAATCTGGAATAATCCATCTGGAAAAGCCGTAGGCCGGGCCATGGCCCAGCGCAACCCGCCGCTTGCGTCAGGGTCGATGGCTGAGTATCCCCGGCGAACTACGTTCCAAGCTATGCGCCAGGTGCAGGGAAAGATCGAAATGCTCAAGAAAACCTTCGACAAGACCAATCTTCCGTCTCGTCATGTGACGGTGGGCCCGGCGCGGGCTCCGCATCGGTCGTATCTTTACGCCATGGGTCTGAGCGATGAGGAGATCGCGCAGCCCCTGATCGGCGTTGCGACCTGCTGGAATGAGGCCGCGCCCTGCAACATCGCGCTCAATCGGCAGGCTCAGGCTGTGAAGCTCGGCGTGAAGGCGGCGGCGGGCACTCCGCGGGAATTCACGACGATCACTGTCACGGACGGCATCGCCATGGGGCATGAAGGCATGCGGTCTTCTCTCGCCTCGCGGGAGGCCATCGCGGACACCGTGGAGCTCACCATGCGCGGTCACTGCTATGACGCCATCGTGGGCCTTGCAGGCTGTGACAAGTCGCTGCCGGGGATGATGATGGCCATGGTGCGCCTCAACGTGCCGTCGGTCTTCATCTATGGCGGCTCCATCCTTCCTGGACGGCTCAACGGAAAGGACGTCACCGTCCAGGAGGTGTTCGAGGCCGTGGGTCAGCACCAGGCGGGCAACATGACCGACGCAGAGCTCGAGATCATCGAACGCGTGGCCTGCCCGACCATGGGTGCCTGCGGCGGCCAGTTCACCGCGAACACCATGGCCTGCGTGTCAGAGGCCATCGGCCTCGCGCTGCCGAACTCTGCCGGTGCGCCTGCGGCCTACGAGAGCCGTGATCAGTACGGATCAGCGTCCGGTGAAGCAGTCATGAACCTTCTGGCGCAAGGCATCCGCGCAAGGGACGTTGTGACGCGCAAGTCCCTTGAGAACGCGGCCCGCGTGGTGGCCTGCACCGGTGGCTCCACCAATGCGGGCCTCCACCTCCCCGCCATCGCCCACGAGGCCGGGATCGAATTCCTCCTCGAGGACGTCTGCGACATCTTCCGCGACACACCCTACTTCGTGGACCTCAAGCCCGGCGGACAATACGTGGCGAAAGACATGTACGAAGTGGGCGGCGTACCCGTGGTCATGAAGGAGCTCCGCAAACAGGGGCTCATCCACGAGGAATGCATAACCGCCACGGGCCGCACCATGGGCGAAGAGCTCGACATCGTGGAGCGGGAGGCCGACGGCCGCGTGATCTATCCCATCGACGCGCCGATCACGAAAACTGGCGGCGTCGTGGGCCTCAAAGGCAATCTCGCGCCTGAAGGGGCAATCGTGAAGGTCGCGGGCATGGCCACGCAGCACCAGCGCTTTGTCGGCCCTGCGCGGATCTACGAATGCGAGGAAGACGCCTTTGAGGCGGTGAAGAAGCGCGAATACAAGGAAGGCGACGTCATCGTCATCCGCAACGAAGGCCCGTCAGGCGGCCCCGGGATGCGCGAAATGCTCGCCACCACGGCCGCGCTCAGCGGTCAGGGCATGGGCAAGAAAGTCGCCCTGATCACGGACGGGCGTTTCTCTGGTGCAACACGTGGATTTTGTGTGGGCCATGTGGGCCCCGAAGCCGCCCATTGCGGCCCAATCGGCTTGCTCAAGGACGGGGATGTTATAACCCTCGACGCCATAAAAGGGGAAATCTCGGTGGACGTCTCCGAAGAAGAGTTCGCCGCGAGAAAAGAGGCATGGCAGGGCGCTCGTCCTACGATCTATGCCTCGGGGGCATTGTGGAAGTATGCGCAATTGGTTGGCGAAACCTATCGCGGCGCCGTCACGCATCCGGGCGGAGCAGAAGAAAAGCACACATACGCGGACCTATAGGCGCGCCGGCTGGGTCGGCCTTATCGCGCTGATCCTGACGGGCTGCGAAGGCGTTCCTGCGTTCTCCTTCGCGTCCCTCGACGTCAGCCGACCCAGCGGTCGTGTCGTCACCCAGGAGGTCACCCTCGCCGATGGCCTTCGGGTACGGGCACCATTTGGGAAATGTGTCGACACACGCCGCACCCGGCAGGATGGGTCGAATGCAACGGTCGTCCTTGCCAATTGCTCCAACCTCGGCGGGCGCGCGGATGTGGGTGCACAGGTCCCCGGTATCATCCTCGTCACAGTCACCCGGGGCGCTCACGGCGACCCGGTCGCCCTCCGCGACGCTATCCGTGCCAACCCCGGCCTCCTGGCCCGGTCAGGTCAGGCCAGCGACGTCCAGCTTTTGTCCGCAACGGCCTCCTCAGCGGCGCTCTACGTCAATTTGATTGATCAAAGCGTCGGTGGCCCCGAAGGCGTGAGTGCCCGGCACTGGAAAGCGGCACTCGACATCGCGGGGCGGGCCATCGTGATCTCGGTTTTCGGGCAAAGCAGCGGCCCCTTGCCCGGGCAAGAAGGGGAACGCGTCGCGCGGGACATGGCCCAGACCCTTCTTGAGGTGAACGCAGAAACCGGGCCTCCCGCCGCAGTTCCCATTGAAACGTCGCCCGAAACGCCGGAAACTGATCGCCAAGGGTTCTTGCGGTCGCTTCTGGGCGAGGCCGGCAATGATCGGGTAAGGCAAAGCAGGTAGACCGGCCTCGGACGGACAAGACGGGCAACACGTGATTACGACACTCCTGAACCGAAGCGCCCTCAGGCGCTGGCGCCGAACCGCCCAAGCCGCGCGGCGCGAAGGTCTGGGTGCGCTGAAGCGGCAAGCCACAGACGCAAAGAAGCTGCGCCACCAGCTCAATGAGGTGATCTTCACCGCCGAAAACCGGCTGGCCCTTCCTGCGATCGGCTCCAACGCGTTCCCGAAGCCCAAGAACACCGACTGGTCCTGGCGGCCGGAGCTTTGGCGCGGCCCCGTGCGCGAGGTGGGCGTCGTCGCAGCACAAAGCCAGACAAAGCTCGGCGAGGAGGCGACAATCTTCCATGATTGCCGCCAGAGCGAACTCACACTCCGACAGCTGCGGAACAAGCGCGCACGCGATCTGGCGCCGTTCGGTCTTCGCATGGATGTCTTTCGCTTCGACGGATCCTTTCTGTCTATCGCTCTCGATCTTCCGCGGCAGGGCGTGAAGGACTTGCGCAAAAAACACCTCATTCGCGTGAACACGATCGTCGAGACGGAAAAACCCATTGAGATCTTCGCGCGGCTCAACCTGCGCCACGGGCCGAACACGGAACAGATCGTACGGGAGCTGCCGCTGGCACAGGAAGACGTATGGGTGGAGTTCGACCTTGCCTATACCAACATCAACGAGAAACGGATGGAGAGGGCGTGGCTCGACCTCATCTTCGAAGGTCCCGAGATGAACATGGTGACCATCCGCGACGTGACCTTCTCACGTTCTCCCCGGGCTGATTTGTGAGGGCTTCCCGATGAGTACCGCCGTGCTGACCAAGATCCGGATCCGCGAAGGCGTTTGGGAAGGCATGCTGAGCGGGCCGGAAACGGTGCCCGCCCTCATGGTCACGCATCTCGAAGCCCCGGTGGAGGGCGTGACCGTGTCGCCCGATGGAGATGCGTGGCGTGTGAGCGTCCCGATCCCGAGCCATGCGATATCCGACGGGGTGCAGACGTTCCTCATCAAGGAAGCTGCAAGTGGCACAACGCTCGCGAGTTTCGCACTCGCCGCGGGCGAGCCGCTCTCCGAAGACCTCCGCGCGGAAGTGGACCTTCTGCGGGCGGAACTGGACCTCCTCAAGCGGGCATTCCGTCGTCATTGTGTCGAAACAGAGGCG
>JBCCPQ010000169.1:0-6430 GCA_039024825.1 Pseudomonadota bacterium
CAGGGCATTTTTGAACAGATGGACGGCTACACGGTTACCGGCGTCCACGTGGTGACGGATTTTACCCGATGATGCCAACAGAGTGGGCCACGGAGCATAAGCTCTTTCCACATCAGGTGGGCTTCACTTGCCCGCCTTTTGACTACGATGCTGCGCCTTCTGACTTTCTCCGGATTGCGCCACGGTCGGTCGGGGTGCATGGCTGGATGCTCCACGTGCCAGATTACGTGCATGGACTCGACCAGAGGAAAGCCAATTTCGGGATGATGGACGAGTTCTGCCATTGCATGTCGCGCAATGGGGCGGACGTGGCCGCGCAGGTGGGATCGAACTGGGTCCATGCGTCGAGTCTTGGTGTGGAGGGCATCCGCGACCACTGCGCAGAGCTTTCGGACCGCTACGGCCTTGCCTTTCACATGGCAGGATATGCCATGGTGGAGGCTCTCCGAGCCATGAACGTCGAGAAGGTCGCGCTCAACGGTGCCTATCACTGGCCGGGCTGGTGGCAGGGGACCGTGCGCTTCCTACAAGAGGCCGGTTTCGACGTGCTCTGGGCTGGAAATTTCGTGGATCAAGGGTGGTACGCATCGCAGGAGGACGTGAACGCGCTGCGCTGGGTATTCCCCGGCGAGCTGGCTCTGAAGTCCTTTGAATACGTCGCGGAGCAAGCCCCAAACGCAGACGCCATACTGATCAACGGAATGTGCAATTTCCGGGGACCGGACGGTGTCCCAGAGCGGCCCTTACACCTCACTTCCGCTTTAGAGAGTGCGCTTGGGAAGCCAGTGATCGGCCATGACACCGCGCTCTACTGGAGGGTTTTCAAGACACTTGGACTCGCGCCGACGGAACGACGGCACGGCAGGCTTTTGGACACGCTATGACTTACCCCATCTATGCGCTTTGGGCCGTCCCCCGCTCCACCTCAACGGCTTTTGAGTGGATGATGCGCCAACGTGGCGACCTCGACTGCCTCCATGAGCCTTTCGGGGAAGCATGGTATCAGGGCGAGCATCCCTTATGGCCGCGCTTCACCGAAGGGGAGAAAACGACGCCGGGCCTAACCATCGAAAGCGTCTGGCAAGACATCCTCGCGCGTGCGGAGCACGGTCCCGTCTTCCTCAAGGATTTTCCGCATTATGTGAACCACTGGTGGACCCCAGAAAAGCTCGGGCGAATGACCCATGCGTTTCTGATCCGCGATCCGGCACTCACTGTCACATCTATCTATGACAAATGGCCGGACTTTGACGAACTCGAGGTGGGCTTCCCAGAGCAACGCGCACTCTATGACCTACTGGCCGCTTTGAACGGCAGGCCACCGACGGTGATCGACTCAAGTGACCTTCTCGAAGAGCCGGCGGCAATGACACGAGCCTTTTGTGCTGCCCTCGGCCTGTCGTTCCTGCCGAAGGCGCTGACCTGGGAGCCCGGCGCTGATACTGGGGCCTATAGCTGGTGGGACGGCGGCTCCTTCCATGAGAACTTGAAAAATTCCACTGGTCTTCACCCGCAAAAGCGGCGCTATGTGGAGCTTGACGCGGCACCGGAGAGGGTCCGCAGGGTGCATCGGCGCATGCGCCCACATTACGAACATCTGTATGCCGGGAGACTGACGCCATGAAGGATTACTATCAGAACTATATCGATGGGCAGTGGGTCGATGGCGGCGATGGCCGGATCGACGTGACGAATCCCGGCACCGGAGAACATCTCGCCAAGCACGCCATGGCTGACGCAGCAGATGTGGCAAAAGCTGTGGCGGCGGCAAAGCGGGTTCACGACAGCGGCGTCCTCACGGCAATGCGTCCGGTAGAGCGAGGCAGAATGGTGCAGGCTATGGGCCGCTACATTCTGGAGCACCTTGACGAGGTGGCCGAGCTTCTAACGCTAGAGCAAGGCAAGCCCCTCTGGGAGGCCAAGCAGGAAATACGCGGGACCGCCCGCTATTTCGAATACTACGGCGGTCAGGCCGACACGATGGAAGGCCGCTCTATCCCGCTTGGCGCGAAGTACTACGACTTCACAAGCTATGAGCCCTACGGCGTCTCAGCTCAGATCATCCCTTGGAACTACCCAGTCGAGATGGCCGCCCGGTCAATCTCCGCCGCCTTGGCCACAGGAAACACAGTGGTCGTCAAGTCTTCCGAAATCTGTCCATGTTCTTCCTACATTTATGCCCATGCGGCAGAAGCAGCTGGCTTCCCCAAGGGCGCACTAAACATTGTCTGTGGCTATGGTCACGTTGCGGGTGCAGCGCTGACGTCGCATCCCGATGTGCGCCAGATTGTCTTTACCGGTTCGGTAAAGACAGGCCAGACGATCGCGAGATCTGCGGCAGACATCCTCGCACCCTGTGTCCTCGAACTCGGCGGAAAATCCGGAGCTATTGTACACAAAGACGCTGACCTCGACGCGTTCACAGGCAACGTTCGGTGGGGAATCTACTTCAATTCCGGGCAGGTATGCTCAGCAATGTCCCGCGTCATCGTCCACGAGGATAGGCATGACGAGGTTGTGGAAAACATATCCGCCATGGCGAAGTCGCTTTCAGTGGGCCCAGGGATAGACCGACCGGAGTTCGGCGCCAACATGGGAGCCATGATCTCTGTCAAGCAGCGCGACCGCGCGGTGGGGCTCGTTGCAGGGGCGCAGCAAGCGGGAGCGACCGTCGTCACCGGTGGCCGGCCGCTCAACAACCCCGGCAGTTTCATGGAGCCCACCGTTCTCAGCGGCGTCACCCCGGACATGGAGGTCGCGCAGGAGGAGATCTTTGGACCTGTCGTCTCTGTTATGACTTTCAAAACCACGGAAGAGGCGATTGCCATCGCCAACGGCACGCCCTACGGTCTCGTCGGCGGCACCTTCACAAAAGACCTCGATCAGGGGATGCGTGACGCACAGCAACTCCGGGCGGGCCAAATTTACGTCAACGAATGGTTCGCAGGCGGCGTGGAGACACCATTTGGTGGCTATGGTCAGTCGGGTTATGGCCGCGAAAAAGGCCGCGAAGCGCTGATGAATTACGTTCAAACGAAAAATGTTGCCATTTCCATAGGCGGCGGCTTCGGGCGGAGCTGAATGAACGTGCATCTGCCTGACGGCACGAAGTCGCGGGTAAAAAACACTACGCAATCGCAGGAAAGGCGCGATCATGACCTTTGATGAAGATTTGTTCGTAAAGGGACTTGAACAGCGCAAGGCCACCCTTGGCGCTGAATACGTGGAGAAAAACCTCGCCTCCGCCGATGATTTCACCCGCCCCTTTCAGGAAGCTATGACCGCTTGGTGCTGGGGTTTTGGTTGGGGCGATGAAGTTATTGAGCCGAAGACCCGCTCAATGATGAACCTCGCAATGATCGGAGCACTGGGTCGGATGCACGAATGGGAAGTGCACTGCAAAGGGGCGTTGAATAACGGGGTCACGAAGGATGAAATCCGAGCCATCATCCACGTGATCGGGATCTATTGCGGGGTACCAATGGCATTGGAATGCTTCCGTGTGGCGCGGCGCGTGCTTGATGATGCAGGCAAGCTATAGTGTTATTTTCAATTCTCGGCGACATATTATAATCTGATTTCGTCAGTTTTCGGAATCAGCTCATGGATATCACCCTTTTCATCTCCCCCGGGTTCAACCTCACGGCGACCTATTCTTTCCTTGATGCATTCACTGCAGTGAATGAAATAGAGGCGCGGGAGGTGTATGGCATACATATCGTGTCAGACACCGGCGGCCCGGTGGCAAGCCACCAGGGCCCAGCGATTGACACCGTCCATGTCGATGAGGTCCGCAGCGATAGCGATATCGTGGTGATCTCCACCTCCGCCAATCCGCAGGCGGCCTATGGTCTGCCCCTCTCAAAGCACCTGCGCTACTGGCGGCGTCGGGATGCCCTGATGGTCGGCCTCGAAAGTGGAGCATTCGTTCTGGCCGAGGGCTATTTTCTCAAGGTCCCAGCCTGCGTCCACCCGCTCTACGTGCCGGATTTCGAAAAGGAGTTCTCACAGGTGGGCGTGAGCGACGCCCTATTTGATGCTACGGGGGACGTGCGCACCTGCGCGGGGGGCGCGGCTGCCCTCGATATGGCATTGGCCCTGTTGTCGGACCGACATGACCTGGATCTGATACGCGCAGTCCGAGACTTCCTGATGGCGCCAGAGCCGCGGAGCGGGGCCATGCCCGTCGTCGGCGGTGCAGCCTCGCCCCTCACAGGCGCTCTGCCGCCGCCTCTCATGGCCGCTATCGACCAGATGAAAAGGGCCTTGGATCAGTCTATCTCCGTCCCCGCACTGGCGAAGGAAGCGGGGCTTTCGCAACGCCAGCTAGAGCGGCTTTTCAAAGCCCATACCGGCCGATCACCGAACCAATACTACCGGATGCTGCGCCTTGACCGCGCGCGTGAGATGGTGACCCGAGGGGCTGAGCCGATCCCCGCTGTCGCAACGGCCTGCGGTTTTGTTAGCCCGGTGCATTTCAGTCGCGCCTATAAAGAACAGTTCGGTCGTGCGCCCATGCGCGACCGCATCCGCAATCGCGTTGGATGAGCGCCATATCCGCGGATTCGGGTGGGCGGGTGGAATTTCGAAGCGAAGCGGAGAAAGACGTCCGTCCCGCCCGACATGGCATCATCAAAACACAGGCGAACGCACTCACGCGCGACGGGCAACGCGTAAACTGTAAAGTGTCGTCTATGGCTAATGTGATGGTGGCGTGGGGGAGACTTGAACTCCCGACCTCTCGATTATGAGTCGAGCGCTCTAACCAGCTGAGCTACCGCGCCATGGAGCGGCTGAGTAGGACCAACACTGCCGGGGGTCAAGCCGCAATTGGCCCTTGCTGCCCGGCCTGAAGCGCTGTCTTTGTCTACACCATGGAGATACTTGAGACACTTCGCGCCGTTGTCGGCAAAAACCATGTTCTTACCGGCAAGGACACCGAAAAATGGGCCCGCGACTGGACGGGTAAGTACAGCTGGACGCCTCTGGCGGTTGTGCGACCGGCGTCTACGGGTGAGGTCAGCGCAGTCGCTGCTGCTTGCTACGAGGCAGGCTCCGCCATGGTGCCTGTGGGCGGGAATACCGGCCTTACGGGGGCCACAAAAGCTGACGGTGTAGTCATGGTGTCACTTGATCGATTGGACAAAATCCGGGCCGTCAAGCCTGGAAGCCGTGTTGCCCTGGTAGAGGCTGGCGCGGTTCTCGATAGCATCCACAGCGCAACCGGGGAGCATGGCCTGATTTTTCCGCTGACCTTTGGCGCACGCGGGTCTGCGATGATTGGCGGAAACCTCGCAACAAATGCGGGAGGCTCTAACGTTCTGCGCTATGGAAACACGCGCGATCTGTGCCTCGGGCTTGAAATTGTGCTGCCGGATGGGCGCGTCATGGACCTCATGAGCGAGCTGAGGAAGGACAACACCGGCTACGATCTCCGCCACCTTTTCATCGGCTCGGAAGGCACTCTGGGTTTCATCACAGCCGCAGTCCTTAAGCTTTTCCCAGCGCCCCGCATCCGCGCCACCGCCATGGTGGCTCTTGCGCGGATCGACGACAGTCTACCGCTCCTTAACGCGCTTCAGGAAGCCACAGGCGGCGCATTAGAAGCCTTTGAATTCATGCCGCGAAACTACATCAAGCGTCACGTCGCCCATACGGGAGAGCGGGAGCCTTTTGACGCCGCATATCCCGTTAACATCCTGCTTGAGGCAGCATCGACCCGCGAAGACGATGCTGCGCCCGGAACAGATGGGACACCCGCCCTCACCGAACTCTTGCAGACAATCCTAGCCGAAGAGATGGCTTCTGGCCGAATCAAGGACGCCGTTGTGGCCCAGAGCGAGGCCCAGCGAAGCGCTATGTGGGCGCGTCGGGAAATGGCCGCGGAGCTGACATTCTACGATCGCCCGATAGTGGACACAGACATCGCAGTGCCTGTGGACAGTGTGCCGGAACTTCTGATCCGGGCCCGCGCGCGCGTGACTGAAATCGACCCCGCCTGCGAAGACTTCTTGGTAAGTCACCTGGGCGACGGCAATGTCCACTATTCGGTATACACGTCGACCGCCGACGGAGATCTATACGACCAGATTGTGGAAGCTGTAGAGGATGTCACGCTTAGCCTCGGCGGCTCGTTCTCGGCAGAGCACGGCATCGGGTTGAGCAAGATCGCGTCCATGTCGCGCCGAAAGGACGACACTGCCTTGGAGGTTATGCGCAGCATGAAAGCAGCTCTCGACCCCAAAGGCCTCATGAATCCGGGCAAAGTCCTGCCTCCGCCGCGATAAGGCTTTTAACAAAAAGTCTTAGCAAATTCCTTGCGCCAAGGAATTTGGCGCGTCAGGCCAGTTCACGCCACGCAAAAAAATCTGGCGCTGCCCGCGAAAGCAACCTGTCGGCCAGCGTCGCCCCTAGAGCGGCGCCATCGGAG
>JBCCPQ010000170.1:0-6408 GCA_039024825.1 Pseudomonadota bacterium
CACCCGTAGTCCTGTGCCTCCGCCAGAGCGGCTGAGTACGTCGAAGCAAACACCATGAGTTTTTTGGGGACGCAGCCTCGGATAACGCAGGTGCCGCCATAACGGTCTTCTTCTGCGAGGGCGACGCTTGCTCCACCGCCAGCAGCAACTCTTGCCGCTCGCACTCCACCAGAGCCGCCGCCGATCACGAAGAGGTCGTAGTCATATGCCATAGGCAGCCCTTTCAGAACTTTCGGACGCCGTTGTAGGTGGCTAAGGGCGGGACTGAAATCCCCCTTCTGGAGTTTTGGCTCATGAGACGGCCGTGGTCAGAGGGTCTCTGGGCACTTAGTCCATGAGGTCGCTGAAGAGGTTATCTGTATCGACAAAGTTGATGCGGTCTTCCTGAACCGTGCCCTCGTTGATGTCACGCACCTCAACGCGGCCATCGCCGTGACCGATCACCACCACGTCGCAGATGTCCATGAACAGGCCATTCTCCACAACTCCAGGGATCTGATTCATCGAAAGCGAAAGCTGCCGGGCAGACCCTATGCGGTTCAAGTGCAGGTCGAGGATGTGATTTCCCTCATCCGTGACAAACGGTGCATCGCCATTCATGCGCAAACTCGTGCGCTGGCCCAAAACATCCATCGCCGTGAGCAGCTCCTCAATGAGGGCCTTGGTCGTTTGCCAGCCAAAAGGAATGACTTCGACAGGCAGGGGGAAGGCCCCGAGAGTATCTACCTGCTTGGTAATGTCTGCGATCACTAGCATTTGGTCAGATGCCGTTGCCACGATCTTTTCCTGAAGGAGCGCCCCGCCGCCGCCCTTGATGAGGTTGAGATCCGTGTCGAACTCATCTGCCCCATCAATTGTGATATCGAGCCAGCGCGCCTCATCAAGGGAGATAACGTCAATTCCGACATCCCGTGCTAGAGCGGCAGTCCGCGCTGATGTCGGCACGCCTTTGATCCGCAAACCATCTTCGCGCACCATCTCGCCCAGACAACGCACGAGCCACGCAGCAGTCGAACCCGTTCCAAGCCCCACTTTCATGCCGCTTTCAACGTAGTCCGCTGCTCGCTTGGCCGCGACGAACTTCGCTTTGTCAATTGGAGACAGCTCACCACCCATGAGGCCCAACCCCGATTAATTCCCTGCCTTGCTATATGTGATGGGGAACGGAGACGTAAGAAAATTACGCAAGAAGGGTTACGAAAGCCCTGTATGCCGCATCAAGGAGGCGCGCCTGTCGCGGTGGATGGTTGTCAGCCTGCGCGGACAGAACAGCGCCGCTCGCGAGGGTGAGCGCGGCGTCAAGGCGCCACGCGTCGATCTTCCCACCGGTCGCACGCGCCATTTCGGCGAGCATTGCAGAGCGAGCATCGCCCAAAGCTCTACGCTGCGTGTCGGTGCCTCGTCCGGCGTCCGAAGAAAGCGACGCAAGAGTACAACCTCTTTTCACGCGGCTCAGATGGCCGGGCGCGAGATAATCGCGGAATAGCTTAAGGAGAGCATCCAGATCGTCATCGGGAATGTCCGCTAGCTGACGAAGAAGCGGGTGCGCCTCACGAAGGACGGCTTCGAACAGCGCCGCTTTCGATGCGAAATGCGCGTAAAAAGCGCCCCGCGTCAGATCAGCTGATCCCATGATCGTGTCGATGCTCGCCCCCCGCAAACCCTTCTCGCGGATTTCCCGTGCCGCCGCATCGAGGACGCGCGCCCGGACTCGGGCATTGTGGGCTGATTTACGGCTGACTGTATCCATGTTAATCGTCATATATATGATGATTCTCATGTATTCAAGGAGAGCGATATGGTTGACCTGACGCAAAACTGGGAGGCACTCACAAAACGCTGGATCGGGCATCAGGGAGTCTCATCCGGCACCATGATGCGGAGGCCCGCGCTGACACTTGGCGGCCACACGCTCGTGTTTTTGGCGAAGCTCCATGGCCCTGGAATGGGCGCAAAAATCGGCAGTTTGGACCCAGCGGAGATTGGGCTGACGGACTGGCGTCCCCTGCAGCCATTCAAGGACAAAGCGCCCATGCGTGGCTGGATCATCGTTGGCCCAGGTGACGTCGCGCTGTGGGACGAGATTGTCAAAGCCGCGCTTACAGCCGCAAGGACCAAAGCCGATGCCTGAGGTCACATGCTTCTACGCGGGGCTCATCGCGGTCCTTTACGCCGTCCTCGCCACCATGGCCGCGGCGAAACGCGGAGCGACGGACACGCCATTCGGAGATGGCGGGGACCTGTCCCTCGGCATGGCCCTCCGCCGCTTCGGCAACCTGTCCGAATACGGTGCGATGGCGATTCTTGTGCTGCTACTTCTGGAGCTGTCGGACATGCCCTCTCACTGGCTCCATACCTATGGCGCGTCCCTGATCCTGTTTCGCCTGTTGCACCCGTTTGTCCTCTTCGCTGACCCCGGTGCACCGACCCTGCTCAAGCTAGGACGGTTCATCGCTGCTGCAGGGACAGCCGCTCTGCTTTTGATTGGCGGCATAGCGCTGATTTTCGCGTCGTTGTGAGGGTGCTGCTGCCGAAGACGTCGCTTTTGGGCTGGGGTGCGTTGACGATCTGCCCTATCTGCTCACCATGTTTTTGTCTGTCTTCGACCTCTTTAAAATTGGCATTGGCCCCTCGTCTTCGCACACAATGGGACCGATGGTTGCTGGCGCGCGCTTTTTGGAGTTGCTGCGGGCCAGCCCCTTCCAGGCATCAGGACTGAAAGCAAGACTACACGGGTCGCTGGCCTTTACAGGCGTCGGCCATGCCACAGACCGCGCAACAATTCTCGGGCTCGCGGGTTTTGCGCCGGACACTTACGACGGCGAGCGCGCGGAAGAGACTTTGGCCGCCATCAAAGCGAATGGGGTGATCGAGAATGACGGGCTTCCCCCGCTCAGCTTTGATCCTGGTCAGGATCTCATCTTCGATTACGGCCCCCCGCTGCCTGGCCACGCCAATGGAATGGTCCTGACGGCCACGGACGCGCAAGGCGATGTGATCTTGCAGGAGACCTATTATTCGGTGGGCGGTGGCTTCATCGTGACCGCGACAGAGCTTGAGGCCGGGCAGGTCGTTGATGAAGGTGCGCCGGTCCCCTACCCGTTCGCTTCCGCAAAAGAGATGTTGGAGACCTGCCGCGAAACCGGCATGACTATCGCTGGTGTCAAGCGCGCCAACGAGCTGGCGCGTCTCGGCCCGCTTGCCCTTGACGCCGGTCTTGCACGCATCTGGGAGGTCATGGATGCGTGCATCGAACGCGGCCTTGTCACGGATGGAATACTTCCGGGCGGATTGAACGTGCGGCGTCGAGCAAAGGGAATACACGAGAAGCTCCTTGCTGAACGGGGCATGAACCTGACTGCGCCCCATACGATCAACGATTGGATGATCGTATACGCCATGGCTGTGAACGAAGAGAACGCTGCTGGCGGGCAGGTCGTGACTGCCCCGACGAACGGCGCAGCAGGCGTGGTTCCCGCGACGATCCGATATTGGCTCGACCATGTGCCGGGCGCGGTGCCATCGCGCGTTGGGGAGTTCCTGCTCACGGCAGCCGCTATCGGCGGCATCGTGAAGTACAATGCCACCATTTCCGGAGCAGAAGGCGGCTGTCAGGCTGAAGTCGGCAGCGCGTCCGCAATGGCTGCTTCAGGCCTTTGTGCCGTGTTGGGTGGGACGCCCGAGCAAGTGGAAAACGCCGCGGAGATCGCCTTGGAACATCATCTCGGCATGACGTGCGATCCAGTCGCGGGCCTCGTTCAGGTACCCTGTATTGAACGCAACGGGCTTGGCTGTATCAAAGCTGTGTCTGCCGCATCTCTTGCTCTGCGCGGAGATGGACAGCATGTCGTCCCGCTCGACTCCACCATTGAGACAATGCGGCAGACTGGGGCGGACATGAACGCCAAGTATAAAGAAACCTCTCTCGGTGGGTTGGCAGTAAACGTGCCGAACTGTTGAAGCCTCAGTCAGTTAAGCTTGTCCGCCGCAATAGCGTTGGCGCCAACCTAACCACACGGTGCGCGGCATTTGAGTCGGGACTGGCGCTCGCCGGATACCCTGCGTAGCGTGCTCGCGTGAACCAGACCCAAGACAACCCATTCCTCGGCGTGCTGCTCATGCTCGCCTTCTGCGCGCTCATCCCGCTTAGCGATGCGCTTGGCAAGATCCTTGGCGCCACGCTGCCCATCGCGCTCATCGTACTCTCCCGTGTGGCGGTGCAGGTGGGGCTTCTCGCGCCACTAGCCCGCATCCGGAAGGAGAGTTTGGTGCCGCCACGCCGCCTTTGGGGCGCCATTGTTTTGCGAACTCTGCTCTACATTGGCGGCATTGGTCTTATGTTCACCTCTCTCAGATACCTGCCGCTTGCGGACGCCGTTGCAATTGCCTTTGTCATGCCTTTCATCATGCTCCTGCTCGGACATGTATTTCTGGGAGAAGAGGTTGGGCCCCGTAGGATCACTGCATGCGCGGTAGGGTTCGTTGGAACTCTTATGGTGATTCAACCAAGCTTTGCGGATGTCGGTGCGCGCGCGCTTCTTCCTGTAGGCGTGGCCTTTCTTTTCGCGTTCTTCATGTTGATCACGCGCCAGGTTGCGAAGGCTGTCGAACCAATGGCTTTGCAGGCCATCACCGGCGCGCTCGCTTCGATGGTTCTTCTGCCTGCGCTTTTTCTTGGCACGTGGCTTGGTTGGGGGGATATCAAGTTTGCGCCCGTAAACACTGGCGAGGCGTGGATGCTCCTGGGCATGGCCGTCATAGGCTCCATCGCCCATCTTCTGATGACATGGTCTTTGCGCCTCGCCCCGTCCGCCACTTTGGCGCCCATGCAGTATCTGGAGATCCCGTTCGCGACCATCATCGGTTACCTTATCTTCCGTGACCTCCCGAACGGTCTCGCGGCTATCGGGATCCTCGTGACGATATCAGCAGGCCTCTACATTATTGCCAGAGAGCGTGGAGAACCGCGTCGAGCCCAGCCAACGGCAACGTCACCAGAACGCCTCCCGTAGCTTGCACCTCCACAGGGCCATCTTTCACCCGATTAGAGGTGGAGATCAGGCCCCCAGGTTGCATCTGGCTTCTGGACAACGGATAGGCCACGCCGGCGCTATCAAATTGCGTCTCTTCCAATGGATAAAAGGAGATCGCGCTTTCTTCCGGCAGGTCCAGCGTCAGGCGCTCCGGTGCGAGGAATGCGACTTCGGTTTCCGTTAGAAGGATGATGGGCCGCCGGTCCTGCAAAAGTGCTGAAAACGCCGCAAGTTGATGATCTATGCGGCCGCCCAGGAACCCGACCCCGAGAATGCAAGGCGCGTCTGTGACTGTCAGCGCCTTTTGAAAATCAGTCAGGTTCTGGTCAGGGGTGTGAAGCAAAAGAACTTCGGGCAGGTTGAGATCGCCGATTGAATCAAAATCTCCGACAACGGCCGCCATCTCAGCTCCGGCGGCTTGCGCAAGCGCCGCGCCACCATCCACTGCAATGAGCAAGGGCGCGCGGGCTAACGCGATCTTAAGAAGTTGAACGCTACCCTCACCAGCACCCACGAGCGTCACAGGCTGGCCATGGGATTGAATGGGGCGAAACATGGGCGAATCCTGCTATTTAAGGAAAATGACCACAAACGCGCCATGAAATGACACGACAAATTTCCCGGTTCCGATCCAATCGGCGCCTCGCGGCATGGTAAACATCGGGAAATCGAGTGGCAAAACGAATGAAGTGAGCAATCGCTATGGTTGGCAATTCCAAGGTTCTTACTGTCTCCTACGGGACGTTCTCCTGCACCCTTGAAGGGTTTGACGACAGCTTTGATACGATGAAAGCGATTGCGGAGTACTTTCGCGATCTCGCTGCGGAGGACCGCTATTTCGGCGCAGAGCCACCCCAGCCCGATGCCGAAGTGCTTGCGCGGATCGCCGAGCGGGAACTGTCCCGCGGTGTAAAGGCGCGCGCAGAAGGAAACACAGTGCTCCTTCAACCCAGTGTATCGCCGGCACCCGTGGTTGAGGACGCTGCGCCAAGTGAGCCAGTGGCGGAAGCCCAAGTTGAAGAGGAAGAGGAGGCTGTCGCACCAGAGCCCGAGTCTGCTTCTACGCCAGTCGAGGCCGCTGAGATCGAGGCCACTGTTACGGTCGAAGACAGCGAAGCCCGAGAGACTGTCGAAACCGAAGAGGCGGAAGACGCCACCGAGAAAGCGCAGGCTGATGAAGATACGGCGGGCGTGGACGCCGCTGGCGCCGCCGTGGCTGGCGCTGCGGCATCGACGGACTCAGCGCAGGTTGACGCAAGAGCAACCGACGAACCTGATGACACGACCCAAGATCAGGCGATGCCTGTTGAGGAGCCTTTAGAGGCAGAGGTCACAGACGAAAGTGGCGACGCAGAAGAGAGCACCCTAGACGCTG
>JBCCPQ010000171.1:0-6361 GCA_039024825.1 Pseudomonadota bacterium
ATCTGACGTTGCTGTCATTGGCGCCGGGATCACCGGGATCACCACGGCGTTTCAACTCCATCAGCGGGGCTTTGACGTCACGGTCATAGACCGGCAGCGATACGCTGGCATGGAAACCTCTTTCGCAAATGGCGGTCAGCTTTCAGCGTCGAACGCAGAGGTGTGGACGTCCTGGTCGACCGTGCTCAAGGGGCTGAAATGGATGTTGAAATCCGATGCGCCCCTCCTCGTGAACCCGAAACCGTCTTGGCACAAAGTATCCTGGATGGCGGAGTTCCTGGGCAATATCCCCAACTACCGTCGGCACACGGTCGCAACAGCGGAAATGGCCGTTGCTTCCCGACGGGTCCATCATGCGATGGCACAGATCGCTGGGATCGACTTCGATTTCTCGCCCGATGGCATTCTGCATTTTTATGAGACAGACAAAGAACTTGCGGCGGCCGCTCGGGTGACATCGTTGTACGCACAAGGGGGCCTTGAGCGCCGTGCTCTCACCGCAGAAGACATCAAGACGTTCGAACCTACGCTGCAGGGGCGATACGCGGGTGGCTACTTTACCGAAAGTGACGCCACTGGCGACATCCACAAATACACGGCGGGGCTTGCGCGCTGGTTGGAGGCGCGGGGCGTGCGCTTTGAATACGGCGCCCCGGTTGATGCGATACGCGACACTGGCCGGGGCATTGAGATCGACGCCGGGGTTCGGACGCACCGGGCCGGGTCCGTTGTCGTTTCCGCAGGGATCGGCTCACGAGAACTCGCGCGCCAGCTTGGCGACCGGGTGAACATATATCCCGTTAAGGGATATTCCATCACTGTCATGCTGCGCGACGAGGCGAGCCGGGCAGCGGCTCCGCGCGTCTCTCTCCTTGATGACAAGGCCAAGATCGTGACCTCCCGCCTCGGGGCAGATCGCTTCCGCGTGGCAGGAACGGCCGAGTTCAACGGCAACAATCGCGACATCCGTGCAGACCGCGTCCGTCCACTCGTGAACTGGGTGGAGCAACACTTTCCGGATGTGTGCACGGAAGAAGTGATCCCATGGGCAGGCCTCCGGCCAATGATGCCGTCGATGATGCCGCGGGTCGGGCAGGGTCGATCTCCCCGGGTCTTCTACAACACTGGCCACGGGCACCTGGGCTGGACGCTTTCTGCCATTACGGCAGAGATGGTCGCGGCCGATGTCGCTCGGGCCCGTCGGCCTGCATTACCTGTGCAACTCGGACATCGCACATACGCCTAGCGCTTCAAAACAAATGAAAGTGTCTCTATATTGTGGCAGATAACACAGGGGACACATAACATGGATTTCGAGCAGCTCCTTCTTCAGTTTCTGGGGGAGAATGCGTTCCTCCTCGTTTTGGCGATCTTCATTATCGTCGTGGTCTTCGCGGGTGTGCGGATCGTGCCCCAATCTGAGAAGTTCGTTGTGGAGCGATTTGGGCGGCTACGGTCGGTTCTCGGGCCTGGCATCAACTTTATTGTGCCCTTCCTGGATCGTGTCGCCCACCGGGTCAGCGTCCTGGAACGTCAGCTCCCGACCATGAGCCAGGACGCGATAACCACTGACAACGTGTTGGTGCAGGTTGAGACGAGCGTCTTCTACCGGGTGACCGAGCCGGAGAAGACCGTTTACCGGATCCGTGACATAGACGCGGCGATCCAGACCACAGTGGCCGGTATCGTACGTTCTGAAATTGGACGGCTTGAACTCGACGAGGTGCAGACGAACCGCTCAACGCTGACGGCCACGATCAAGGACTCGCTCGCAAGCGTTGTGGATGACTGGGGCATAGAGGTGACGCGCGCTGAACTCCTCGACGTAAACCTTGATGCGCAGACGCGGCAAGCGATGTTGCAACAGCTCAATGCAGAGCGCGCGCGCCGCGCGCAGGTGACGGAGGCCGAGGGGCAAAAGCGATCTGTGGAGCTTGCTGCTGATGCGGAGCTTTACGCCGCTGAGCGCGCTGCTGAAGCGCGTCGGGTTGAGGCGGAGGCTGAGGCTTTCGCGACCGCAGTCGTGGCCGCCGCTATTGCTGATAACGGCCTTGAAGCTGCGCAGTATCAGGTCGCGCTGAAGCAGGTGGAGGCTTTGAACGCCCTTGGGAACGGGCAGGGGAGCCAAACAATCGTGGTGCCTGCAAACGCCTTGGAAGCCTTCGGTGATGCCTTCAAACTGCTGGGAGGAAAGTCATGAATTTCGCTTTCGCTTGGTGGGTCTGGGCGGCCTTTGGCCTTATCCTCGTTATCCTAGAGATCGTCCTCCCTGCAGGCGTCCTTCTTGGATTTGCCATCGGAGCGGGTGTTGTCGCAATCCTCCTAGCAATCGGGGGCGCGTCTGCCGTCGGCGGTACAGTGGGCTGGATGCTCGTTATTTTTGCCTCTGTTTCGCTCATCGCATGGCTGATCTTGCGCTACGTGTTCCGCTTGCGCGTGGGTCAGCAAGTGAAGGTCTGGAAGACCGACATTAACGACTGACAAGGTCGCTATTGTCGGCGCAGCAGAAGAAAGATCACCGGTAGCGTCACGAGGTACATCGTGATCCCGTAGACACCAGAGGCCAGCGCGTAGCTTCCGAAGGTCGCTCCCGAGATCAGCCCGCCCACGGTGACCCCGAGAGTTCCGTTCTGCACCCCGGTTTCGATCGCAATTGCAATGCCGTCTTCGCGCGGGAGACCTGCCCCGCGGGCAAGGCCCATACCGATGCCCAAAAGTAAAAGGTTCATCACGACGAGGAGTGGCCCAAGCGTCGGCAGATTGGTGATGAAGATGTCCCACGCAGACGCCAGAGCAGCGAGGATTATGACGACAAACAGCACCGTCGCGATTTTCATGAGCGTTGGCTCGACGCGTTGCGCAACGTTGCTCCCGAAGCGCCGGAATGCGAGCCCTATGAGGACTGGCACAGTGGTGATCAGGAACATGGTCACGGCCAGCGAAAGCACGTTGATCTCCGGCGCAGCGGCCCCTTCGAAATAGACGGACGTGATTGATAGCATCACCGGGAGCGTCAATGCAGTGGTGAGCGAGATTATCGCTGTAAGGGAAATCGACAGCGCGACTGTGCCCCCTGCAAGGCGTGTGAGGATGGAGGTCGTCACGCCACCCGGCGAAAAGCTTAGGATCATGACACCCACGGCGAGCGCTGACGGCAATGCGAAGACATGGAGCAATCCGAACGCTACAAGCGGCAGGAGAACGATCTGCGCGATGGCGCCGATTATGAAGGCCTTCGGGGCCTTAACGACCCGTGAGAAATCTGCACCTGTCAGGCCCACGCCCAGCGAAAACATGATGAAGGCTAACGAGAGCGGCAGCCCAACGTTGATGAGAAGTTCCATATGTCCTCCCGGGGTTTTTAGCTAAAGAAGCCACTCGTTCAGCCGCAAGGCAACCATCACGCTGCGTCAGCGTTTGCCGCCTTCCTGTTCAACACAACAGAACTGCAGGGCGCTCGATCAATGCAACTGGTTGGGGCGCCTAGCCTGAGGCGAAGACATCTCCATCAGGATGGCTGCCGCGGCGTCTTTGGGTGAGGGTGATTGCCAGATCGGGCGACCTACAACGACGTGGTCTGCGCCCGCGGCTATGGCAGCCGCCGGGGTTGTTATGCGTTTCTGATCGCCGGTCGCGGCACCCGCGGGACGAACGCCTGGCGTCACAATGAGCTTGCCGTCAGCTTCCGGGAGCGCACGAATGGCTGCCGCTTCCTGCGGGGACGAAATCACGCCGTCGGCGCCAGCGTCAAAAGCGCGTCCCGCTCGTTCCGTGACAAGATCAGGAATTGCTCCTTCCTTGATCAGCGCCCCATCGAGGTCGTTTCGATCAAGCGACGTCAGCACGGTTACAGCAAGGATCTTGAGATCCTTGCCCGCCGCGCCCTCTTTGGCGGCCTGCACGACGTAGGGATCGCCGTGAACCGTCAGGAAATCGAGATCGAACTGAGCCAGACCGCGCACCGCTGCTTCCACCGTGGCGCCAATGTCAAAGAGTTTCATGTCGAGGAAGATGCGCTTGCCGTGCTCTTCTTTCAGCTCGTTCGCCAACGCCAACCCGCCTCCGGTGAGCATTCCAAGGCCGATTTTGTAGAAAGAGACCGTATCCCCAAGCTTGCCAGCTAGCTGGAGCCCGGCAAGGGCATTCGGCACGTCCATAGCAACGATCAAACGGTCATCCATGTGCCCCGGGTAGGCCGCAGGTTAGAAGATGGCAAGCGCCTAAGCTGCTTCCGCGCGGCCCAGCGGCTTTAGGCCTTTGGCAAAGCGCAGCCGTGCCTCCCCACTGCGGATCTCAGGCATACGGCGCAGTTGCCGGATCGCATCGCCAATCAACAGCGCATCGGGTCTGATGCGCTTGGAGACCGGGCATTGGCAGCGGATTGTGAGGTTCCGCTCGGTGCCCTTTAAATCTCGGAGTGAAAAGCGCACATCGCCGAGCACCTCGCGTCCGTCATTGCTGAAACCCATGGTGACTACGAGTATGTCGAGAACCGTCATGATGCCTCCGCAAATGTGCTTGGTCTTAGCTAAGCGCACGATGGCAGAACGCGGTTAACAGCTGGTGAAGTGGAAACGGCAGTCTTGCAGGACCTCTTCAGCGGCCCCATTTATCGCATAAGGCCTTGTCCGCGTGCCGCCATCGGCGGGCGCTCACCAGGCGCTTTATGAAGGAGACCGCGATGAACTTTGAAAAGTTCACCGAGCGTGCGCGTGGGTTCATCCAGGCCGCTCAGACGATTGCCGCCCGTGAAAGCCACCAGCGGCTAAGCCCCGAGCATCTGCTCAAAGCCCTTTTGGATGATGAAGAAGGCTTGGCGGCTAATCTAATCAATCGTGCAGGGGGCACGGCCTCTGCGGTCAGCCAGGCCGTGGAACTGGCGGTTGCAAAGCAGCCGAGAGTGTCTGGCGATGCCGCGCAAGTCTATGTCGATCAGACCCTGACCAAGGTGCTCGCAGAAGCCGAAACCATCGCCAAAAAGGCCGGAGACAGCTTTGTGCCGGTGGAGCGGGTATTGATGGCTCTCGCGCTCGTCAAATCCGCTGCCAAGTCCGCAATGGAGGCGGGCGGCGTGACAGCGCAAGCGCTGAATTCCGCAATAAATGATCTTCGCAAAGGTCGGACTGCCGATACGGCATCGGCAGAAGACAGCTATGAGGCGCTGGAGAAATACGCAGCAGACCTCACAGCCCGTGCGCGGGATGGAAAAATTGATCCGATTATTGGCCGTGACGAGGAAATCCGTCGTGCAATGCAGGTTCTCAGCCGGCGGACCAAGAATAACCCCGTGCTGATCGGCGAACCGGGTGTCGGAAAAACTGCGATCGCGGAGGGTCTGGCGCTTCGCATCGTGAACGGGGACGTTCCCGAAAGCCTGAGGAACAAGCGACTGCTCTCGCTCGACATGGGTGCCCTGATCGCGGGCGCGAAGTACCGCGGTGAGTTTGAAGAGCGTCTGAAAGCAGTCCTGAATGAGGTGACGACTGCTGCGGGCGAGATAATCCTTTTTATCGATGAAATGCACACACTCGTGGGCGCCGGTAAGACCGATGGGGCGATGGATGCATCGAACCTTCTGAAACCTGCTTTGGCGCGTGGGGAGCTGCATTGTGTGGGCGCTACAACGCTCGATGAATACAGAAAGCATGTTGAGAAAGACGCAGCGCTGGCGAGGCGCTTCCAGCCGCTTTTGGTGGCTGAACCCACGGTCCCGGACACGATCTCCATTCTTCGAGGGATCAAGGAGAAATACGAGCTGCATCACGGTGTCCGCATCGCAGACAGTGCGCTGGTGACGGCTGCGACGCTGAGCCATCGCTACATTACGGACCGTTTCCTGCCCGATAAGGCTATCGACCTGATGGACGAAGCCGCGTCGCGCCTGCGGATGCAGGTTGATTCCAAACCGGAGGAGCTCGATGCGCTCGACCGTCAGATCCTTCAGCTTCAGATCGAGGCTGAGGCACTGAAGAAAGAGGACGATGCTGCCTCAAAGGATCGACTTGCGAGCCTCGAGAAAGAGCTTTCAAACCTGCAGGATCAATCATCTCAGCTCACGGCCAAATGGCAGGCCGAGCGGGACAAGATGGCCTCTGCTCAGCAAGTGAAAGAGGAACTGGATCGTGCGCGCGCAGACCTCGACCGCGCGAAGCGCGAGGGTGACCTCGCCCGAGCGGGGGAGCTGAGCTACGGCATCATTCCCGATCTAGAAAAGAAGCTGGGTGAGGCAGAAGACACCGAAGACGTCATGGTGGAAGAGGCCGTGCGCCCGGAGCAGATCGCGCAAGTCGTGGAGCGTTGGACTGGGATCCCAACGTCCAAAATGCTCGAGGGCGAACGCGAAAAGCTGCTTCGTATGGAG
>JBCCPQ010000172.1:0-6341 GCA_039024825.1 Pseudomonadota bacterium
CTTCAGCATAGCTCCGCAGGATGGAGTTTGAGCCGAAGACGAGGTCGCAGCGCGTTGCCGCCCACTTCGTCTCTCCCGTGGCGCGGTCGCGGATTTCATAGCTGCCCGCGTCGTGGTGCCAGTAGTTACCCATGTCGGTCAGATTGATGAAGAAATCGTTGGTCAGCGCGCCTGGACGGTCCGTGAGGACGCCCACATCGGTCGCCTCGTAGTTCGTTCCCATCACACGCATGCCGCCAAGAAGTGCCGTCATTTCCCAACCAGTCAGCCCCATGAGCTGCGCGCGGTCGAGCATCATCTCCTCCGGCGTCACGGCATAGTCCTCCTTGGACCAGTTCCGGAACCCGTCGGCGAGCGGTTCGAGCACATCGAAGCTTTCAGCATCCGTTGCGGCGTCGGTGGCGTCACCGCGCCCGGGAGCGAATGGCACCTCCATGGAATAGCCCGCCTCGGCAAGGCCCTTCTCGACACCTACATTCCCGGCGAGGACAATGGTGTCGGCGATTGAGGCACCGTGATTCGCCGCAAGCGGCTCGAGAACGGCGAGGACGCGCGCCAGCCGCTCGGGTTCATTGCCGTCCCAGTCTTTTTGAGGTGCAAGGCGAATGCGTGCGCCGTTGGCCCCGCCGCGCTTGTCAGACCCGCGGAACGTACGTGCGGAGTCCCAAGCCGTCGCCATAAGCTCTGCCGCGGTGAGATCAGAGGCCGCGATGGCTGCTTTCAGCGCTGCGGCGTCATAATCGGTGCTGCCTGCCGGGACCGGATCCTGCCAGATCAGATCTTCATCCGGCACGTCCGGGCCAAGGTAGTTCACCCGGGGGCCCATGTCGCGGTGCGTGAGCTTGAACCACGCGCGCGCGAAGGTGTCGGCGAAGTAATCGGGATCAGCGCGGAACCGCTGGCAGATCTCGTTGTAGGCGGGGTCCACACGCATCGCCATATCCGCGTCCGTCATGATTACACGGCTGCGCTTAGACGGATCGGTGGCATCGAGGGGCATCACCTCCTCTGGCATGTCCACTGGCTCCCATTGCCATGCGCCAGCAGGCGACTTTCGAAGCTCCCACTCGTAGTCGAACAGGTAATCGAAATAGCCCATGTCCCACTTGGTCGGTTCCCGGGTCCACGCTCCTTCGATACCAGAGGTGAACGCGTGGGACGCGCGGCCTTCCTGAGCAGGGTTCGACCACCCGAAGCCCTGCGCTTCAAGGTTTTCGCCCTCGGGCTCGCAGCCGATCAGGTTGCCGTCCCCGTTACCATGCGCCTTACCCACGGTATGACCGCCGCAAGTGAGGGCTGCGGTTTCTTCGTCATTCATGGCCATGCGCGCGAATGTCTCGCGGACGTGCATTGCTGTATGTGCAGGGTTCGGCTGGCCGTTAATGCCCTCCGGATTCACGTAAATCAGACCCATGTGGACGGCGGCCAGCGGGTTCTCCAGTGAGCCGGCATTGTCGATGTCGTCGTAACGGTTCTCTGAGGGCGCGAGCCACTCATTCTCTGCGCCCCAGTACACGTCTGTTTCCGGGCCCCAGATGTCTTCGCGACCATAGCCAAAGCCAAAGGTCTTCAGGCCCATGCTCTCATAGGCAACCGTGCCGGACAGCAGGATAAGGTCAGCCCAGCTCAGCTTGTTTCCATACTTCTTTTTGATCGGCCACAGCAGACGCCGCGCTTTGTCGAGAGACGCGTTATCCGGCCAGGAGTTAAGCGGGGCAAAGCGGATGTTGCCTCCCGCGCCACCGCCGCGTCCATCGCTCACGCGGTAAGAGCCGGCGGAATGCCACGCGAGCCGGATGAAAAGACCGCCGTAATGTCCCCAATCCGCGGGCCACCAGGGCTGGCTTTCCGTCATCAGTGCTTTCAGATCCGCCTTCACGCCGTCGAAGTCGAGGCCCTTGACCGCGTCTCGATACGAGAAGTCCACGTCCATTGGATCAACACGCGCACCTTTCTGATGCAAGATGTCGAGGTTCAACGCCTTCGGCCACCACTTGGTGACGGAGGGCTTCGTAAGTGAGGTGTTGCCGCCATGGGCGACTGGGCAACCGGTAATCGGGGGGGTCTGTCCGTCCATCTCAATGCCTTTCGCTGCGATCTATGTCGTGGCTGAACGCGGGGGGCGGATCTCCCCCGAATTCTCTCAACTAATATTTAGAATAGTTCTGAAATGGGCAAGCGATCGGGGCGCGAAATTCGCCCTCAGCTGTCACTCTGGTGTGAGCGCGCGAATGAGCGGGGCTGAATTGGTGATGTAGACGTGCTCTGCGATCAGCCAGTGGCCGTCCACGAGGCGCAGAAATCCTTTCGATCGGACATCCGCGCCGAATTGCGGGCCTTCCAGAACGTGCCGAGACTCAAAATGCGCCTCGATCGTTTCAGCATCGTGGAACACTGCGTGGGTGATGCGACGGTGCATGTCGATGACGCCGAGCGCGTCAAAGTTCTCTAGCATGCGATCAAAGGTGGCGCGCAGATCCTCGCGGGTTTCGATCCTGTGCGTTGCGTGCGGGGTCTGCACGACGTTTGGGATCAAGAAGCAGGCTGCAAAGGCATCAAAGTCTCGGCTTTGATAGGCTTGTCGCGTGACTTCAAGCATGTCCGATGCGATGGCGTGGGCCGTCTGCGGCGCAATCCTGGGCGGCATCGTATTCATCAATCAGAGCGCCCGGACTTTCAGTTTCGTAATGCGGTTGGCGTCCTTCTCGATAACTTCAAAGCGGAACCCATGGAAGGAAAACACCTGACCCACCGTGGGGATCATCTGTGCCTCGTGGATCACAAGGCCCGCAACGGTGTTTGCTTCGTCGTCGGGAAGGGTCCAGTCGTGCGCGCGATTAAGGTCGCGGATCGTCATGGAGCCCTCCACGAGATACTGACCATCGGCTGTCCGTGCGACCTCATCCTCCTCATGGTCGAACTCGTCGGTGATCTCCCCCACGATCTCTTCGAGAATGTCCTCAAGCGTCAGGAGACCCTGCAGCGATCCATACTCGTCCACCACGAGCGCAAAATGCGCGCGACGCCTTAGAAATTCGCGCATCTGATCATCGAGGGTCGTGGTCTCCGGCACGAAGTAGGGCTCCATCGCCACATCCAGCACGTCGAATTCCGCGATGTCCTTCCGCACGAGGCGATCCATCGCGCGGGCAAGGTCCTTGGCGTGGATGATACCGACGATGTTCTCAGGTTCGTCGCGGAATAGGGGCAGGCGCGTGTGCCGTGACTGGAGCGCGGTGGACAGGATATCCCCTGCGGGCAGGGCCACGTCGATCATCTCAATTGCTGAACGGTGAAGCATGATCTCCTCCACCGTGCGTTCGGCGAGGTCGAGAGCGCCGAGGATGCGGTCGCGGTCTTCCTTTTCGACAATGCCTTCCTGCTGGCCGAGGGAAAGCGCGCCAGCGATTTCTTCACGCACCGCGAGGACGTTCGCACCGGGGTCGATGCGGACGCCGAAAAGGCGCAGAACGCCGCGGACCAGAAGGCGCACCACGCGGACGACGGGTGAGAAAACTGTAACGACGGCCGATATCGGCCGCGCCACCACGGATGCAGCGGTTTCCGCATTGGTGATGGCATAGGTCTTTGGCAGCACCTCCGCGAAGATCAGGACAAGAAGCGTCATGACCAGCGTGGCCAAGGCCACGCCACTTTCGCCGAAGGCCCGCGTAAAGAGCGCTGTGGCCAGCGAGGTCGCCAGAATGTTGACGAGGTTGTTGCCCAGAAGGACGGACCCGATCAGCCGCTCATTGTCCTGCGTGATTGAGAGGGCGCGGGCCGCGCCCTTTGATCCCTTGTCCGCCTGCGAACGCAGTTTGCCCCGCGACGCAGCCGTCAAGGCCGTCTCGGAGCCGGAGAAAAATCCGGACAGCACGAGTAAGAACAAGATGGCGCCAGCGGTAATCCAGAAGGCCCCGTCGAGGGAAGAGGGGTCGCTCATGGCGGGGGATATGCGTCAGCAATGGCGTTCAAGCAAGGTCTCCACGGTGCCAGAAGCGCCAAATTCCTTGCGCCAAGGAATTTGCAAGACTTTTCGTTAAAAGTCTTTTGCCCCTCGGTCATCGCTCGCCCTTGGCCAGCGGGTGATGGTCGAGGACAAGGTCTCGCAGCCGTTCTTCAAGGACATGCGTGTATATCTCAGTGGTAGAGACATCTGCATGTCCCAGGAGCACCTGGATCGCCCGAAGGTCAGCACCATTGGCCAATAGATGGGTGGCAAAAGCGTGTCGCAGGGTGTGGGGCGTGACCTTCGAGGGGCTGACGCCAGCGGCCACAGCGAGGTCCTTGATCATAAGATAGAACGCATGCCGGGTGAGGTGCCCGGTCTTCCCGCGGGAGGCAAAGAGGTGCCGAGGCGTCGGCGTATCTGTTGAATCGATGTGCGCGATCCAAGCGCGGGTCGCTTCCCGTGCGGGTGGCGACAGGGGAACCATGCGCTCTTTGCCGCCCTTCCCGCGAATGAGCAGCATCCTTGGATCCCCCCGTGCGGCGCTCAGTGGCAGCGAGACAAGCTCGCTCACGCGCATTCCCGTGGCGTAAAGAAGCTCCATGAGGCAAACGGTCCGCAGGCGGATCGCTTCCGTCTTCCCATGGTCACGGGCGGCTTTCAAAAGCGCGCTGACCTCCTCCTGACTCAGGGTCTTCGGCAGGCGTGCGTCACGGCCGGGACCCCTGATCTGGATGGCCGGATTGTCCGTGCGCCAGCCCTCCTCGAAGGCAAAGCGGTAGAGCTGCTTGATCGCCGACAGCCGCCGGGCCCGAGTGGACTTGGCAAGGCCCTGGGCCTCGCAGTGGATAAGATATCTCTCAATATCCGCGCGTCCGGCCTCTGCGAAATTCGACCCGTTTTGCTTGAGCCATGCGCTGGCGTCCTGAAGGTCCCGCGCGTAAGCAGCCTGTGTATTAACGGCGGCGTCCAGCTCCGCCGCCTGGGCCTCTATGAAGGCCTGAATAAAGCGCGCGTCCGTGGTCACGACAGGACCCAGAGGTGAAGCGCGATCCGCCGCGCGGTGCTTTCCAGACCCACGGCCCGAAGCGTCGCGAGCCCGTCCGCCAGCCGCGTTAGGTTGCCTTGCCGCGCTGCCTCAACCTGAGCCAGGGCGTCCAGAATTGCGGTACCGAGCGACCCCTCAACTCGCTCGAGCGGCGCCGAGAAGCCCGCCACGAGCGCGCGTTCAAGCGCGCTGGAAGGCGCGATCCCGGAGATATCGCCAGAGGCGAGCCCCCTCGAAACAGGACGCGCCGTTGAAACAGCGTCCTCGTAATGCTCAGACAGCAACAGAAGCGCGGTTCGGACAGTCGCAGCGTCCGGCGCGAGTTCTCCGCCCGGATCAAGGCGAAGTGCGACCATCTCCGCCAGTTGCGGCAAAAGCCCCGCCCGCGCCATCTCCGCGTAAGCGGTCTCGAGCGCTGTCTCTACCTCTCTCGAACGGTTCTCAGACAGGGCCTTATCCAGGGCCTGAACAGCCGATGCGCGCTCCCAAACGGACCCGGAGGCCGAAGGTGTCCCGCTTGTGTATAGTGAGAAAAGTTGGCCGGGGCTCACCGCACCGGTCCGCGCCAGCCGCTCGGCGGCGTCAATCTGTGCTTTCCAGCCCATCTCGGGGCGCAGGTCGCCCTGCGCGTAAAGGCGCGGCAGCGTGGCGGTTGCAAGGGGGCTGCCCACGGCTTCGCGGAGCCGCACAATCAGCGGTGTTACGTCGCCCGACGCAACAGGCGGTGGACCAGCCTCCGCGAGCTCGGGCTCCAGAAACTGGGCGAGAAGGGTGGCGATGTCGGGTGAGATGTCGCCCAGGAGTTCAGCGCTGGTGAGTGTCACCGCCGCCGCATTCCAATCCGAGTTTCGCGCGAGGCAAAAGGCCCTGAGGGCGAGATCGTCGGACAAAGCCGGCGTCACTGCAAGGCGGCGGCAGGCCCGGTCTTCGCGATTGAGCACGAGCGACAGGTCTGCGTAGTAAGAGAAAATAGCCGGGGTCAGCGGGTCCACTTCCTCGATGAGTGCAAGGGCAGGCTCTGCCGCTCCAAGCTCCATCAGAAGCTCCGTTCGCACGAGAAGAAAGCTCTGCCCGATCGTTCCAAGGGGTGGAGCAGCGGACGCGAGGAGAAGGCGCTCGCGCATCTGGCTCACAGGGCGCAGGGCTTCTGCGGGGAGGGCGCGAAATGCGGCCTCTATTTCCGCCATGGAGGCACCTTGCCAAAGCGTGGCGGGCAGACCACTCGATGCCTCGGGCAAGAGGCCCACGCCGGGGCCCGAGGCCTCTTCAAGCGGTGCGGCCTCCACCGCAGGCGCTGCCGCTGACCCTGTCACGGGGTCTTCCAGTGCAAGTTGAGGGTCGGTC
>JBCCPQ010000173.1:0-6224 GCA_039024825.1 Pseudomonadota bacterium
ATCAAGGACCCTGCGACTTTCCTTAACGCCGAGGGCCGCGGTGGGCTCATCCAGAATGATAACTTTAGAACCGAACGCCGCAGCCCGGGCGACGGCCACCCCTTGCCTCTGACCACCGGAGAGCGTTTCCACCGCCTGATTGATGTTCTGAATCGTCATGAGACCCAGATCGCTCAGTTTTTGCCTAGCGATGTCCTCCATCTGCTTTCGGTCCAGTTGACCGAAGAACTTGCCCATGATCCCCGGCTTCCGGATCTCTCGACCCATGAACATGTTATCGGCAATGCTTAGGGCGGGCGACATGGCAAGGGTTTGATAGACCGTCTCGATCCCAGCTTCGCGCGCCTCTATGGGCGACCGAAAGCTGACCTTCTGACCCTCCAGCCAGACCTCACCTGCGTCGGGTATGACCGCGCCTGAAATGGCCTTGATGAGGGAGGATTTGCCCGCGCCGTTGTCCCCGATGACCGCGAGGATTTCACCCGGCATGAGCTCAAAGTCGCAATTGTCGAGGGCCGTGACGCGACCATACCGCTTAACGAGGCCGCGGGCCTTGAGGATGGGCTCGGTCATGACGTCACCTTGCGGATCCACTGGTCCAGAGACACAGCACCAATGATCAGCATGCCGATAAGCATGAACGTCCACTGCGGGTCAGCACCAGCCATTCGAAGGCCAAGTTCAAACACGCCGACGATCAGCGCGCCGAAGAAGGCGCCAAGGATCGACCCTCGACCACCAAAGAGAGAGATACCACCGATCACAACCGCGGTGATCGCTTGGATATTGCCGACGACGCCCGTTGAGGCTGATGGAGAGACAGAGCTGAAACGCCCGATCATGACCCACGCCGCGAGCGCACAGATAAATCCTGCAAGCATGTAAACGGACATCAGGGTGCGGTGGACATTGACGCCAGCGAGTTCCGCCGCTTCTGGGTCATCGCCCACGGCATAAACGTGGCGGCCCCAAGCTGTAGAGCGAAGCGCATAGGCCAGAACCAACACAAGCACGACCATGAGGACAACGCCGAAGGTGAACGTCGCGCCACCAAACTGGATCTTGGTGCCGAGGAACTGGAGAAAGGCAGCTTGCTCTGCAATGTCCTGGCTGCGCAGGGTCTCGTTCGCGGAATACAGGTAGTTGGCGGCAAGCACGATCTGCCACATGCCCAGCGTCACAATGAAGGGCGGCAGTTTCACACGGCTCACCAGATAGCCACTGATCGCTCCAAGAGCCGTGCCTACGGCCAGACCGCAGGCCACTGCCATTGGGGCCGGGATCCCGTATCGAAAGGCAAACTGGCCCATGATCACGGTACAAAAGACAGCAATCGCCCCGACAGATAGATCGATTCCCGCCGTGAGAATGATCAACGTTTGCGCGGCCGCGAGGACGCCCACAATCTGCACCTGCTGAAGGATCAAGGTCAGCGCGAAAGGTGAAAAGAAGCGTTGTCCCAGCAGGATGCCGAAAAGGCAGATCGCGAAGACCAGAACGATGAGAGGAACCAACGCAGGCGTCACATGGAGAGCATGCTGGATGCGGCCTACAAGGCCCTGATGTCCGTCGTCAAATTGCGCGACGGAATGCTGCGCGCCTTTCGTGGCGTTCTCGTAGTCAGAGCTCGTCATGTGTGGAGAGCCTCCCATGCCCTGAGTTTGGATGCGATAGGGGCGAACCACACTGATCCGCCCCCCTCGAACTTTAGCTAGGTGACTAGCCCCAGCAAAGGTCGGTGCCTTCAGCCACGCTGATGGACTCTACACCGTCCACAGGCTCGGCCGCGACAAGCGAGACGCCCGTGTCCAGGAAGTTCTTACCTTCTGTGTTCGCAGGCAATGTACCGTCCTTTGCGAACTGCGCGATCGCCTCAACACCCAACGAGGCCATGAGGAGCGGGTACTGCTGCGAGGTCGCTGCGATCACGCCGTCAGCGACGTTTTGCACACCGGGGCAGCCGCCATCGACGGACACGATGGTCACGTCATTCTCGCGACCGATGGCGCGCAGCGCCTCATAGGCACCTGCTGCTGCTGGCTCATTGATCGTGTAGACCACGTTGATCATCGGATCCACGGCGAGGCAGTTCTCCATGGCAGTGCGGCCGCCCTCTTCATTGCCAGCGGTCACTTCATTGCAGATGATCCGCTCATCGGTTTCGTCGCCCCACTTGTTCGGGTCACCGAGGTCGATGCCGAAGCCCTGAAGGAAACCTTGATCGCGAAGCACACCCACCGTGGGTTGGCTGATGGCGAGGTCGAGCATGGCGATCTTGGCGTCGGCTGCGGCGTCGCCAAGCTTGGCGGCGGCATACTGGCCGATCAGTTCCCCAGCGAGGAAGTTGTCGGTGGCGAATGTCGCGTCTGCGGCGTCGATGGGCTCCAGCGGCGTATCGAGCGCGATTACAAGAAGGCCCGCATCCCGGGCTTGCTGTACTGAGGGCACGATGGCGGCGGTGTCGGAGGCCGTGAGCAGGATCCCCGATGCGCCGTTTGCGATGCAGGTTTCAATAGCCGCCACTTGCGCTTCGTTGTCGCCGTCGATCTGGCCCGCGTAAGAGTTCAACGTAATGCCAAGCTCTTCAGCCTTTGCAGAGGCGCCTTCGCGCATCTTCACAAAGAATGGGTTGGTGTCTGTCTTGGTGATGAGGCAAGCGCTTACGCTGTGGCCGTCGGCGAGCGCAGTTGTGCCGGTAAAGCTTGCGCCCACGAGGGCCGTCGTCGCGATCAGCTTTTTCATTAGTCTTCTCCCATTACTGTGTCTGGCTCCGATTCCGGATGCCTTGCCCTTACGGTATGTTACTGAGGTGTGAGGTCAATAATAAATAAATCACTCTTATTTATTATTGACCCGACGCATAGCCCACTGGCATCCTTGGGCGTCACAGGAGGTGCGGATATGGCCGGATATGAACCCGATCCCACTGAAATAACTGATGATTTTTCCTCCGCAGGCTCGAACCAAAGCGGTATGCGAGCGCGGAATGAACGGCTGGTCTTGTCCCTGCTGCGGCGGCTTGGCCCGCAGGCCAAGGCCGAGATCGCGCGCAAAACGGGGCTGAGCGCACAGACGGTCTCTGTCATTATGCGAGCGCTCGAAAGCGACGGATTGCTTGAAAAGGGCGAGAAGGTACGCGGCAGGGTCGGACAACCATCCGTGCCCATGCGCCTTTCACCCGATGGGGCGTACTTCCTTGGAATGAAGGTCGGCCGGCGGTCGGCGGAACTGATCCTCGTGAACTTCACAGGCGAGGAGCTTGCCCATGTCACGGAGACCTACGCCTTTCCGACCCCCGATATGGCGCTTCGTTTCGCTCGACAGGCGGTGGAGGAGGTCTGCGCAACTCTGCCCATTGAACGCCGGAGCAGGATCGCGGGCATGGGCATCGCATCCCCCTTCTTTCTTTGGGAATGGGCGACAATGATCGGTGTTGATCCGGACAAAATGGACGCTTGGCGGGACTTTGACCTCCGCGCGGAAGTTGGTGCCCTATTCGACTTCCCGGTCTACCTCGGCAACGATGCGACAAGTGCCTGTGGGGCAGAGCTGACCTTTGGAACGGGTACTCCACCACCAGACTTCCTTTACATCTACATCGGGTATTTCATCGGAGGCGGTATCGCCTTGAATGGGTCGCTTTACACCGGGCGGTCTGGAAACGCTGGCGCCATCGGTCCGTTCCTCATCACAACGCCATCGGGGGCGCAAAAACAGCTGATCGATGCAGCCTCCCTCATCGGGCTGGAACGACGGGTCGAAGCGCGTGCTGGCGATACAAATGCGATGATGACAGGTCAGGGCGCGTGGGAGATCGACGGCGGCGCGGTGGAAGACTGGCTTACGGAAGCGGTGCCGGCGTTGGCGCAGCTGATCGTTGGCGCAGGCTCAATCATGGATTTTCCTGCAGTTCTCATCGACGGAAACATGCCCTCGAAACTGCGGGATATGGTCATCGCGCAAGTGACCAAGGCCCTTGAAGCGATGCCGTCGACCGGCGTCGTCACGCCTGACATTCGGGCCGGTACCCTGGGTCCCCGCGCCCGCCCACTCGGCGCGGCAAGTCTTCCCCTTTCGAAGCGTTTCATGTTGGAAGACTAACGCGCCAATTGGCGTCGCCCTAACGCAGGCCTTTATGAGGACTTGAGATATTGCTGGACCGCACAGCGAAGGCGCGGAGCAACCCGATGCTTTGACCCGTTGGAGGGGTTAGTGCCGTACGCGTAGCACGGCGCCTGCTCTCGCGGATCAATAACCAAAAAAGGGCGCCACGAACGGCGCCCATCTTTTCGTTGGTTGCGGGAGTAGGATTTGAACCTACGACCTTCAGGTTATGAGCCTGACGAGCTACCGGGCTGCTCCATCCCGCGCCAACGTGGAGCGTAGTTAGGCCCGGGGTGCGCGAAGCACAACCCCTTTCAGCCCACATTTTTCCATTGCCCTAAGGGAGCTTGGGGTCGATGAACACGCGGGCTTTCTTTTCACGGGGATCGAAAGTGTCCAACGGACGGTAGGCCACGGTGCCGCGCCGCCGTTGCGCGTTTTTACGGTAGTAATCGCCAAGGCCCTGACGTCGACTTTCGGGCAAGGTAGACCAGTCAATCCACTCTGTACTGTAGCCAGTCACCTCCCCCATGACGTCCATGAAACGCATGGACGGAGTTGCAACGAGTTCAACCTCTCTGCTGTCGGCGCGAGAGAGTGCGTTCAGATCGTTTGACGTGTCTTCCCGCATAAAGCGGACAATAGGACCGTCGGAGCTCACGATGAACTCGCTGTCCACGATTATGAGCTTCGGCTGTAGCGACTGCGCCAGGAGCATCAGGCGATAGTGTTCGGTGATGTGGTAATAGATGCCGTAGATCGCCACGACGTCAAAGGTCTCACCGGCGGCCTTTAACGCTTCGAGACCTTCGAAGATATCGCCCTGCGTCAGCCTGACCTTTGCTCGATGGGTGTCATCAGGAAATTGCGCGAAACGATCGATGAGGCTTTGACGGCCCTCAATGCCCAGAACCTCCCGCGCGCCTCCATAGGCCAATGCGTAAGGCCAACGCCCATCATGGGAAGCAAGATCGAGAACTCGCGCCCCTGCGATATCTTCCGCAAAGGGCCGCACGATGTGATCATAGCGCATGTTTAGGCGATGGGCCCCATTCGGACCCTCGTCATAGGCCTCAAGTGACGAAATGAAATCAAAGGGATGCGACATGTCCAACCCTAGCAACGGCAGCAATCTCAGAGAAGCTCGATCGCCTTAGGCATCCCCTTTTGATGGGTCACTTTGAAAAGCGCCGGGCGGGGCATCTGCAAGAACTCTGCATAGCCATACGTTTTGTCCCGCTGGCTCAGCACGCTGGCAATGAGCCCGCCATGGGTCACCAGAAGAGGGGCGAGGATCGGTCGACGGGAAATCGCAATAAGCGCCTGACGGAGGCGCATCGAAGCCGCATTGAAGCTTTCACCGCCGGGCCGAGCCTTGGCGCGCTGTTTAAAACGCTCCTCCAACAACGGATCATCTGGGTCATGCCCACTGAGAGAAAGGCGATGTTCCCGAAGATCGGGCATCACGGAAACGGAAGTGCCGAGTTTCTCCGCAATGGGTTGCGCGGTTTCCTTCGCTCGCGCCGCTGGGCTGGAGAAGATGCCATCGATCTCCAGCCCTTCAAGTTGTGGGACAAGCGCGTGTGCAGCAGCTCTGCCAGCATCCGTCAGGCCGTCACCAAGTGAGCCCCCTTCTGACTCGGCGTGGCGAAGCAGGTAGATCGTATCTGTTTTCAAAGGCGTTATTGCAAACATGCCGCATCATGGGACGGGCCTGCCATGTGAATCAAGCCTGACAGATCGGGCAGTGATAAAGCGTCCGACCGGAGAGCTTTGATTTCTCGATGGCGGCATCGCAGCGCGGGCATGTCTCGCGAGCGAAGATATTTGTTCTCTCCGTGATTTCCTCGCCTGCCTTTGGGACGTCTCCATTGGTGATGATGGAATTCGTCTCTACGCCCAACTGCAGCAGGCCGCGCATGTCCTCCCAAAGTGCCCGGAGATCAGCCTCAGGGATGTCGGCGCCCCGTGCCATCGGGTTCAAACGACGGAGCCAAAGAATCTCCGCCCGGTAGATGTTTCCGATTCCTGAGATGACCTTCTGGTCCATGAGCAGCCTGGCAATCGGGGCGCGTGAGCGGCGGATTGCGGCGATGGCCCGGTCGGGGTCCGGCGCGTCG
>JBCCPQ010000174.1:0-6161 GCA_039024825.1 Pseudomonadota bacterium
ATCTTCGCCAAAGGACCTGTGATACCCCATCCCGCGCCCAGAATGACGAGCACCCCGAACAGAAACAGGATTTGTCGGCGCGTCATGTTGCAGGCCCCGCAGCAGCAAGGCGCCCACCATGGCGAACCATCTCTATGCGGGTCGCGCGCCCGGTCTGATCGTCGGTTTCGATGTAAACCCCGGACAGAGTTGCATCCCCCCTCGATGGCTGAAAACGCCCCTTCGGCATGCCCGTCACAAAGCGGCGGAGCGGCTCCGCGGCCTCCATTCCAATGACTGAGTTATAGTCTCCGCACATCCCAGCATCTGTCAGCAGCGCCGTGCCACGGTCGAGGATCTGGGCATCCGCAGTTGGCACATGCGTGTGGGTTCCGACCACAAGGCTCGCACGGCCATCTGCGAAGTGCCCCATGGCCATCTTTTCAGACGTGGCCTCTGCATGGACATCGATCAACGCAGCCTGAACGCTACCGCCCAGCTTGTGTCGCTGAAAAACGGCGTCAACGGCGCTGAAAGGGTCGTCGAAAGGCCGCTTCATAAAGACTTGGCCGAGCACCTGCGCGACGAGCACCTTGCGCCCGCGTGTGGCCTCGAAGACCGCGACGCCTCGTCCGGGCGCACTTTTAGCGAAATTGAGCGGTCGAATGATGCGCGGCTCCGTTTCGATAAAGGTCAGCATCTCTTTCTGATCGAAGGCATGGTCACCGAGAGTCAGGCAGTCTGCGCCGGCTGCGAGCAGGTCTTTTGCATGGCTCGCGTTAAGACCGGCGCCGGAGGTCGCGTTCTCTGCATTCACGCATACGAAATCGAGCGCCAAGTGCTCGCGTAGTTTCGGCAGGTGTTCGGCAATGGCGGCCCGGCCCGCGCGGCCCATGACATCGCCAAGAAAGAGTATGCGCATGAGGCGCGACGTAGAGCGTTCATCGGCCGAAGGGAAGGCCGAGGCATCGCAACTGGGGCGCCGCCCCAGACCCCGGAGTGTATAGGAACGAAAGAAAGCCAGAAGGTCCGAAAGTGCGAACTACCGGAGGTCGATGATCTCACGCTCTGTTATGATGAGGTCCAGCGGCTGATCGGTGGCTTCAAGGGGCAGTGCGTCTGTCTCTTGCGCAGCATAGGCAAATCCAGCCGCGAGGGTTGGGCGCGCAGACCGTAAGCCCTCGAGCGTGCGGTCGTAGAATCCGCCGCCATAGCCGAGCCGTCCTCCCGAACGGGTAAATGCCACAAGAGGCACGATGACGATCTCTGGCGTCATCGCGACGGGCTCTGCCGGTATAAGAGCCTTGAAGGCACCGACTTTCATCGCAGCCCCGGGAGCCCAACGCGCAAAGGTGAGGGGTTGCCCCGCCCCTTCTATGACCGGAACACCAACTGGGCCGTGGGCTGCCGCCTCTTCCATGGCAGGTAGAGGGTCAATTTCGGTATTGATGGGCATGTATCCCGCCACTGGTACACCCCGGTGGCCCGCCAGAAAGCTCGACAGGTGCCCCGCCGCCGGATGCGGGCCATGAGCGAGGCGACGTCTGGCAAACGCGGCTTTGCGCGCAGCGGTTTTGGCCTCTTCGAGAGTCAAAGCAGAACCATGGCCGCGAGGCCAAGAAAGGCAAAGAAGCCCACGACATCCGTGACCGTGGTCACAAACGCCCCCGAAGCGAGGGCGGGATCTATCCCTAGCTTTTCCAGCACCACCGGAATGGCCGTCCCGGCGAGACCAGCCACTACAAGATTAATCACCATAGCCGCCGCGATCACGCCGCCGAGCGCGGGAGAACCAAACCAGATGATCCCCACAATTCCCATGACAATCGCAAAGATCACGCCGTTCACGAGACCAACGAAGCACTCACGGCGAATGACGCGCCAAACATTTGAGCCCGTGAGGTCCTTAGTGGCAATCGATCGCACGGCCACAGTGAGTGATTGTGTTCCGGCGTTGCCGCCCATGGAGGCGACAATGGGCATAAGGACAGCCAGGGCCACAATCTGTCCAATCGCTGCTTCGAACTGGGCAATCACCAGAGACGCAAGAATAGCCGTGATGAGGTTCACCAAGAGCCACGGGAAGCGCCGCTTCGTCGTGGCAATCACTCGGTCGCTGAGAGAGCCTTCGTTGATACCCGCAAGGCGGAGAATATCTTCCTCGTGCTCTTCATCCAGAACAATCATTGCGTCGTCTATGGTTATGACGCCCACCAGCCGTTCATCTGCGTCCACGACCGGTGCCGAGATAAGATGGTACTGGTTGAACGCATAGGCGACTTCCCCCTCATCCTGGTCCGCGGGGATGGGACGAAAGCTGTCTTCTGTGATGTCCCTCAGCTTCACATGGCGTCGCGACCCAAGAAGCCGACCCAACGTCACGTAACCCGTTGGCCGCAAACGCGGGTCGACTAGGATCATATGGTAAAACTGTTCCGGCAAGTCGTCTGAGGCACGCAAAAAGTCGATGGCCTCGCCCACGGTCCAATGCTCCGGGCCCATGACGACCTCGCGCTGCATGAGGCGACCCGCGGAATCTTCAGGATAGGAGAGCGACTGCTCCACCGCTACACGGTCGGCGTCCTCAAGCGCACCGAGGATCGCTTCTTGCTGCGGCTCTTCCAGATCTTCGAGGATGTCGACGACGTCATCAGATTCAAGGTCCCGCACGGCCTCTTGCAAGACCGGCGCCGGAAGAGCCTGGATAATCTCCTCTCGGACGCCCTCACTGATCTCTGACAGAACCTCGCCGTCAACGATGTCCGCAGCGAGTGCGAGAAGCTCGGATCGCTGACCGGCATCCATCTGTTCAAGAAGGTCCGCGATGTCGGCGGGATGCAGTGGATCAAGAAGAACGTCGAGCTGCGAGCGGTCAACGTCGGCCATGGCGCGACGCACCTGCGGCAAGAGCTTCATGTCGAGGTCGTAGCCGTCTTGCTCTTCGCTGAGATCAGGCTCCGCCATGACACGCTCCGTCGTTGTGGCCCTGCGCGCGGGCCGGTAGGTTTGGATATGACCAAACAGCTCCTTCTTGGCCAGACCCTTACCTATTCCGGCAATCCATTCGTGGAAGGGTGGGAAGCTGTCAGCCACCTCAACAGCAGCGGCGGCGTAGTGATTGACGGGGGAACAATTGTCGATGTCGGAGCGGCGACGACGTTGCGCCAAGCACATCCGGATGCCGAGGTGACTGACTATGGTAAGGCTCTGATCCTACCCGGCTTTGTTGATGCGCATACGCATTACCCGCAGACCCAGATGATCGCGAGCTGGGGCAAACGGCTGATCGATTGGCTCAATGACTATACCTTCCCGGAGGAAGCCCGCTTCTCGGATCCGGAACACGCGCGTGCGGTAGCAGATGACTACCTCGACCTGCTGCTGGCCCATGGCACCACCACGGTTTGCACGTACTGCACAACGGCTCCGGCTTCCGTGGATGCGATCTTTGCAGCCGCCGAGGCGCGCAGGATGAGGGTGTTGGCCGGTAAAACATGCATGGACCGCAATGCCCCCGCGGATCTGATCGACACGGCACAGAGAGCCTATGATGAGTCAAGAGCGCTGCTGAACGCTTGGCACGGACGTGGGCGCGCGGGTTACGTCATCACGCCACGCTTCGCCCCCACCTCAACGCCAGAGCAATTGGAGGCACTGGGATCGCTATGGGCAGATCACCCAGACTGCCTCATGCAAACGCATCTAAGTGAGCAGGCAGAAGAGGTTGCCTGGGTGGCAGAGCTCTTCCCCGAAGCACGGGATTACCTCGACGTTTATGAACGCTTCGATCTGCTGGGCGCGCGGGGCCTGTACGGTCATGCTATCCATCTTGAACCGCGTGAAAGCGCGCGGATCGCGGAAGTCGGCGCGGCCCTCGTGCATTGTCCGACGTCGAACACCTTCATTGGATCAGGTCTCTTTGACGTACGCCACGCGGAACGGATGGCTGTTGGGTTAGCCACGGATACCGGTGGCGGTTCATCGTTTTCTATGCTCAGGACAATGGCCGCGGCCTATGAGATCGGGCAATTGAACGCTCGCCCCCTCCACCCGGCAGAACTATTGTGGCTCGCCACTGAAGGATCCGCACGGGCGCTTCACCTCTCCGGCACTGTTGGAAGGCTCGCGGCGGGAGCTGACGCGGATATTTGCGTTCTCAACCTCGCATCCACCCCTGCTCTTGCCCAGCGCTACGCGAATGCGTCGGCGGCTTGGGAAGCAATCTTCCCAACGATCATGATGGGCGATGACCGCGCTGTTGCAGAGGTTTGGGTCGCAGGTGAACGCCGAGTTACGTAGGATTTTCCATCGGTACGAACGGAGGCGGGCGATGCACGTGAATATCGGGGGGGTCACCGAAGAAACGGCGTATTTGCACCCGCGTTGAATGGGCAGCCGGGCTTTGGCTCCAGTCACTGGTCCGCAGATCGTGGGTGAGCACGTTTGGATTGCCATGTTGGCAATGCCCTTGGTCATCAGGCTGGTACCACGCGCCTGTCCAAAGAAAAACGCAACCCCGCGCGATCTCGTCTGTCAGCCGCGCACCCGCGAGACACCGTCCTCGAATGCTCTCCAGCTCGACCACGTCTCCATGGCAGATCCCGTACATGGCGGCATCCTCAGGATGGATCAGGACAGGCTCACGTCCCGCGACCTTGCCTCCCATGCTGAGTGCACCGTCATCGAATTGAGAGTGCAGCCGCGTCGCAGGCTGACCGCTGAGAAGCGCGAGACCTTCTGTCTCCCGCGGAAGCGACCATGCAGCATGTCCGGGGCATTCCGGCAAGTCAAAACCCGCGACCACGTCTGAGTAAAGTTCGATTCTGCCCGTCGGCGTGGGCCGCGGGTGCTTTTCAGGATCTTCACGAAACTCAGACAGAAACACGCGGTCTGGATAGGGATCGTTCAAAACGAGGGGCCCACCCGCCATGAAGGCATCCCAATCAGGCAGGTCAGGTGCGTGGGCTCGCGTGTCTTCCCAGAGCCGCCTAAGCCATCCCTCCTCATCCAACCCCTCGGTGAATTCCTCGACGACGCCCATGCGCGCGGCAAGACCCGTGAACAGATCAAACTCCGTTTGCGCAGCACCCGGCGGACGGACCGCTTGGGGCATGGGTACAAGAACATTGTCCGTCTTCCCTGCACCAAAGTCGCGCCGCTCCGGCCCCGCTGCAACCGGAAGCACGATATCGGCGTGGCGGGCCGTGGCAGTCCATGAGATCTCATTCACGATGACAGTGTCCGGTGTCTGGAACGCCTCGCGAAGACGCCGTAGGTCCTGATGATGATGAAAGGGGTTGCCACCTGCCCACCAAACTGTCCGCGCATTTGGCAGCGTATGCGCCGCACCATCATAACGATAGGTCGAGCCGGGTCGCAAAAGCATGTCCGCAATCATTGCCACCGGGATCACACTGGAGACCGGGTTTTCGCCTTGCGGCAGCGCGCCGGCACGAAACGGTCGCTCAACCGCGCCTACGTGACCGTTCACAGCATACCCTATCCCGTATCCGCCGCCGGGTAGGCCAACCTGCCCAAGGACGCATACCAGTGTCACGCAGGCCCAGAGAACCTGCTCCCCCCAGTCCGCTCGCTGCAGGGATGCAGCACAAGTGATAAACGTTCTCGTCGACGCCATTCGACGCGCAAGTTCGCGGATCGCTTCAGCTTTCAAGCCGCACTTTTCCGACGCCCACTCTGCATCCTTGGGCACCCCGTCAGCGCGACCGCTCAGATACTCGGCCACGCGATCAAATCCCGAGCAATATCTGGCGAGGAACTCAGCATCATGGAGGCCCTCTTCGATCAGGGTCTGTGCGAGAGCGAGCATCAGAGCGCAGTCTGTGCCCGGGTTCACGGGCATCCAAGTGCCGTCAAGATCGCCCCTAAGCGGCGAGATGTTCACGAAAGCAACGCCCGCGGCGCGGGCACGGGCCATTTCGCCGGGAACAAGGTGGCGTGAGTTGCCGCCGTCGCAGATTTGCATGTTGCGCTTCGCAAGCCCGCCAAAAGCGACAACAAGCCCTGTGTTCTCTGCGATCACCGACCACCGGGTTGCTTGCGCGATATGATCGCGGAAGGAGCCGCCGACTATGTGCGGCATCGCAACGAGGGCAGCGTTGTAGCTGTAGTTCCCTTCGCTTGTGACGCATCCCCCGATGCAGTTGAGAAAGCGCTTCAGC
>JBCCPQ010000175.1:0-6145 GCA_039024825.1 Pseudomonadota bacterium
CAGTGCATTGGCTGCCTGCGCTTTTGCGAGAGCGGGTTGAACATCTGTATTGGGTGCGGCTGCTCTGAAAGTCTCAACGAACCACGCGTCCAGCGTGCCTGACCGCAGAGCGCGTCCAAATCCGATGAACGCGAAGGAAAGAGCAAGAACGTAAAAATTGCGACTCGAAAAAAACAGCGCCAGCGAAATCAAGCTCGCAACAACCGCGGCGAGAAAGACCGGCTTTCTCCCAATGCTGTCAGCCAGCCCGCCAAAGGGCAGTTCCATGGACAAGGTGGACAGGGAATAGACACCGAAGAGAAGCGAAATCTCGAATAGATCCATGCCTCGATCGCTTAAAGCCAGCGCAACAACAGCGACCGTCAGACCCATAGCAAAACGATCGAGAAACTGGTGCAGCTGGAATATACGAACGTGGCGTCTCGCCGAAACAGACAGGTTAGCAAATGAGAACTCAGGGTCTGTGGGCATAGGCGCACTTTTGGCAGAGCCATTCATTTGCACAATACCTCGAACGGTTTGACGTCTGTACTAACCTGCCCGTCCCGCTTCTGCGGAACAGCGCGGCGTACTCCCGACCTATGGCGCAAACCTTTTGGCCAGCTCTTTAAACGGACGCTTCTCAAACCCCTTGCGCCCTTTGGTATCCCCACCTATACGGCGGCTTCGTCAGCGCGGGTGGCCGGATGGCATTGCCTTCCTGCGTGGTCTCAAACGATAGGAGATGAAAATGCCTAAGATGAAGACGAAGTCTTCTGCCAAGAAACGTTTCAAGGTGACCGGCTCTGGCAAGGTCATGGCCGCTCAGGCCGGGAAGCGCCACGGCATGATCAAGCGCACCAACAAGTTCATCCGCAACGCCCGCGGCACCGCTGTGCTGAGCGAGCCGGATCAGAAGATCGTCAAGGGCTACATGCCCTACGACCGTTAAGGAGGCCTGAGACATGTCCCGCGTAAAAGGTGGAACCACCACGCACGCCCGCCACAAGAAGGTCATCAAGGCCGCTAAAGGCTATTACTCGCGCCGCAAGAACGTCTTCAAGACTGCCAAGCAGGCGGTCGACAAGGCCAACCAGTATGCCACGCGCGACCGCAAGAACCGTAAGCGGCAGTTCCGTGCCCTTTGGATCCAGCGTATCAATGCTGCTGTTCGAAGCCACGATGAAAGCCTGACGTATTCGCGCTTCATCAATGGTCTCTCAAAGGCCGGGATCGAGGTTGACCGGAAGGTCCTCGCAGATCTCGCCGTGCACGAGCCAGAGGCTTTCGGCGCCATCGTCGACGAAGCCAAGAGCGCTCTGGCGGCCTGATCTCGTTCAAACAACTGCGGGGGGCCGCGCCGCGGGGCGCGGCCATTTTTATGCCTACTCCAGGCTCTCTATGATCCGGGCGATGTAGGTACCAATCCGGTCGGACGCTCTTTGGGCAGGATGCACGCGGTCGCTATCATAGTCTTCCGGGTCTGCCGCATTGACCACAGCGCCCATAGACACGAGCGTCACGCCATTCATGCGCGCGGCCACGCGCGTGAGGCGGTCATCCAAAGCCGCGAACTCATCGGTGCAGGCGTCAAAAGGTGCGCTCCCGTCCGGGGGGTCGTAATACTGCGCCCAGATTACGCGGCTTCCCCGTAGTGTAACTTCCTCAAGGAAGTCCGGTATTTGCCCCAGTTGACCGTCTTGCCCCACGAGATCATCCAGAACATCGCCGCATGCGGTGCAGTCGCACTCCGCCGCAAAGTCGTTGGCCCCTCCCGTCACTACCACCCAGTCGAACGGCAACCGGGGGAGCTGCGCGCGAATGTCCATCGGGCCTACGAGCAGCGAAAAGGGATGCGAAAATCGTGCACCGTTGACGCTTTCGTCGCGCACGGGTTCTCCAAGCGCTGTGGCCATGGCGCGCGTCACGCCGCCATCGTTCCAGGCCATGGTGCTGTCGCCAATGACGATGATGCGCTCCTGTGCTGCCACAGGCCCAGCGACCACAGCGGCCACCACCAACTTCAAAAAGAGATCGCACATATTGCCCTAGCTGCACCATGGCGCGTCAGTCGACAATGCTCGTCCATCTGGATTGCCGCTCCTGCCCCCTTTCTTTCGTTTTAAAGTACTCCGGGGGGAGCGCAGCGGGGTGCTGGCCCCCTCCCTTGCCAGCCCCAACGCGCCAAGGTATCGCTCTCGTGCGAAACCCGGGAGTTTTCCATGGACGATCTGCGCGACAAATACCTGACGCTTATCAAGGAGGTGGCCGATGAGGCGGCGCTCGAGACACTGCGCGTACAGGCCTTGGGCAAAAAAGGCGAGATCAGCCTCAAGATGCGCGAGCTTGGGAAGATGTCGGCGGAGGAGCGGAAGGTCGCTGGACCCGCGCTCAATGCTCTCAAGGATGAGGTGAATGCCGCTCTGAACGCGCGCAAGGCTGCCCTCGCGGATGCTGCCCTTGAGGCGCGTCTGGCGGACGAATGGCTCGATGTTACGCTTCCTGGCCGTCGGCGTCCTGCCGGGACGATCCATCCAATCAGCCAGGTCTGGGAGGAGCTCACGGCCATCTTTGCGTCCCTTGGGTTCTCCGTCGCTGAAGGGCCGCAGATCGAAAGTGATTGGTATAATTTCGACGCGCTCAATATCCCCGGTCACCATCCGGCACGGGCTGAGATGGACACGTTCTATATGGCCCGGAAGGAGGGCGAAAACCGTCCGCCCCACGTGCTGCGGACCCACACGTCGCCCGTGCAGATCCGCTCCATGGAGGCGCAAGGCGCGCCCGTCCGCCTGATTGCGCCGGGCCGGGTCTACCGCTCTGATTACGATCAGACGCATACGCCGATGTTCCATCAAGTGGAGGGGCTCTGCATCGACAAGGACATTTCCATGGCGCACCTGAAGTGGACGCTGGAGGAGTTCTGCCGCACGTTCTTTGAGGTCGACGACGTTGAGCTCCGGTTCCGAGCCTCCCACTTTCCGTTTACGGAGCCCTCCGCTGAGGTGGATATCCGGTGCTCCTGGGACAAAGGGACCCTGAAGATCGGTGAGGGGGACGACTGGTTGGAAATCCTCGGTTCAGGCATGGTCCATCCGAAGGTTCTGCAGAATGGAGGCATTGATCCACAGCAGTGGCAGGGCTTTGCCTTTGGCATGGGCATCGACCGGATCGCGATGCTGAAATATGGCATACCTGACCTAAGGGCCTTCTTTGACAGCGATCTGCGTTGGCTGAAGCACTACGGATTTGCGGCGCTCGACCAACCTGACTTGGCAGGCGGGCTGAGCCGCTGAGGCGTCCGTGGTGGCGGCGCGTACTGCCTTGGACGATCACGTTAATCGTCTTGTTCGTCGTGGGTGGTCACATCCTGCTTTGGTCTTCAGACGCGCCGCTTGAATACAAGCGGCGGCTGACAATGCTCAATGCCGCGAGCTGGGCAGTCATCATCCTGCCTGCGATTGGCGTTTCCCTCTGGCTCAAAGCGAAGACACGCGGCCGCGATTAACGCAGCTTTAAATCCCCGCACGGTAAACACGCGTGAAACAGCAGGGATGCGCGGCCGGTGTACACCGAAGAAGAGCTTGAGACGGCGATCAAATCACTGCGACGCGGACGCGGGCTAGCCGTCAATGCCGGTGCTATCGGAATCACGCTCGCCACAGCCAACGATCCCAAGGAACGCGCTGAGATGGCGGAGTATCTTCAGGGCTTCATTGTCCGTTTCTGTGAAGTCGTGAAAGACCTGTCGACCTTGCGCATCATGCGTGAAGCAGGTCGTCAGCACAGCGGGCTCTTCGACGAGATCAAAGGCTTCGCGGGGGAGATGGAAGCGCTCGATCCAGCGGGCACCTATGCCGCGCTTACCCGAGATCGCGCGACCGCCCACACGACTCGGGCACGCGAAAAAACCCTCCCCGCCTTCTACACGTTCATCCGCAGCTTCGAGGCGGAGCGGGCAGTCTTTGAGGCCCGTCGCGCACGGCAGATGGAAGAACAGGCCGTCCAGCTGGAGAAGATGTTCGGCGAAGTGGAGGACATTGGACGCATGATCCACCTCATATCGCTAAATGCGAGCGTGGAGGCGGCCCGAGCGGGCGGAGAAAGCGGACGGAGCTTTAAGGTCATCGCTGATGAGATCCGGGGCCTTGCGGCGAAGTCCGCTCAATTAATCGACAGCACGCGGGAAACAATGCGGACGGGTTCGGGAGGCAACCATGGCTGAGCCTGCCCTGCTGTCGGCGAGCGACAAGAAAGTTCTTACAGCCACCCTTGGGGATCTGCGCAACGCCCAAGGGTTCGCCCTGAACGCGGCTGCGATCTTTATCGAGGTTGTTACTGCGACCGATGCCAAACGCCGTGCGGACGTCGCTCAACAGTTTCGGACGTTTCGAGAGCTATACAAGAAGACCATCCGGGGTGCGACGTCGGGCAGCATCCTCGACAAGCGCGACGGCAAGATTGCGGGCCTTTTAGCTAAGGCGCTCGAGATTGAGACGCGCTTTGCCGCCTTTGACGAGTCCGACGACTTCGGCAGCGTGCCCGCGGAGGATGCAGGCCTTCTCGTTCACTTCGTCCGTCTCGAGGGTGTGCCGGCGATCATGCAGCTTTGCGGGGTGCTGAGTGGCACCAAGAAGGCCCATGATAAGGCTGTACAGGCGGTCATGAAGGATCGGATCGCCAGGCTCGACAAGATGTTTACCGAGGTCGAAGACATCGGCAGGATGATCCACCTGATCTCCCTGAATGCCAGCGTGGAAGCGGCCCGAGCGGGCGGCGAAAGCGGGCGGAGTTTCAAGGTTATCGCTGATGAGATCAGGGGCCTCGCGCAACAGGCTGCCCTTCTCATAGACACGACGCGATCCGGGGTGTTGCCAGGCACAGACGCCGACTTTTTGAATTTTAGCACAAACTAGAGGCCGGGGTCATCGAGGGCCGCGCGCAAGCTGGGTCCTAGTTGGCAACACTCACGAAGACCGCGCCGGTGGAATCTGTGCGTCTGACAGGTGTTCCTTTTCCTGCCCGCCCTTCATAGGCGAGATCGGTGCAGCCAACGCGCCCACCGCCCGCCATCTCTACGGTTTCGCGTAGGCATGCATCTTTTTGAGCGTGTATCGTCGCGATCCGCGTTGGCGCGGCATCAGAGCTACCCATAGCCGCATCTCCGTTCGCGATCAGAAACGCTGGTCCAAGCATGCAGACCAGTCCTAGACCCATAAAAAAGAGTGGGTTGCTTGACATACCCCACCTCCAAAACTCGATTAACTCGTGCCGACTAATCGGAAAACTTGTGAAGAATATGGTTCAAGCCTGACTTTCTCATGCCCGCAGGGGACGCATTCGCGCCTCTTTTCCCTCCCTGGCAAATGCGATAGCTCAGCCGCGACCTGAACGAAGGGCCGCAGGCATGAAATTCACGCTCTCCTGGCTGAAACGCCATTTGGACACTGATGCTTCGGTGAACGAGATCACCGAGACGCTGACTGATCTCGGGCTCGAGGTCGAAGGCGTAGAAAATCCGATCGACCGGCTCGCTGCGTTTTCGATCGGTAAGGTCATCGAGGCGGAGCAGCACCCCGATGCGGACCGCTTGCGCGTGTGTCAGGTCGAGACTGACGAGGGTACGCTGCAAATCATATGCGGGGCGCCCAACGCGCGCGCTGGGATTACCGTGGTTGTGGCCAAGCCCGGCACTTACGTCCCCGGCATCGATACGACGATTGGCGTGGGCAAGATCCGCGGCGTTGAGAGCTTCGGCATGATGTGTTCGGAGAGGGAGATGGAACTTTCCGACGAGCACGACGGCATCATCGAGCTTACGTCAGGAGAAGTTGGAGCCTCCTTCGTCGACTGGCTCGCCGAGAATGACCCGGCGAAGGTTGACCCGGTCATTGAGATCGCCATCACTCCGAACCGTCCTGATGCGCTGGGCGTGCGCGGCATTGCCCGCGACCTCGCAGCGCGCGGCGTAGGCACGATGAAGCCCTTAACTGATTTGTCCGTGCAGAGTGCCTTCCCGTGTCCTGTTACGATCAAGATCGACGCCGATACGCGGGAGCAGGCCCCAGTCTTTTTCGGTCGCCTCGTCCGAGGCTTAACAAACGGACCGTCGCCTGCGTGGCTCCAGCAGCAGCTCAAGGCAATTGGACTGCGCCCCATTTCCTTC
>JBCCPQ010000176.1:0-6078 GCA_039024825.1 Pseudomonadota bacterium
AAGATCAAGGGCCTCCGGCAAACACGGGGCGGTTCACACCGTCGTCGGCAAGGATGACAGAACCGTGGGCGACGCGCCGCGGTCGCGCAAAAGCGACAGGAGCTCAGGCTTCAGCCCGTCGCCGTATCTCGCGGCAAGGTCATGAAGCGCAAGCATGTGGGATCCTGGTTGGGTTAAGGGCCGCCCTCCGTGTTAAAACGCCTGGGGCTTCACGCGGAGATGTGGCGGGCGCCTTCAATCTGACCGCCGGGCGCGAAACGGGTAACACCAAATATTGACGACCTTAGTCGGATATGTTTCCGCGCGCTGCTCCGGCGGAGTGGAACGAGGGATCGGAGGGGCTGGCCTCGGATCCCGCCCCCAGTTGGAGCGGCCTGATTGCGGCCCGCGCTCCGCTGCTTCGACCGAGATTGTCCCGTCAAGGCAGCAGGTTCGCGGGGTCCGCGCCGGTGGCTCCGACATCCGGCGCGCCGCACCCTCACGCGCCCGTCAAGACTTCGTGATCCACACGCTATGGCTGTGTTGCCGCGTGTCACATGTCTGTCAAGCGAAGCGCTTAAAGGCGACTGTATCACTCAACATTAGGAGACTCTGATGAAGCGCCTTCTTCTTGCAACCGCATTGAGTGGTGTTTTGGCCACCTCCGTCGCCGCCCAGGATGGCGGTGCGCGCAACGTGATTTTGATGATCTCCGACGGGATCGGCTTCAATGGCTGGCTGGCGTCGGACTATTACCAAGGCAAACTGAACACCCAAAGCTATCAGGTCGCGCGCCCCGACGGCACGACGCCTGTTGTCTACGGACTGACGCACCACTCCTTGAACCTGATCGACGCGACGGGTCATGTGCTGCCCAACGCCTCCGACCCGGCTGAGGCAGCGGGGGCCGTCGATCAGGGCTACGATCCGATGACGCGCTGGAACCAGTTCGACGGTGCGTTCCGAAACGACTATCCGCCGGTGAGCGAGCGCTACACCTCCTACACGGACAGCGCTGCGGCGGGAACGACCATGCACACCGGTCGCAAGACCGCGAACGGTCGGCTCAACATGGACTGGACCGGCACTGTGCCGTTCCGAACCATTGCGCAAATCGCCATCGATCAGGGCCGCTCGGCCGGCGCCGTGACGAGCGTGCAGGTCTCCCACGCGACACCCGCCTCGACCATCGCCCACAACGTCTCGCGCCAGAACTACGCCGAGATCTTCAACGAAATGGTCGCGAGCGACATCACGGTCCTCATGGGCGCGGGCCACCCATTCTACGATGACAGCGGCAACGAGGTCGAGCCCGACACGGATGGCGATCGTGATCCCTTCCGTTTTGTCGGCGGCGCCGAGACGCTCCAGGCGTTGACCAGCGGCGCAGGCCTCAACGGCTTCGCCTTTGTCGATGCGCGCGAGGATTTCACAGCGCTTGCCAACGGTGAAAACCTGCCGGAACGCGTGGTGGGCATCGCCCGGGCGCAGAACACCCTCCAGGCCTCGCGCGAGGAGCTGGCCGACGCCGACACGCCCTCCGGAATGGCCTTCAACCCTGCGGTCCCGGATCTTGCGACCATGTCGCTCGGCGCGATCAACGTACTGAACCAGGACGCGGACGGCTTCTTCCTGATGATCGAAGGCGGCGCGGTCGATTGGATGGGCCATGCCAACAACATGCCCCGCTTCATCGAGGAGCAGATCGACTTCGACCGCGCCGTGGACGCAGTGATCGACTGGGTCGAGACCAACTCAAGCTGGGACGAGACGCTTCTCATCGTCACGTCCGACCACGAAACCGGCGGGATCTGGGGCGAGGGCACGTACACCAACGGTGTGGGCGGCCCGATTGCGGCCGATCGTTCGGACGAGGCGATCCTCGCCGCGCGCTACGACCCTGCAGAGGACTTCTTCAACGAGTTCCTCGCCGTCCAGGATCGGGGCGCTGGCAACATGCCAGGCTTTCAGTTCGCGTCCCGGAACCACACCAACGAGCTGGTGCCGCTCTGGGCGATGGGGCCGAGCGTTGAGCTTTTCGCTCAGTTCACCGAGATCGATCTCAAAGCTGCAGAGCTTTGGGGTGAGCAATATGGCTGGGACGGCGCGTTCATCGACAACACGTCCGTCTTCCACGTCATGAACGAAGCGCTCGGGTCTGGCGCGCGCGCCTTCTGATTCTCGGCATCGCGCCGTTCTGAGGCCCGCCCCGCTGGCGGGCCTCTTTCATTCTCCCGAGAGCTTCTTGAGGAGCGAGAGAAGCTCGGTCCGCTCCGCCTGGTCCAGCTGCGCAAAGACCTCGCCGATGACCCGACGGAGAGCCGTTTCCACCACTTCGACATGTTTTTTTATCGGCCGGCGTCAAGGACAGGACGTTTACCCGTTTGTCCTCCGCTAGGGGCATCTTGGACACAAGCCCCCTGCTTTCGAGGCGTCGGATCACGCGGCTCACCCGCGACGGATCGCGCCCCATCGCCTCGACCACGGCATAGATGGGCGATGGGGCGCGATCCAGCCCTCGAGCGCGTTCGCACGGCACTCGAAACCGTGGCGTGCTTGTGCTCACTCCGAGATCCAGAACCGAAGGTCGCCCCGCCGGACAAGCCCGCGCTCATACTCCGCCCAGTTCGTCACCATATAGCGGGCCCTCGGAATGTGAACCCGGGGCGGCTCGCCATGCTTGAAGGGCATGGGCGGGGTTCTCGGTCGCTGAAGGCCGGCGCCTCATGCAACCTCCAACGTCGCGATGCACTAAGGCCACGATCAGCTCCGCAGCGATCTCGCCGACGTCCTCGATGCGCATAACTTCGCACGACGTCTCAAGACGCTCAGCGGGCTCACGCCTTACGAGTACATCTGCAAAATCTGGACTTCAGATCCAGATCAATTCATCGTCGACCCGATCCACCAGATGCCGGGACCGAACAGGTGTAAGTCCTGACCCCAGGTGACCTGGGACACGAAGGATCCCTCAGCGCGTGCAAATCGGGAGCGGGCCGATGCTGCACCGGCCCGCCAAGCTACAAACAAGAGTCTGCTTAAAAGAAGCCCATCGGGTTCTCGTCATAGGACACCAGAAGGTTCTTGGTATTCCGGTAGTGATCAAGCATCATCTTGTGGTTCTCACGACCAATGCCGGATTTCTTGTACCCTCCAAAGGCCGCATGGGCCGGGTAGTGGTGATAGCAGTTCGTCCAAACGCGACCTGCCTGGATTGCGCGGCCCACGCGGAAAGCAGTGTTCCCATCCCGGGTCCAAACCCCCGCGCCGAGGCCATAGGTCGTGTCGTTCGCAATGGCGATGGCCTCCGCTTCATCCTTGAACGTTGTGACAGAGAGCACAGGGCCAAAGATCTCTTCCTGAAAGATCCGCATCGAGTTCTCGCCGCGGAAAACAGTAGGTTGGATATAGTAGCCATCATTAAGCCCGTCGCCGAGCGTGACCGTTTCGCCGCCCACGAGGACTTTAGCGCCTTCCTCACGCCCGAGCTTTAGGTAGCCCGTGATCTTCTCCATTTGTTCGGTCGAGGCCTGACCGCCGATCATAGTTTCCATCTGCAGGGGGTTGCCCTGCTTGATATTCTTAACGCGCTCTACGGCGCGCTCCAGGAAGGCTTCGGCGATGCTGGCATGGATCAGCGCGCGAGAGGGACAAGTGCAGACTTCGCCTTGGTTCAGCGCGAACATGGCAAAGCCCTCAAGGCACTTGTCGAAGAACGCGTCGTCGGCGTCCATGACATCCTGGAAGAAGATGTTTGGTGACTTGCCTCCGAGTTCCAATGTCACCGGGATCAGGTTTTCGGCTGCCGCCTTCATGATGATCTTGCCGGTGCCGGTTTCTCCCGTGAAGGCAAGTTTGGCGATCCGGGTGGAGGTCGAGAGCGCGGCGCCTGCCTCTTCTCCGTAGCCATTGACGACGTTGACCACGCCGTCGGGGATCAGGTCAGAGATCAGTTCCATCAGAACCATAATTGAGGCGGGCGTCTGCTCGGCAGGTTTCAGCACCACCGCGTTGCCCGCCGCTAGCGCAGGCGCCAGCTTCCAGACAGCCATTAGGATCGGGAAATTCCAAGGGATAATCTGGCCCACCACGCCCAACGGCTCGTGGAAGTGGTAGGCATAGGTGTTGGCGTCGATCTCGGCAATCGAGCCTTCGTCTGCGCGGATTACCCCGCCGAAGTAGCGGAAGTGGTCAATGGCCAGCGCGAGGTCGGCGTTGACGGACTCTCGGATCGGCTTGCCGTTGTCGAGGGTCTCGGCCGCAGCCAAGAGCATTAGGTTCTCCTCGATGCGATCAGCTATGCGGAATAGCATTGTCGAGCGCTCCGCAAGTGAGGTACGCCCAAAGGCAGGAGCCGCAGCATGCGCCGCATCCAATGCGGCCTCAACATCGGCCGCATTCGAGCGAGCAACCTCGCAAATCCCTTCACCGGTCACCGGGGTGACGTTCTCGAACCATTGCCCTGATTTCGGATCGACGAATTTGCCGCCAATGAAGTTCCCATAGCGCGGCTTGTAGGGAAACGTGACACCAAGATGAGTGGTGTCGAGCGCGGCGCTAGGACCAGATGCAGATGTGTGTATGTTCATATCTTCCTCCCAAAGGCAGGTTGAGCCGTTAGATCACGGGCAAAGGCGGGCTGGCAGATTGGTAGGAATGCTGGCGGTTGAAACATCGCACGGAGCATCGATTTTTGGAACCGGACCAGCGATACTTCTTTGGTCGTAATGCCTTCGTCGATGCTTGCATGTGAATTAAGGAGTGACCGGCTCCCCTGAAACGTCCTGGCTTTGTGGATAGCCTGCTCTCCAACTGAGGAGACAGACGATGACGAGAAGCCGTTTCAGCGAAGCGCAGATCATTGGCATTCTGAAGGAGCACCAGGCGGGCATGGGCGCGTCCGAGCTGTGCCGAAAGCACGGGATCAGCGATGCGACCTTTTGCAACTGGCGACGGACGTATGGCGGCATGGAGGTCGCCGATGGGGAGCGGCTGAAGGCGCTCGAGGCGGAGAACGCGAACCTGAAGAAGATGCTGGCCGAGCAGATGATGGATGTGGCCACGCTGAAAGAGATGCTCGGAAAAAACGTCTGAGGTTCGGCTCACGGAGGAAAGCTGCGGACTGGGCCATGACGGAGAAGAGCCGCTCGCAGCGGCGGGCCTGCGCGCTCGCAGGGATCGACCCGCGTGTCTATCGGCGGAAGTCAAAGCGTCGTGCTGACACCGAGCTGCGGGCAAGCATGAAGGAGCTGGCCACGGAGTGCCGCCGCTTCAGCTACCGGCGGCTGCACATCCTGCTGAGGTGCGAGGGTTGGGACGTGAACTGCAAGAAGCCCTACCGGCTCTACCGGTAGGACGGGTTAACGGTCCGTAGACGGGGCGGACGCAAGCGCGCGATCGGGACCAGGGCGCCGATGGCGGTCCCGCAGGGGCCGAACCATCGCTGGAGCTTGGACTTCGTCGCTGACGCTCTTTCGCACGGCCGCAGGTTTCGTACCCTGTGCGACATCGACGACTTCAGCCGAGAGTGCTTGGCGACGGTCTTAGACACCTCGCTATCCGGGCTCCGCGTCGCGCGCGAACTTGACCGGATCGCAGAGATGCGCGTCTTCCCCTGCATGGTGGTCAGCGACAACGGCACCAAGCCGATATCGAACGCAATGCAGACATGGCGGGATGATTGCCAAGTGGAGTGGCACTACATCGCACCTGGAAAGCCGAAGCAGAACGGCTTCGTGGAGAGCTTCAACGGCCGCCTCCGCGATGAATGGCTGAACGAACACCTGTTCCCGACCCGTCGTCCATTGGGCTCGAACCAATGGCGCCTCAATGGACGACCATGCCCGCCATTTGATTGCGGCATGGCGCGAGGACTACACCCATCACCGCCCGCACACGAGCCTCGACGGGCTCACCCCGCGGGAGTATCACCAACGGTCAAGTGAGGACCAAACCCTGAACAGAGCTAACGTATAAACGCGGACTCCAAGGGGAGCGGGTCAGTGTTACAAGGCTCGAAGCAATCGCACGACGTCTTCGCCAAGTTCCTCCCGGTCAAAGCCGTTGCTGATCGGCCCCACAGACTTCGGCACCCGTGCG
>JBCCPQ010000177.1:0-6072 GCA_039024825.1 Pseudomonadota bacterium
ACCCGCGTGCCCACCGTAGACAGCAAGAGATCAGACCGATGGGCCTGAGCGATAGACTGCAGCGACTGCAGACGGGGCGTCGGTGCCTCTCGCGAGGCTGCAATGGCATCTAACGCATCAAAGAGACGACCGGCGGCACGATCTTCCGCACGCGGCGACATCTTTTCCCAGAACCAAGGATAGGCATCCTGCACCGCAGGCGCGGGCGAAGGCGCTGCCGCAGCAGTCAAGGGGGCGGGTGCCGTGCCTGCAGGTGCGATCTGGACAGTAATCCTGCGGTTCGTTCCGGCAGCCGGCGGCTTCACGCGCTTAAAGGTGAAATCCTTAAACGGGGGCGGTCCCGACGTCTCTTCAGCCACCGCAATGGGCGCAGCCAGGCACACTGCGAGCGCCAGGCCAAAACACTTGGCAATCATGGTTGAGGTCCTGCTCTGCCTCGTTTTTTGACAATCTACTGCCTTTGGAAGAACCGCGCCAGCGCCCGTGTAGAATGCCTCTGAAATCCGCCGAAATCGGCGCAATCAGTGCTATTTTGGCCTCTATCGCCCTGAAAAGAGCAGTAAAAATATAGCAAAGTCAGATGCTTAACAAAAAACTGACGTTACTCAGCGAACTTCCTCAAATTACACGAATGCTGCCAAATTCGCGCCCCAATCCAAGGGCCATATAGCGCCATGCCAAGACGGCGTAGGGCACTCAGAGGCCGCCCACGACGCGCCATCAAGGTTTTGTAACTGAGCGAACTTCCTGAGAGGGACCGAGACAATGATGAACTTCTTCAACAAATTCCGCCGTGACGAAGACGGCGCCGTGACCGTCGACTGGGTCGTGCTGACCGCTGCTATCGTCGGCCTTGGCATCGCAATCCTCGCCACGGTTTCCGGCGGTGTGGGCGACCTCGCCGACGCCATCGACAGCGAACTGTCCACGATGACGATCGCGTCCTACTAATTTCTGCTTCAAGACTAAGGATGAAGACAATGATGAACCTCCTCAACAAATTCCGCCGTGACGAAGACGGCGCCGTGACCGTCGACTGGGTTGTGCTTACTGCAGCCATCGTGGGCCTCGGCATCGCAATCCTCGCAACCGTTTCCAACGGTGTGGGCGATCTGGCAGACGCCATCGACAGCGAGCTGTCCACAATGACCATCGCGTCCTACTAATACCTAGGCGCAAGCCTGAAGATGGCCGCGCTTTCTCTGCAAAGCGCGGCCTTCTTTTTGACTAGAGACGTAACATGGTGAGGCAGTTATGAAGAAACTAAGAGCATTTTTAGACGATGATCACGGCGCAATTACAGTTGACTGGGTCGTTCTGACCGCAGCAATCGTAGGCCTTGGCATCGCTGTCGTCGCCGTCCTGGCCAACGGGACGTCAAACGTGGGCGACACGGTCGACAATGAGCTCGGCGAGATCGCAGCGCGCGTCGATACGGGAACGGTTATCCCCTAACCAATGACCGACCCAATGAGCTGAAAGCCCCGGCCCGCCCGGGGCTTTTGCATGTCGAAGCCCGGAGATCGCACAACGATCTGCCTGCGACTTCCCTAAATTCTTCCAATATTTTGACGCAATTGCCTGCCATCTTGGTGTCGGTGAGTTTACGAGTCGTGGTCCTCCTGCGTGGGGGGAGGGCACGGAAGGAGACACGGTATGCTACGGCTACTGGAGCGCTTTCGCAAAGATACCCACGGGGCAGTGACGGTCGACTGGATCGTCTTGTCAGCCGGAGTGCTGGCCCTTGGGGTCGGTGCGGCATCTCTCATCTTTGATGGATCAAGCGACCTGGGTGAGGCGATCAGGACCTCTCTCAACAGCGACCCACCACAGGCCACGACCACCCGATAGCTGTCCGCGTCGCCGCCTCGCCTCCCCCGAATTACCCCTGCGCCTCCACGTTTTCGCCGTAATCGGCGGGCATGACGTAGGCGTAAACATCGGCGTCGAGCACGCCGCATAAAGAGACGAGGCCGCATTATGCGTTTGATTTTTGGATTGGTTCTGATCGTCGGCATCGCCCTCGCGGGTGGGGCAGTTTATATGGCTAACGGCTATATCTCCCAGCATCGCGCCGCACTGGCAAAGGAGCGTGCGTCCAACGTACCGCTCACGGACATCATTATCGCGAAAGAAGCGATGAAATATGGCGACGAGATCACGCTTGAGCAGGTTGCGCTGATCAAATGGCCGGTTCCGGCCGTGCCTGAAGGCGCGTTCAAATCCCCCGATGAGCTTTTCTCCAAAGGCGAAGATGAGCTCCGCACCGTGCTTCGTGCCATGGAAAAGGGCGAGCCTATCCTCGCCGTCAAAGTGACCGAGCCCGGCGAAGGCGCAGGCCTGACCTCGCTTCTCGAGCCCGGCATGCGGGCCTTCACGATCCGCGTGGACGTGCAGACGGGCGTCTCCGGCTTCCTGCGCCCAGGTGACCGCGTGGACGTCTTCTGGACGGGTCAAGGCGGCGGCGACGGGCGTCGCGGTAACGATGTAACCATGCTCATCGAGACCGCTGTTGAGCTTGTGGCCGTTGACCAGAACTCCGCTTCAGACACGTCAGGTGCGGCCATCGCACGGACCGTGACCGCCCAGGTCACGCCGCAACAAGTGGCACGCCTGGCGCAGGCCCAGAACTCCGGTCGGCTCTCGCTGGCCCTCGTCGGCGCCAAAGATGACGGCATCGCCTCCGCTGCTGATGTGGACCAAAACATGCTTCTCGGCGTGATCGAAGAACAGGTCGTGGAAGCGGAGGTGGCAGAGAGCTGCTCGATCCGCACGCGCCGTGGCGCGGAGGTCGTCGAGATCCCGATCGCCTGCACCGAATAATCTGACCCAAAGTCAGCTCACGAAGGCCCTTCCGATTGGAGGGGCCTTTTTTGTGGCCGTAATGCGACACGAAGAAAACCCTGCAACACATTGAATCTTGCTTGGAAAGCAATTTGCAGGCATTGTGGATAAAAGCGCGGGCACCAAAGATCCGCAGGACTGAGGCGTGATCGGAGGCAGGTCACATGACATCGAAGACTATTATTGCCGCAGCTGCGCTGGGGCTCTCTTTTGCATTCGCGGCCCCCGCCCCCATGGCGTCGGCCGAGACTTTGCGTGTGATGCGGGGGGCGCCGTCAACGGCTCTCAATGTGCCGATCAGCCGCTCTGTCGTCGTTGAATCGGACGTTCCCTTCGCGGAACTCTCCATCGCGGATCCCAACATCGCCGACATCTCGACCCTGTCGGACCGTACGATTTACGTCCTCGGCAAGGCGCCGGGGCGCACGTCGCTCACGCTTCTGGGGGCCGACGGCCGCCTGATCACCAACGTGGAAGTACGCGTCGCGCCGGATATCTCCGAATTCAAGGAGCGCCTGCGCCAGATCCTGCCCAACGAGCGGATCGAAGTGCGCACGGCCAATGACGGCATCGTTCTCTCCGGCGCTGTTAGCTCCATCGCACGGATGGACCGCGCCCTCGATCTCGCAGAACGCTACGCGCCAGAGCGGGTGTCTAACCTCATGGTCGTGGGCGGCAACCACCAGGTGATGCTCAAGGTCCGCTTCGCTGAAATGAGCCGCTCGGTCTCCAAATCGCTTGACGGTGGCCTCATCGCCAGCGACACCGGCGCGAACCCGGATTTCGCCATCGCAGGCGGATCCGGCTCCTTGCAGCCGGACATGGCCGCCACCGGCGGCGACTCCGACTTTGGCCTCATCACTGGCGTCTTCAGCCAGGCTGCAAACGCGGTTGGGTCTTCTATCTTTGGATTTGATATCGACAGCGTACGCGTGGATATCCTGCTCGAAGCGCTTGAAACAAAAGGCTTTGTTCGCACTCTCGCCGAACCGAACCTCACAGCCCTCTCCGGGCAGGAGGCCAAGTTCCTCGCTGGTGGCGAATACCCCGTGCCCGTCGCCGCAGGTGAAGGCGCGACCACTGTTGAATACAAGCCCTTCGGCATCGAACTTAACTTCACACCCCGCGTCGTAGATGGCGAGACCATCAACATCCAGATGCTGGCGGCAGTGAGCTCCATCGACAGCACCAACGGCATCACCACCGACAACTTTACGGTCGACGCCTTCTCCCGGCGGGAAACCTCCACGACGATCGAGATGCGCGACGGGGAAAGCTTCGCAATCGCCGGTCTCTTGCAGGACGACTTCAGCGACCTGAACCGTCAGGTGCCATGGCTGGGCGACATCCCGGTGCTTGGCTCGCTTTTCAGGTCCACGTCCTTTAACCGCGATCAGTCAGAGCTCGTGATTATCGTGACGCCGCATCTCGTGACCCCGGTTCAGGGTGATGTCCTGGCGCTGCCCACGGATCGGGTGAAAATCCCAACGGAACGTGAACTCTTCCTGTTCGGCAAGGTGACCGGCGATACACCGACCACCGGCGCGGCGGGAGAAGTTGCGCAACAGGACTTTAGCGGGTCTTATGGTTATGTGCTCGACTAATGATGCTCAGATAACGAAGCGGAGACGCCCGATGAAATACGTAGCAGCCATTGCCGGCCTGGCGGTGCTCGCATCGTGCGGCAGCCAGAGCGCCATGCTCGACCGGTTCAACCAGCGCGAAGCCGGATCCGTCCTCGACGAAGGTGGGTTCGGCAACCCGACAATGAGCAACATGCTCGTCATGACAGGCCAGCGCAGCGCCGCCATTGATCTAAGCCAGCGCTTCGCCGCGCAGGTGCCGACAACGATCAACTTCGCCTTCAACTCGGACCAGCTCGACGCCACGGCGCGTCAGGTGCTGCGCCAGCAGGCGGCGTTCATTAAGCAGTTCCCGGAAGTGCGCTTCCGGGTCTTCGGACACGCGGATGCCGTGGGGTCCAACGCCTACAACCAGCGTCTCGGCCTCCGCCGCGCCAACGCGGCAGTCCGGTACCTCGCGTCACAAGGCATTTCGCGCTCTCGGCTCGAAGCCGTGGTCAGCTTTGGCGAAACCCAGCCCCTGATCGTGAGCCAGGGCCGCGAACGGGCCAACCGGCGCACCGTCACGGAAGTCTCCGGCTTCGTTCAGAACCATCCGACGGTCATGCAAGGCAAATATGCCGAAATCGTGTGGCGCGACTACGTTGAGAGCGCCGTGGAGGCCTCCACCTCCGGCGAGTCAAAGACCGCAGAATAAGCTTAATGGCATGGCGGGGGAGCTTCCCCGCCAGCGCCCACGCCGCCCCGTTTAGAGCGGCCCGATGCCCAAGGCATCCCCTACAATCTTCACGACAATTCTCAAATCCAGCCCAATTCTTGCCCCCTTTGCTGGGCAATCCTGTCTCCGAGGGAAACTTGGCACCCGAGAGGTGTCAGGCTTGTTGGGGCAAAGCACGGGATAATCCTGAGCCATCCGTTCCGCCAGGCCGCAAGGTGAAAAGGGCAGGTCGCGATGAGCAGCGTGATGTTACAGCCGGAACCGCAACCATTGGTTGCATGCACGATCAGCCGGGACGTGCAGAACTTTGATCTTCTCATCGAGGACATGGAGATGGCGCTTGGCGAATGCTGGGGCGATCTCGGGTTCTCTGAGGCATTGACCTTCTTCGAACAGCCGGACGCTGAAGCGCTGGAATTCGTGGCCATTGCCCTGGATGAGCAGGATCAGGACAATATCCAGCAAGTCATGGACATCATCCTTTCGGCCACCTCCAAGGGGATCAAGACGATCCTCGTGGCAGAAGAACTCAGCACCGCGACGCTCCACCAGCTTCTGCGGCAGGGTGCCAATGAGTTTATCCCCTACCCGCTGCCGGAAGGTGAACTGGCAAGCGCCGTCGAGCGTCTGCAACGGCCGGAACCCGAAGCGCTTCCGCCCGCTGAATTGCGGAACACGCTCAAAGCCACGGGTGACCGCGAAGGCGTGATCTTCCCGGTCCACGGGATCTCTGGCGGCACTGGCGGCTCGACACTGGCGACGAACCTCGCGTGGGAGCTTGCCAACATCGACAAGAACAAACCGCCGCGCGTTTGCCTGATCGACTTCGATCTCCAGTTCGGAGCATCATCGACCTATCTGGAGCTGCCGCGCCGTGACGCCGTGCTTGAGATGCTGCAAGATACCGAATCCATGGATAGCGACAGC
>JBCCPQ010000178.1:0-6062 GCA_039024825.1 Pseudomonadota bacterium
TTGTCCTTTTACCCGGAGCTAAGGCGGCGTCACAGTCGGGCAAGGAGATTGTCCATCGCGGCGCGCGGCAACATGCGACGCATGAGCGCCATGGCGTAGGTCGGCGTGGTGATCTTGTAGCGCGCCGCAGGTTTGCGCGCGGTTAGAGCGGTATGAACTTTGAGAGAGACGGCACGGGGCGGGAGCTCAAACTGGTCCGGCTCCGTCGTTTCCTTGTAAAGTCGCGGCCGGAGTCGGTTCTCGTAAATGCCTCTGCAGGCGGAGTTTTTCCAATCAATCCAGCGTTCGAAATGCGGGATGGAGTTCTGGCGGATGTCGGTTCCGATGGGACCCGGTTGGATCAAGATCGGGAATATGTTGGTGCCGCGGAGTTCGAGACGCAGGGTGTCCGTGAGCCCCTCCAGCGCGAACTTTGTCGTGTTGTACGAGCCCCGCATGCGCAGGGCCGCAAAGCCCAGAACGGAGGAGCAGTTTAGGATGCGCCCTTGGCCTTGGGCTCGCATGACCGGGATCACCCGGCACGTCAGGTCATGGTAGCCCAGAAGGTTCGCTTCAAGATTCTGGCGCAACGCTGCGCGGGGCAAGTCTTCCACGGCACCGGGGATCGCATAAGCCCCATTGTTGAACAGCGCATCCAGCGTGCCGCCTGTGGCGTCGAGCGCTTCCGTCAGCCCCGCCCCGACAGTGCTTTCGTCTTCGTAGTCGATCCTCGGGGCTTCAAAACCCTCAGCCCGTAGACGCGCGCAATCAGCCTCTTTCCGGCAGGACGCAAAGACGCGCCAGCCTTTCTGACGAAGATAGACGGCACTGTCGTGGCCGATCCCGCTTGAGCAGCCGGTAATGAGGATAGAACGCGTCATGGGGCCTCCGTCGCGGTAATGCGGGGAGGTGGACTGACCTCTAGGCGAGATGCAAGCGCGTTTCGGTCTTAATTCACCGGTGCAAGGAGACGTTCTGCCATCCAGCCGACGCGTCCTGACCCGGTGGCGCGGATCTTGACCCAGCCATCACCCGGGCTTTGAAGCACCTCGGCCTCGTCTCCACGAACGAGCTGCGTGAGCACCTGGAAGTTCGTTCCCGGTCCGTTGCGCATGTTCACGCGGGATCCTGTGACACTGCGAAGGTCCACGGGCGCCGCTACCTCTTCGATGACAGGTTCAATGCTCTCGGGTGCGGTGCCGAGGATAGTGGCAAGGGATGAGCTTGCAGGCTCTTGGGTAAATGACGCCAGGGTCGTTGTCTCTGGCGTCGGGCTTGCTGTTCCCTGAGCGCGCGCCCTCGGTTGGCCGACGATCACTACACCTTCAGGAGCGGTTTCCGCGCGCGCGACAACGCTCGCGTCTTCCTGGTCTGCCACGTCCTGAAGCAGCGCGTTGAGCGGCTTTGGCTCGGGTTCAGGCGCGACAAAGCTTGTTCCACCGGACAGCTCAAAGAAGCCCCAACCAAGCAGCAGAAAAGTAACGATCATAAACCGGGCCACGGCACATCCCCTCACAGCAATGAATAGTTCGGCAGCGATCCCCACCATAGAATCGGCACGACATTAACATAACGGGGAGTGAATCCGTTCCCCTCCCCCCAAGTGTGGCGCTTATCCACAGTTTTGTTGCAAGTTTGCCGAGCTTTCTGAGCGTCGCAGCAGGGATAGTCTGGCTGCGCTCTGGACGCCCTAAAAGGCGGTCGCTACACCACATCTATGGCTGATGAGGAAGATGACGACGACATCGTGCTGAACGAGGTGGCTGAACCGCTGCGTCGCGCGATTGGTGAGCGCTATCTGACCTACGCCTTAAGCACGATCATGCATCGCGCTCTGCCGGATGCACGAGACGGCCTTAAACCTGTCCACAGGCGTATATTGTTCGCGATGCGGCGACTTCGGCTCACGCCGGACGGCAAGTTTCTGAAGTCTGCGAAGATTTCTGGCGACACTATGGGGGACTTTCACCCCCATGGCGATGGGGCGATCTATGATGCGATGGCCCGGCTCGCACAGGACTTCGCGGTGCGCTACCCGCTTGTGGATGGTCAGGGCAATTTTGGCAATATCGACGGCGATAACCCGGCGGCGTCGCGCTACACTGAGGCGCGGCTCACAGCCTTTGCCGAGGCGCTGCTCGAAGGCCTCGATGAAGACGCCGTCGATTTTCGTGACAATTACGACGGCCGTTTGCAGGAACCCACGGTTCTTCCGGCGGCCTACCCAAACCTTTTGGCAAACGGTGCTGCAGGCATCGCGGTCGGCATGGCCACGAACATTCCGCCCCACAATCTTGATGAGCTGATCGGCGCATGCCTCCATCTCATTAAGGCACCGAATGCGCGCGACGACACGCTCATGGATTATGTGAAGGGGCCCGACTTCCCCACAGGTGGGGTCATCGTCGAGCCCCGCGAAAGCATGGAGGAGACCTATCGCACCGGGCGCGGCTCCTTCAGGTTGCGATGCAAATGGCACCGCGAGGAACTGAGCCGTGGTCAGTATCAGATCATTGTCACAGAGATCCCGTACCAGGTGCAAAAGTCGAAGCTGATCGAAAAGCTTGCAGAGGTCATCCAGACAAAGAAGGTTCCGATCCTCGCGGACGTGCGCGACGAAAGCGCGGACGATATTCGTATTGTGCTCGAACCGCGGTCCAAGAATGTCGAGGCGGATGTCCTCATGGGCATGCTTTTTCGGAACACCGACCTTGAGGTGCGCTTTAGCCTCAACATGAACGTGTTGATCGATGGTGTGACGCCCAAGGTCTGTTCCATGAAGGAGGTACTGCGCGCCTTCCTCGATCATCGGCGGGACGTCTTGCTGCGTCGCACGGCGCACAGGCTGGAAAAAATCGACAACCGGCTTGAGGTGCTCGAAGGTTTCCTGATCGCGTTCCTGAACCTCGACCGTGTGATCGACATCATCCGCTACGATGATGACCCCAAGGTCGCGCTCATGGCCGAGGACTGGGATCGCGAGTTCCCGCGCGCCCGCGATGAAGAGGACTACGTTTCTCCCGTTGGCCTTCCGTTGGAGCCTGACCCGGCGCTGACCGAGGTGCAGACAGAGGCGATCCTGAACATGCGCCTGCGCTCTCTGCGTCGACTGGAAGAGATGGAACTCGTCCGAGAGAAGGAAGCGCTCGAAGGCGAGCGCGCAGACCTGCGCGACCTCCTTGCCCGTGAAGAGCGCCAGTGGAAGAAAATCGCGGCGCAACTCAAGGAAGTGCGCAAAGAGTTTTCGGGACCGGAGCATCGTTCGCAACGTCTCACGACCTTTGCGGAGGCCGCGGAGGTGGAAGAGGTCCCGCTGGAGGCCATGATCGACCGCGAGCCGGTGACGATCGTGTGTTCCAAGATGGGTTGGATCCGCGCCATGAGCGGCCACATCGATCTCGCGAGGGAGCTGAAGTACCGCGATGGTGACGAAGGCCGCTTTGTGTTTCACGCGGAGACCACCGACAGATTGATGGCCTTTGCGTCCAACGGACGTTTCTACACGCTTTCGGTCTCAAACATGCCGGGTGGTCGCGGCATGGGAGAGCCCCTGCGCCTCATGGTCGATTTGCCGAACGAGGCAGAGATCGTCGCCCTGTTCATCCATCAGCCCGGCCGCAAGCAGCTCGTGGCTTCAACGGGTGGCGATGGGTTCATTGTGGCGGAAGACGAGGTTTTGGCACAGACTCGCTCCGGTAAGCAGGTGTTGAACGTGAAGACGCCGACAAAAGCGCTGGTCTGCACGCCTGTATCAGGCGACAGCGTGGCATGTGTCGGCGAGAACCGGAAAGTGCTGGTCTTTCCGCTGGAAGAACTACCAGAAATGACGCGGGGCAAGGGCGTGCGGCTCCAGCGGTACAAGGACGGGGGCCTTAGTGATGTCGTCACCTTCACCTTGGCAGAAGGCCTCTCGTGGCTCGATCCCGCCGGACGAACCCGCACCGTCACAAGTCCCGAACTCGACGAATGGTGCGCCAAGCGGGCCAGTGCAGGACGGATGGCACCTCGCGGCTTCCCACGCGACAACCGCTTCACCTGAACCGGGCTTGCACGGTGACTTGAAGGGACGCCGCTGGCCGCTCTTTAAGCTTGCGCTTTGGACGGGTCTGCTAACGGTTGTGACGCTTGGCCTTTACCGCTTTTGGGCGCGCACCCGGATCCGGCGCTGGTACTGGAGCGCGCTTCGGCCTGGCGGTTTCCCTTTGGAGTATGTGGGCACGCCCTACGAAAAGCTTCTGGGCTTCCTCGTAGCTGTCGTGATCCTCGCCTTTTACATCGGCGTGGTGAACCTTTTCCTGATTTTCGTGAGCTTTTCGCTCCTGTCCGCACCGGGCCTTGCCTATGGTTTGACGCTCATCGGACTCGTGCCGATCTGGTTCTACGCCACGTACCGCGCGCACCGGTACCTTCTGGCCCGGACGCGCTGGATGGGCCTTCGTTTTGGCCTCGAGCCCGGTGCATGGGGCTACGCAGTGCGGGCCTGCTGGCACTGGGCGCTGACGATCCTGACACTGGGTGTCTGGCACCCTCGCCTCCGCTGGGCGCTCACCCGATACCGTCATGATCGCACGTTCTTTGGGACCCAGCGCCTCGATCAGGGGGGACACGCGACGATGCTCTACCCTGCGTTTGTACATCTGATGATCGGAGGGTTCTTGACCGCGGGAACCCTTCTTCTGGTCGGACAGGAAGCCGAGGCGCTCATGGCAGCGATTGAGGCGGACGATCTAGCGACTCTTGATGCCGCCAGCCCGGCATGGCGTTTGCTCTACCTTGGCGTCCCCTGGCTGATTTTCGGCGCGGTGTACTACAGCGTCGAAGGTCGCAAGGCTTTGATCGGGGCTTTGAGCGCCGGGGCCACGGGGTTCGACCCCAAGCCGCGTGTTGGCAAAGTCCTTTGGATTACCCTCAGCGGCAATGCTGCCCGATATGGTGCTGTCGTCCTCCTCGCCATGATTGCCTCCGGGCTCCTGATTGGCGCGGCCCTCACGCAAGGCCTGACCATGGAAGAGGTTGCTGGCGCGGATCCCGAGTTTCTGTTCTCGTCCGTCACTAGTGAGCTTCCGGCCTGGCTCTCCACGGGGATCGTCGTGCTTTTCTACTTTGTGATTTTCCTGATGTGGAACGTGCTGACGCATATCTTTCTGACGATGCCGACGTGGCGCCACTACGCAGAAACGCTCACGCTCACCGGAACTGCTCATCTGGCCACCATCGACCAGATGAGCAGTTCCGGTGAGGTTAAAGCGTAGCTCTGCGCGAGCGTTGCGAGATGTGCTTAGGGCATCGTCAATACCCAGCACATCTGAGACGTAGGCTCTCCGGGACTGGCCATGGGTAAACAGCTGTACCTGATTGCGGACCAGCTCCACCTTGGCCCAGGTAAGTGTGGACTGAGCACTGGCGTACCGGGGCAGCAACAGGAGCATGCCAACGGATGCGCCCACTAGCGATAGCCAGCGGCCAGCGGTCGCTATTTTCGATTTTTCCATCACAGTCAGATTGTGAACCTAAGCAGTTAATATCGATTACCCAAGCACCTCGGGCCAACCTCGCCCCTGGCATATCTCTGCCCCTGGCATACCTCTAAAGACTGAGTTGTTGTGGCTCCGGTTGGTCATCCGTGGTTGTGAGATGCATTGCCCCTGTGCATATGTTCCTGATGCACCTGTAGATTTATGCTATCCGTGTTGTTCACTAAGGTGGGCAAGATTTGATGAAGTGTGTAGCGCCAGGACCGGTCTTTCTTTAAAGATTTTACGTTTGTGCTAAAAATCTTCCAGCAGCGGACCCAGCCGGTTAAGAACGGGATCGACTGGGGCAGCAGGGACTTGACCGGTGGCGTCTGGCTCTGCTGGAGAAGCTGTTGGCGCCGATTGGCTAAAGGCTGCTTTAATGCTGGTTTCGTCTTCTAGGGCAGCTACCCTGGCACCCAGCTGGGCGATCTGGTGCTGTAGCTCCATAAACAACAGCACGGACTGGGTGGGTTCTCGACTTAGTAAATACTGATGCAGTGCCTGCTTACACAGATCGCTAAAACTTTGCTGGTGCTGAGACTGTTGGGTTGCGATCGCATCCAACAA
>JBCCPQ010000179.1:0-6005 GCA_039024825.1 Pseudomonadota bacterium
GCCTCGGCGCGGGTCTCAGGATCTATAAGCCGTGCGTTGATAATAAGGGTCTCCATCGTCACCCCGCCAAAAGCACGAAGATGACGACGAAAACCGCCAGAAAAAGAAGCACCGCTGTCGCGACCATCCCGGAGATGCGCGCATCCGACATCGGTTTGCGCTGCTTGCCGGTGTAGGGCTCTGCCGCGTCTGACGTCACTTTAACGGGGGAATAATCGATGCCCTCTTGCCGGTACGCCCCGATAAGGGTCAGCCTGGCATCCGCGTCTATCCTGCCCGGCCCGGTAAAGGCCTTAGACATCACGATCATCACCCAGCCTCCGAGTGCCCCAAGCTTCGCCTGGTCGCGGGCGACGTCGGGTTCCACCGCTCCGTGTCCCTCCACCAGGTAGCCAGCAAGGCCGAGCCCTTCGAGATTCTTCAGCGGGAAAACCTCAATGTAATCCGCGTCACCTTCAGCAAGTCCCAGCACTGCGAGTTTGGCTGCACCATCCCCAGCGAGGGCCTTCGCCTCCCCAGCTGTCATGGACAATGCAAAGACGCGCATCAGGCCTGCTTCGCCCGGTTCGATGTCGAGGGCGCTCATTCGATGTCCCCGCGCTGAATGTCCCGCATGAGGCGGTAGACCTCGCGGCTCTCTTCCAGGCGCTTGAACCCGATAGGCACGCGCGAGGTGCCGTGTTTCTTGGTGCGCGTGACCTTTTCCGCGAAGTTGACGGTCTCGAACCCGCCGCTGTCGATCAGCTCCAGCTCCGCGCCCATGATGGGGTAGGACGTCAGCTTGCGTCCTTGCAGCGGCAGGTCGGTGGCGATGAAGCCGCGCTTATTTGTCAGCGTGTACCAGGTGTGCCTGCGGGTCAGCGTGGGACCGTAGACGCCCCAGAAGAGCATGCCCGCGCCTACCGCGACGAAGGGCAGCCCGAAGAGGGAGAAGATGAAAGACCCCATCGACGCCATCGCCATCCAAAAGAGCGCAAACACCGTGAAGACGGCGCCGAAGGGGATCATGAGGTAGCTCTCTGTCGTTAGGCCGAAACCCGGGTCCGGTCGCCCCTGCCAGATGATCCGCTCCCCCGGGTCGAGGAGGTCTTTCCAGGGATCGTCGGTCATACCATGACCCCCGCAGGCTGCGCGCGGCGGGCCTGCATCAGTAGGTCCATGGCTGCCATGCGGACGGCGACGCCCATCTCCACCTGTTCCTGAATGACGGAACGGTTGATGTCGTCGGCGATCTCCCCGTCGATCTCCACGCCGCGGTTCATGGGGCCGGGGTGCATGACGATGGCGTCCGGGCTGGCGTGGGAGAGCTTTTCGGCGTCGAGGCCGTACCGATGGTAGTATTCACGCTCTGACGGGATGAAGCCGCCGTCCATGCGCTCCTTCTGGAGGCGCAACATCATCACCACGTCGACGTCTTTCAAGCCGTTGGCCATGTCGCCGTGAACGCTCACGCCCCACTCAGCCGCGCCTGCGGGAACCAGAGTCGGCGGTCCGATCAGACGCACTTCGTTCCCCATCTTGGTGAGAAGCTGGACGTTCGAGCGTGCTACGCGACTGTGAGCGATGTCGCCGCAGATCGCCACTTTCAGACCGCTCAAGCGACCCAGTCGCCGCCGGATCGTCAGCGCGTCAAGCAAAGCCTGAGTGGGATGCTCATGGCGGCCGTCACCGGCATTCAGCACCGCGCAATTCACCTTCTGCGCAAGCAAATCCACCGCGCCCGATTGTGGATGGCGCACCACGAGGAGGTCGGGGTGCATCGCATTGAGCGTGAGCGCCGTGTCAATGAGCGTTTCGCCTTTCTTGATCGAAGAGGCCTGCATAGCCATCGACATCACATCAGCCCCGAGCCGCTTCCCGGCGAGCTCAAAAGACGCCTGCGTGCGAGTGGAGTTCTCAAAGAACATGTTTACCTGTGTCAGCCCCGCTAGCGCATCAGTGTGCTTCTTTCGAGAGCGGTTGAGCCGCACGTAGCTTTCGGAAAGATCGAGGATGGCCGTGATGTCGGCGGGTGCCAAAGGCTCTATCCCGAGGAGGTGACGCATCGCGCCCGGTTTAGGCGGCACGCGCCGCCCCGGCAAGACCCTCACGTAAGACATAGTTCAGGTCACAAGTGCCATTCGGGCCGCGCGCATTGCGCAGCATCCGTGGAATCGGCGATAGTTACGCCATGGATGCGTTTGAGTGGCATAAAGCAGCGGCAGAGCTCGCGTGGCAGGTCGAATGCGGCGTCACCGAGTGCATCGAGGAGATGCCCCAAAACCGCTACGAGATGCCATCAGCATCGGAAAAGAATGCGGCTGCTGTGACGATAGCGCCGGTCGCCAACCTTACCGGAGAGGTTGATCCCGTGGCCGAGGCGGAAGCCCTGGCAAGCGCTGCAAGAAGCTTGGGGGATCTCGCGTCAGCGCAGGAGGCATTTGAGCATTGTGAGCTGAAACGCGGCGCGCGGAGCTTTGTGTTCTGCGATGGCGTACCTGGGGCTGCCGTGATGATCGTGGGTGAGGCCCCCGGGCGGGATGAGGACCGTGAAGGCAAGCCCTTTGTCGGGCGGGCTGGGCAACTCCTGGATAAAATGCTCGGTGCCATCGGCATGAGCCGCACCGAGGACGTTTATATCACCAACGTTCTGCCATGGCGGCCGCCTCAGAACCGGGATCCAAAACCGGACGAAGTGGCCATGATGATGCCGTTCCTCCGTCGCCATATCGCGCTGGCTCAGCCGCAGGTCTTAATCGCCATGGGGAACCACTCCTGTCAGGCGCTGCTCGGAAAGAAGGGGATCACCCGACTTCGTGGGCAATGGCATGAAGCCGATGGGGTTCCCGTGCTGCCCATGCTTCACCCTGCCTACCTACTGCGCCAACCTCACGCGAAGAGGGACGCGTGGGAAGATCTCCTGACGCTCAAGGGCCACTTGTGAGCCGCCTCGACGAAACCCGGCCTTTTCTGCCGTGCCGCATCGCGGTTCTTACCGTAAGCGACACGCGGACTGCAGACGATGACCGGTCCGGAGATACGCTGGTCGAACGCTTGGAGGCGGCCGGGCATTCTCTCGCCGCCAGGGGTATCGTGACTGATGACCGCGATAAGATCGCTGCCCAGCTTCGCACTTGGGCAGCTGATCCAGAGGTCGATATCGTAATCTCAACCGGCGGCACCGGTCTCACGGGTCGGGATGTGACCGTGGAAGCCCACCGGGACGTCTACGAGAAAGAAATCGATGCGTTCGGCACAATTTTCACGATTATCTCGATGGAGAAGATCGGCACCTCCGCCATCCAATCTCGCGCGACGGGCGGTGTGGCCAATGGAACCTATTTCTTTGCGCTCCCAGGCTCCACGGGGGCCTGCAAGGACGCGTGGGACGCAATCCTAGCCAAGCAGCTCGACTACCGGCACCGGCCGTGCAACTTCGTGGAAATCATGCCTCGGCTTGACGAGCATTTGCGACGGAAATGATGGCACCCCACGTATTATAGAGAGTGCCGCCCGTGCTTATTTTGCCTGAAAGGGGCGCGGTACTACATCTCACCGATACGCCGTAGCAATCTGGACTATTCGCCATGCGTTTCCTTCGCCGCAGCCTGACCGGGCTATTTCTCCTTTCTCTCACAATCGGCCTTCTCGCGTTCGGCGTTACACAAATCAGGGACGCCGCGCGGGCGCTCGCAGAGGATGAAGGACGTTCTTTTCCTGCGCGTGAGCGGTCCTTTGCAGTGAATGTGGTATCCTTTGATCCAGGGCGCGTTGTGCCGGTACTTGATGCGTTTGGGGAGATCCGGTCCCGGCGCAGCCTTGATCTGCGGAGCGAAGTGGCGGGCTCCGTCATGATGCTATCCGAAAACTTCGTGGATGGAGGTCGCGTAAACCGAGGCGAAGTCCTCATGCAGATCGACACCGCCAATGCAGAAAGCGCTTTGGCGCTGGTGCAGGCAGAGCTTCGCGAAGCTGAGGCAGAGGTGTTAGAAGCGCAGCGCGCGTTGACGCTCTCCCAGGATGAGCTTGCGGGAGCAGAGGGCACAGCCACCCTTCAAGAGCGTGCTTTGGAACGTCAGCGCGACCTTGTTGCCCGTGGCGTGGGCACTGAAGCGGCTGTGGAGGCTGCAGAGCTTTCCGCCAATTCGGCCCGGCAGACCGTGCTCGCAAGGCGCGGTGCGCTCCAACAGGCTGAGCAGCGCGTGACGACGACCCAAGCCCGCGTGGAGCGTGCGCGTATCAATATGAACGAGGCGGAGCGAGCTTTGGAAAACACGACCGTTACGGCAGCCTTTGACGGTGTGCTTAGCGACGTGACGATTGTCGAAGGTGGTCTGGTCGGAACGAACGAAAAGGTCGCAACGCTTGTAGATGACACCGCGCTTGAAGTTGCGACGCGCGTCTCAACGGAGCAATATTCGCGCCTCATCGATGAATCTGGTGCTCTCCGTCCTGCGGAGGTCACTGTGACCCTGGATGTCTTTGGTGCAGATATCGTGGCTGAAGGCTCCCTCTCCCGTGTGAGCGCGTCGGTGGGTGAGGGCCTCACTGGTCGCCTCCTATTTGTGAGCCTGCAAACCGCCCCTGGGTTTCGGCCGGGAGACTTTGTTGCAGTGGCGATTGAGGAGCCTGCCGTCGGTGGTGTAGCGCGCTTGCCCGCGACTGCGCTTTCGTCAACCAACCGGGTGCTCGTTCTCAATGAGGAAAATCGCTTGCGGGAAGTGGAGGTGCAACTTGTGCGCCGCCAGGGGGACGACGTCCTTGTACGCGCCCGCGATCTCGTGGGGCAGAGTGTGGTCGCGGAAAGGTCACCGCTGCTCGGCTCTGGCATTCTTGTGACGCCCATCGCGCCTGAAGGGGCGACGGCACAGATGAACGACACGCCAACGACAATCGCGCTAGACGAGGAACGGCGCGCGCGTCTGATTTCATTTGTAGAAGGAAATCAGCGCATGCCCGCGGAAGCGAAAGAGCGTGTTTTGGCCCAACTTCGGGAGCCCGAGGTTCCTGTGGCCATGGTCGAGCGTATTGAAGGCCGGATGGGGGGCTAGGCCATGCGTGGGCTGAACACAGGCGGGATCCTCAGTTATTTTACGCGACACGGGACAGCGGCGAACCTGCTGCTTGTGATCCTGCTTGCCTCAGGCATCGCGGCTTTTCCCAACATGCGAGCCCAGTTTTTTCCGGACGTTGTTGTCGACAACGTAACCGTATCGGTCTCCTGGTCGGGTGCGGGAGCCGAAGACGCCGATGAGGGTATCGTTCAGATACTTGAGCCTGCTCTTCTCGCTGTGGAAGGCGTGACCGGGACCGAAGGCACCTCGCGCGAAGGCGCTGCCTACGTACAGCTAGATTTTGAGCCCGGTTGGGACATGGCTCGCGCCGCCGATGATGTGCAAGTCGCTGTCGATGCCGTTGCCGGGGAACTGCCGGAGGGCGCGGAAGACCCCAACGTCCGACGAGGGACGTGGCGTGACCGCGTAACCGATGTCGTCATCCGCGGCCCAGTGGGCGTCGACCAACTTGGCCTTTTCGCCGATGAGTTTGTGGCGCGCCTCTACGCCGAAGGAGTGACACGGACGACGATCAGAGGGGTCGCCGCCCCGTCGACCATTGTAGAAGTCACGTCGCTTTCCCTCATCCGGCATGACCTTACGATGCGCGAAATCGCAGCCGCAATACAGGCAGAGGCCGTCGCGGATCCTGCCGGAGACGTGAGCGGTTCCTCGCGGGTGCGCACGGGCGTTGCGAAACGGTCTGCGGACCAGATCGGCGCCATCGTCTTGCGCTCTAATCCGGATGGATCAAAGCTCTTCGTGTCGGACGTGGCGACCATCCTTGTGGAAGGGATCGATCGCGAACGGGCTTACTTTGTAGGCGATGACCCGGCGATCTCGATCCGCGTGGACCGCTCGCCGTCAGGCGATGCCATAGAGATGCAACGGATCGTCGAGGACGTGGCAGCCCAGCAGGAAGCCACGCTGCCAGACGGGGTCGCCATCGACCTTATTCGCACGCGGGCTGAA
>JBCCPQ010000180.1:0-6002 GCA_039024825.1 Pseudomonadota bacterium
CATCTGCCCGTCTGCCACGCCGCGGGAGTAGTCAAAGTCGTGGCCCCGAGGTTTCAGACCGATCGCCGCCCTGATCGCGGCCTCGAAATGAGCGTCATCACCTTCACGGAGTGGGGTACGAAGATCGGACATCCCCTCCTGACCGAGGCAGGTGTAAATCTCCCCGGTGCACGTTACACGCACCCGATTGCAGCTTTCGCAGAAGTTATGGGTGAGCGGTGTGATAAAGCCGACTTGCTGTCCCGTTTCATTGAGCCGCACGTAACGGGCCGGTCCACCCGTACGGCGGCTTAAATCGGTGAGGCTGTAGCGTTCCGCCAGTTTCGCGCGCAAATCACTGAGCGGCCAATACTGGTCAAGGCGATCCTCGTTGCCGAGGTCTCCCATAGGCATGACTTCGATGAACGTGATGTCCATGCCGCGTGCCTCACAGAATTCCACCAGACGGAAAAGCTCATCTTCGTTGAAGCCCTTGAGGGCGACGGTGTTCAGCTTGACCCGCAGTCCTGCTTCCTGTGCCACATCGAGGCCGTGCAAAACCTGAGCCAAACGCCCCCACCGCGTCACATGCTTGAATTTCGCCTCATCGAGGGTGTCGAGCGACACGTTGATGCGTTTGACCCCGGCGGCTGCGAGCTCATGGGCAAAGCGGCTTAGTTGTGAGCCGTTGGTCGTGACCGTCAGCTCATCCAGAGCGCCGCTTTGTAGATGCCGCGTCATGGCATGAAAAAAGCTCATGATATTCTTGCGAACGAGGGGCTCGCCCCCGGTAATGCGCAGCTTGCGGATGCCAAGGCGGATAAATGTCGATGCCAGCCGATCAAGCTCCTCCAGCGTCAGAAGCTCAGCTTTGGGCAGGAAGGTCATCTGCTCGGCCATGCAGTAAAGGCAGCGAAAATCGCAGCGATCCGTCACGGACAGCCGCAAGTAGCTGATCGCACGCTGGAACGGATCCACGAGCGGAGCAGGTGACAGAGAAGACACCGTGTCCTTGGTCATGCCTAAGGTGTAGGCGGGCCAGCGCGCGCTGCCAAGGGGACACGTTGCCAAGGGGCGCAGCGGGCCGTAACAATCTGGTCATGCGGATTTTTTCGTGCCTTTTGGTCCTTTGCCTCGCCGGCTGCTCGCAGCTTCCCGACTTTCTAGGGCGCGAAAACGCACCTGAGGTCATCACAACTGCTGCGCCAGTCGAAGCCTCCGAAGAAACCGACGCGCCTGAGGAAGAGGAGGCCGTTGCAGATCCAGTCCCGGCCCCCAGCAACGAGACACTCGCGACGCTGGGCAATGCAGCGGAGCCGGGCCTTTGGCTCAAGACGCCTCTCGTTTCAACCCAAGGCCCTGGGCGTATCACGAGTGTTGAAAATGGCCGTGCTGTTGAGGTGACGCTTCTCCCGCTCGATGCAGAGCCAACAGCGGGGAGCCGTGCGTCGCTCGCGGCGCTTCAGGCCCTTGGGCTGCCGCTCACCGCGATCTCCCCGCTTATCGTCGAAGCGATCTAGTGCGTCACTCCACGGTAACGGACTTGGCGAGGTTTCGGGGCTGGTCCACATCTGTGCCCTTGGCGATGGCGGTGTGGTAGGCCAGAAGCTGCGCTGGAACGGCATAGACAATCGGTGCCCAAAGAGCATCTACCTCTGGCATGAGCAGGGTTTCCCAAACCCCTTCTCCCGCTTCCTTTGCTCCCGCCTTGTCGGTGACCAAGACCATCCGCCCGCCACGCGCCATGACCTCCTGCATATTCGAGATCGTCTTGTCGAACAGGCCGTCGCGAGGCGCCATCACGATGACAGGCACGCTTTCGTCGATGAGCGCGATAGGGCCATGTTTCAATTCACCTGATGCGTATCCTTCAGCATGTATGTAGCTGATTTCCTTTAGTTTCAGCGCCCCTTCCATGGCTAGTGGATACAGTGATCCACGACCAAGGAAGATGATGTCACGCGCTTCGGCAAGCTGTCTGCAGACGTCTGGATACCGTGCACCGAGAGTCAGCGCCTGTTGGATGAGGCCCGGAACCCGCTGTAGGCCTTCTAGGGCACCATCGGGCACCGCGACATTGCGCGCCTCCGCTGCCTTGAGCGCCATAAGCGCAAGAACGGTGAGCTGGCAGGTGAAGGCTTTGGTTGATGCAACGCCGATCTCGGTCCCGGCGTGTATTGGAAAGGTAATGTCGGCTTCACGCGCTATTGTGGACGTCGTGACGTTGACGACCGCTGCGATTTTTTCCGCTTTGCCGTCCATGTAGCGAAGTGCTGCGAGAGTGTCCGCAGTCTCGCCAGACTGGCTTACGAAGACTGCCAGTGTGCCGGGCGATACCGGCGGCTCGCGATAGCGAAACTCCGAGGCGATGTCGACTTCCACAGGGATCCGCGCCACTTGCTCAAACCAGTACTTCGCCGCGAGGCAAGCGTAGAAAGCTGTGCCGCACGCCACGAGGGTCAGCCGCTCAACCCCTTGAAAGTCAAAGGCGTCGGGCAATGATATTGCGTCGGATTGTATGTAGTGACCTAGGCACTGTTCGATTACGGCTGGCTGCTCCGCCATCTCTTTTGCCATGAAGTGCTTGTGCCCGCCTTTGTCGGCTTGGGTGGCGTCGATCTGTATTGTGTGTATGGCGCGATTTGCGCGCGCTCCGCGGATGTCCCAGACCTCTACCGAGGACCTTCTCAGCACGGCGAAGTCGCCTTCTTCAAGATAGGTGATCCGGTCTGTGAGAGGGGCCAGAGCGATGGCGTCGGACCCTAAATACACTTCGCCGTCGCCATGCCCAACGGCCAAAGGGGAGCCCTTGCGTGCGGCTATCATCAAGTCCGGCTCACCATCGAAGAGAAAGGCCAGCGCGAACGCCCCATCGAGCCGCGCAACCGTCGCTCTGGCGGCCTCAGTCGGATCATGGCCCTCGTCCAGGAAGTGTTGGCAGAGAAGCGCCACGGTCTCCGTGTCCGTTTGGGTCAAAAAGGTCGCGCCAGTGGCTTCAAGCTCTTCGCGGAGCGCGCGGAAATTCTCAACGATCCCGTTGTGGACCACAGCCACTTTTTCCCCGCGGTGGGGGTGGGCGTTCTCTTCGGTCGGGGCGCCGTGGGTGGCCCAGCGTGTGTGACCTATCCCCGCGAACCCGGGGAGCGGCTCATGAACGAGCTTATCGGACAGGTTCACCAGTTTACCTACCGCGCGTCGCCGCTCGAGTTTGCCGTCGTTTAGCGTCGCAATGCCTGCGCTGTCGTAGCCGCGATATTCGAGCCGCCGAAGCCCTTCCACGAGGATAGGTGCGGCCTGATGTGAGCCGAGAATACCAACGATTCCGCACATTTACTTACCCCTTTTCGCCTTGATCTCCTTGAGGCGCGCCATCAATTTGCGCGCGAGACCTTCCTTGTTCACTTGCCGTCCGCGCGCCACCGCGAGGGCGCCATCTGGAACATTCTGAGTGATGACAGAGCCGGAGGCCGTCATCGCCTCGTCGCCCACAGATACAGGTGCAACGAGCATCGTGTTTGACCCGATAAAGGCCTGTTTGCCCACCTCTGTGCGGTGTTTCAGGACGCCGTCGTAATTGCACGTGACGGTTCCCGCGCCGACATTCGTTCGCTCGCCAATGTCCGCATCGCCGATGTAGCTCAGGTGATTGACCTTTGCGCCGACGCCCAGCTCCGCATTTTTGATCTCAACGAAGTTGCCCACGCGTACGTCCTCAGCCACCTCCGTGCCGGGCCTGAGCCGCGCATAAGGTCCCACCACGGCGCCGCGCGACACATGGCAACCCTCAAGATGGGAAAATGCGCGGATCCTCGCTCCGGTTTCCACCGTCGCGCCCGGGCCGAAGACAACATTGGGTTCCACATGGCAGTCGCGCCCCAAAACGGTGTCAAAAGACAGGTGAACCGTGTCTGGCGCATCCATCGTGACCCCGATCTCCAATGCGTTGGCACGGGCGCGGGCCTGGAACGCCGCGCTCGCTTGCGCAAGGTCCGCTCGGGAGTTAACGCCCATTGTCTCTGCCTCGTCGCACCGCACGACCCGCGTCACGAGACCCCGTTGCCCCGCAAGGCCCGGCAGATCGGTAAGGTAGTATTCGCCCGCTGCATTCTCATTCGTGACCTCGCCAAGGAGCTCCATCAAAAGAGATGCTTCCCCCGCGAGAACTCCGGAGGTGCAGAGAGTGATGGCGCGCTCCTGTTCTGACGCGTCCTTGAACTCCACGATACGGAGGAGGCGCTCTCCCTCGGTCACGAGGCGGCCGTACCGGCCTGGATCGGCGGCCTCGAAACCAAGGACCACGAGGGCGGAGCCCTCCAACGCTTCGACCATTGCTGTGAGTGTCTCAGGCTGAATGAATGGCGTGTCACCATAGAGAACGAACGCAGGCCCATCATGCCCCTGCAAGGCCTCCTTCGCCTGGAGCACCGCGTGCCCGGTGCCCAGCTGTTCTTCTTGCCGTACGCAAACCACGTCGGGCACATAAGCCCGTGCCGCTGCTTCTACCTCGTCTGCTCCGTGCCCGGTGACGACGACCCGTCGCGACACATCCAGGCCGCGTGCACTTTCCAGCGCATGCAGAAGGAGCGGTGCGCCCGCCACCTCGTGAAGCACTTTGGGCATGTCTGACTGCATGCGGGTGCCGCGCCCGGCGGCTAAGACGATAAGAGCGTTGGGCATGGTTCTGCTCTGCCTTCCTTTTCATCTTGCTAAGCATCAAAAGGGGCAAGCAGGCAAGAGGCAGGGCTTCACGTCTTTTGACGGTCTGAAACGGGACATGAGCCAGCGGGGAGGGGTGCAGGTGACGCGAACGGTGGTCTTCGATCTTGATGGGACGCTTGCGGATACGTCTGGCGACCTCCTCGCAGCGGCCAATGCGTGTTTCACGGGGTTGGGTCTTGGCACGCTTTTAGGACCGGAGGATGCAGGCACCGCACTGCGTGGAGGAAAGGCAATGCTGACGCTGGGCTTCTCTCGTGCGGCTGGCTTTAACCAAGATGATGTAGAGGCTGAGTATCCAAAGCTTCTGACCCACTACGGCGCGGCGCTGGACGTCCATACACGGATGTACCCGGGTGCCATGGACGCGGTGGCAGAGCTCACTGCTGAGGGCGTCGCCGTTGCGATCTGTACCAACAAGCCAGAAGGGCTTGCCGAAGCGCTTATGGTCAGTCTTGGGCACCGTCATGCCTTCGGTGCGCTCGTGGGAGCAGACACTTTGCCGGTCCGCAAACCGGATCCCGCGCCGTACCTCGAGGCCGTTCGTCGCGTCGGCGGCGAGGTGAAAAGGAGCCTTCTCGTCGGCGATTCCATGACGGACGAACGTACCGCTCGCGCTGCGGGTGTGCCCAGCGTGTCCGTCTCCTTTTCCCCGGACACATCCAGTCGGGCGGAAATGTCACCTGATGCATGGCTCGATGACTACGCAGACCTCCCTGCTATCGTCGCGCGGCTTTTGGATTGACGCGCAGCGGGGCACCTCGCAAACATCGCTTATGGAGATTTTTACTGGCTCTTTTACGCAACAGGAACCGATCCCCGAGGCAGGGATTGAAGCGGCGCTCGAGGTGCTCCGCCACGGACGTCTTCACCGCTACAATGAAGCCCCCGGAGAGGTTGCAGAGACCGCTGCCCTTGAGGAGGAATTTGCGGCGCAGATGGGCGCAAAGTACTGCCTAGCAGTGGCGTCGGGCGGCTACGCGCTGGCAACCGCCCTAAGAGCCGTCGGCGTAAAGCCAGGCGACAAAGTGCTGACCAACGCCTTCACTCTGGCCCCCGTGCCAGGTGCGATTGCGAGCGTCGGTGCAAAGCCCGTCTTTGTCGGCGTAACCGACGGTCTGGTCATCGACATGGATGATCTGATCACGAAGTCCGGGCAGGCAGAGGTGCTCATGCTGTCCCACATGCGGGGCCACATCTGCGACATGGACGCACTGGTTCGCATCGCTTGCGAGAATGGTCTGACTATTATCGAGGATTGTGCTCACACCATGGGGGCAGCCTGGAACGGCACCGCCTCCGGCCGC
>JBCCPQ010000181.1:0-5956 GCA_039024825.1 Pseudomonadota bacterium
CATATGCTTGGCCAACCCTTCCCAGTGTGCGGTTTTTGCAGCAGCCACACCCTCTGACGCGCAGTGGCGCATGGCCTCATAAATGCGGTTGTAGTAGTTCGGTCGCTTCTCCGCCGCCTCCCCGACGAGGGAGAGCACCTCGGCGGTTGGCGTCTTGTAGCCCACATATTTGAGCGCAATCACTGGCGGGGAGGGCATCACCTCCATATCAGCAGACAGCCCAGTATCACGCAGTGCATAGGCAGTGAGGCCACCGCACAGAGACGCAGCAAGGTCCGCACCGCTTCCACGCCCCTGAATAGCGCGGACAATCGAAAGCGCCCTTTGGTGCACGTCATTTGGCTTGCGCCCCAGAAACGCGGACAAAGCCCCGAGCGCGGCAATCGTAACAGCCGCTGACGACCCGAGGCCCATGGTCGGGTCGATCTGGGATGACGTCGTAATACGCACGCCACGGTCGACGCCGGACGCGTTGATTGCGGCAAGCAGGAACCTGTAAGGGCCGCTGCCCGGTGCTGTGCCCAGTCGCGTCTCCAATGGCGGGGCAATCTGGGAGTGCAGTTCCACTGTGTCGCCAGCGATCCCTTCCACATGGACTTGGGCGCGCTGTTCGATTGCTGCCACTAGCGCAGGCGCCCCAAGGACAACGGCATGCTCGCCGATGACCATCATTGACCCCGGCGCCGAGGCAGTGACGCTCATGGCATCTGGCCCTCCTGCGCTGCTATCCTGGCAGTGGGGGCGCTGGGAAGAAGTTGCGCGCCATCCGAAGAGAGACGCAAAGGCGACCAACGACGTTCCGGATACGCGTCCATCAGCGTGGCCATTGCGGATGTATCCTCAAGCCAGATGAGCATGACACCTGCGGCATCACCTCGGACCGCGCCAGCGCCGGACACTTTGGCGGCACCGCCAAGGGCCTCTACTGCTGCCGCAAACCGGGATGCAGGCTGCGGCACGACGCCGATCCTTTCCAGCAGCGCCTGATTGCGTCGGATCGCGTCGCGCGGGTCGGCATTTGCGGCAATGACTTCCGCGAAGCCCTCAGTGCAGTCAGCGAAGTCCTGCCACAGCGCCGCATCACTCCCGTGCTTCTCGCGAACCTTGGCCACACATTCGCCAGTCTTCGATACGGGCGTGCCAAGCTGAACCCAAAACCAGCCGCCACTGTTAAGCGAGTGGTCCGGCGTCAAATCAATCGGTGTGACCTGATCACCTTGCACACGATTGAGCCCACCAAAAACGACAGCAGAGGCATCGATTGCAGAGCCTTTCCCATGCTGTAGGCGCTCGCAAAATCTGACTTTTTCAAACCTCTGCTGGGCGGTCTGCGCCTGGCCTAGCAAGTGTTCATAGAGCACAATCGTTGCCGCAACGACCGCCGCTGATGAGCCCATACCAGCCCCAAGGGGCATATCTGACTTGGATGATAACTGCCCCGGCACCGGGAGACCGCGCGAGGACGCGCCCGGCATCGGAATGATCGGAAGCAGCGACGTCAGCGTGTAGATCGCCAGATCATCAGGCCGTTGGAGGACCTTCTGAACGGGCATCTCGCCACGCATGAACTGGTCAAAGCGGGCATCAAGTCCGTCTTTGAAGCTCTTCAACGCTTCAAAGGGATAGAATGCCGAGGGTGAAAGGGACTCAAATGCCGTGAAGAGACCGCCTGTCTTGTGGAGCGGCGTGAACGTGACCTCAGTGTAATGTTGGACAGCCACGGCAAGTGCGGGAGCCCCGTACACGACGGAGTGCTCTCCCGACAGGATCAGCTTGCCCGGTGCACGGGCGGAGGCTGTGCTAGACGGCTTCGTAGTGGCGCTTGTGCTCATGGATCCGGGCGAGGCGGTAGCGCCCACGGGCTTGCTGCGCCATTACGGCCTCGCTGCCGTCGGTGGGGTCAGGCGCGTGGCGGAAGGCAAGATATTCATCGTAGTTCAGCGCCACCCGGTCTTCGAGCAGCTTTCGGTGATGAGCGACCATCAGGTGATCACGGTAGCCGGGCTGCACGACAGCAGAAAAGAACTCTGCAACGGCCCCGGAGCCGTAGGAGAACATACCAACGGGCCGGCCCGAAAGGTCAGTTTCCGTGTTTTCAAGCATAGAAATGAGCGAGAGGTATAGGGACGCGGCATAGCAGTTCCCAACCTCTCGATTGTATACCATGCCGGATTCTATCAGGTTTCCGTCGTTCTGGGCTTGATTCAGTTTACTTAGATGTCCGTGCGCTTTCGCTCCCATCCGAGTAAACGGAATGTGGTAACAGAACTGAGCCATCTCATTGAACGCGCGGCCGCCTTGGGCCACGTAGTCTTCCCAAGCGTGGGCAAGGGAATGAAGGTACTTCACTGTGGAGTACTTTCCGTCGACAAGCGGAGTCTTGCGATAGTTGGGCCGCCAGAAATCCATGATATCCTCGGAATGGCAGCCCGTCGCAGTATCGAGCTCCATGACGCGTGGATCGGCGGATATGAGCATGGCGACGGCACCGCAGCCTTGCGTGGCTTCAGCCGGGCTGTCGACATCGTAGCGAGAGACGTCGGAGGCGATGACTAGGACCTTGCGGTCGGGCTTTCTCGCCACGTGGCCCGCGGCAAGCTGCAGGCCTGCCGTGCCAGAGTAACAGGCATGCTTCAGCTCCACCACGCGGACGTTCGACGGCAGATCGAGGAGCTTATGGACATAAACACCTGCCGCTTTTGACTGGTCGATTCCCGTCTCTGTAGCGAACAGGACGGTATCGATCTTCTCCGCATCCTCGGTCGTAACGATGGCGCGGGCGGCCTCGGCCGCCATCGTCACCACATCCTCGTCATGTGCAGGCAGCGCGATCTTGTTCTGGCCGATGCCCTTTGCAAACTTAGCGGGGTCTATCCCTTGACGCTCTGCAAGCGTCCCAAGCGACATGTAATGCTGAGGAACATAGAAACTGAGCTTGTCTATACCGATTTTGGTCATAGTGACTCCTAGCCCCGCTCCATCTTGAAATGAGTGCGCATCAGTTCGCCTGGATTGGTCTGCGCCGCAAGCAACGAGAGCTCCCCGCAGAGAACAGTCGCGGCGCACATGACCGCGAGACGGCGGGCATTCTCACCTGGTTCGCGGTCTTCTTTACAGCCCATGCGCGTCAGGTTCGCTTCTACAGTGTCGTTCCCTTTACCGGACCCTACGGAACCCACGATCAGGTTCGGAAGTGTGCAGGAGAAGTAAAGGCTATCCGGGCGCGCCTCGACATGCACGATGCCCTGCGACCCCTCGATGATGTTGGCCGCGTCCTGTCCTGTCGCGAGATAGAACGCCAGAAGCATGTTCGCGAAGTGTGCGTTAGCCGACCGAAGGGAGCCCGCAATCACTCCGCCGATCAAGTTCTTCTCGGTGTTCAGCTGCGCCATCTTCTCCGGCGTTGTGCGCAGAGTGTTCGTGCAAATGTCGCGCGGGATCTCGATCTCAGCTACGACGTATTTGCCCCGGCCATGAAGGCCATTCACGGCGCTGACCTTCTTATCGGTGCAGAAGTTGCCGGAGATTGAGGAGTATTCGAGCTGCGGGTACTCCTGCAACAGCCAGCCCATCACAGCATCAGCCGCGCCCGTCACCATATTATGGCCCGAGGCATCCCCAGTGCGGCACTCGAAACGGATGAAAAGAAGGTTGCCTACCACCTGGCGGTTCATCTCAATGAGCTTGGCAAAGCGCGACGTGCTTGCGATGACCTCCTGCAGCTCCTCATGACGCCCTTCTATGCTCTGCCACGCGGCAAATGCTTCGCTGGCATCCTTTGCCCGCAGGATAACCGAGCGCGTCATACGCTCATCAACCAAGGTGCAACGGATGCCGCCGCACTTGCGGCTCACCCGTGCGCCGCGACCTGTCGATGGCCAGAGCGGCGTCTCGTAGGTCGCCATTGGTACGGCGGCCTCTTCGTTCATGACGTTGCCGGTAATGGAGATCGGGCCGACCCACTGCGTAGGAATTGGCGTGAGCTCTTGGGTATGTTGTTTCATTGTCGTCTCCCAGGCGGCGGACTGTGTGCGGACGGCCCGGCTACCCTATAGTGTAAACTTTATCTGACACTATGTGTCCAGAAGATTTTACGTCACCGGCGGTTCCGTGATGTCCTTCCTCTTACGACCGACATGGGCACTCGGACCTTTGTTTTCCCTCGCCAAATCGCCGCAGGGACGCTGACCTCTCAACAGTAAAGCGGAGCAGGTTGCAATGTTTCTTGATGGCTTGAGCAAGGTTGGCGCATTGTGAAACATCATGGTGCAAGGCAGATGAAGGAGCGTCGCCCATATACTTCGCTCAGCGCAACCCGCGGAGGAAGTTCGCTGCATTCTCAAGATGCGCTTCCCTCTTGGCCTCGTCCATTTTCTCTGCTGTGCGGACCATCATGGCCCACCGGGGATTGCCGCCGAGCTCTTTCCGGTGGTTCCAAATGAAGCGCCAGTACAAGCCGTCCCATTTCTCAGCCCAGGCGCCCTGCTTCCAGTTCGACATCTTCTTTACGTAGTTGGAACCGGAGAAGTATGGCTTGGTCGTAATGAGGCCGCCATCGGCGTGTTGAGACATGGCGTAAGTGTTCGGCACCATGACCCAGTCGTAGCTGTCGATAAACATCTCCATGAACCAGCGGTAGACGTCATCGGGATCAATCTCGCACAGGAACATGAAGCCGCCGAGCACCATGAGCCGTTCGATGTGGTGGCAGTAACCGGTCTTTAAGATGCGCTGGATCGTATCGTCGATAGGGTCGATGCCTGTGGTGCCTTCGTAGAAGCTCTTTGGCATCTTCTTGGTGTGGCGCCAGTGGTTGGTTGTCCGCATTTTGACATGCAGATCTTCATAGGTTGCGCGCATAAATTCCCGCCAGCCGATGATTTGGCGGATAAACCCTTCCAGCGAATTTAGAGGCACGTCTTGCGTTTTCGCATGCTGCAGAGTGGCATCAAGGACCTGACGGGGGGTCAGAAGACCCGTGTTCAACATCGGCGTGAGCACCCCGTGCCAAAGCCAATTCTCGCCGCGCACAATTGCGTCCTCGTAGTCCCCAAACAGAGTAAAACGCTCCCTGAGAAAACTCTGCAGCCAGTCCTCTGCCTCCTCGTGCGAGGTCGGATAGATCAATCGGTCTAGTGACCCATAAGTCTCAAACTCGTCAGTGACGCTCTCACGCGCGTCGAGATCGGCCTGGGCACGGTTGATGGCCGGCAACCGGGGGATTTCCCCCAACATCTTGGGAGGTACTTTCTTGCGGTTGTCCTCGTCAAAGGACCATTGGCCGCCCGCGGGTTCTTCCCCGTCCATAAGAACGTTCAAACGGCGGCGCTGGTACTTGTAGTACTCAGCCATGAACCACCTCTTCTTACCGCTCTTATACTCCGTGTTCTCGGCCGACGTGTTCAGAAAACCGGGCGTTCCAAGAACCTCTAGCTCGACATCAGCGGCGGCAGTGCTCACCCGCTTCATCACCGTGTGGTCTACCGGATCGGCGAGCGTGACCTTCGTGAACCCGTCGCCCTCCAAACGCTTCACAAGAGCAGCAAGAAGGTGCACGTCGCAGCGATAGGCCTCCAGCTCCACTTCGTGCCCTTGCTCCTCCAGCCGTGCTTTGTAGCGGGCCATAGTCGCGCGGTGGTACCAGAGCTTCTGCCGGTGCATCTTCGCCGGATACTTCGGATCACCGAAAAACAGCGGCTCTTCAACCAGGACGACGCGGCGCGGTTTCGCCGCTAGTCCAGGATGCTGAGCGAAGAGCTGATGAGGAAAGATCAAAAGTGCTGTCGTCACGGGCGGTCCTGTTCTTTGGGTCCGTGCGGCACCTAACTCGACTTGCTCACGCTTCTACCGCCCTTGGCAAATTTCCGGGCCGGTGTGCGTTTGCATCATTCTGCAAAGAAAACCGCAAAAGAGGTGACAACCTGTCCCATTCTCAACCTACCCGTGTTATTGCAGC
>JBCCPQ010000182.1:0-5954 GCA_039024825.1 Pseudomonadota bacterium
CCAGTGATGAGGAGATCGCTGCCTTGTCCGATACCCGCACAGCCCGTGCGTTCATGCTCATGGGGCGTGTGACAGGGATGTTCAGCTAGACACCGGCACGACGTCGAAAGCCATCGTCGAGGCTTCCCGGAACCCGAGGAGAGGCGACATAAGCCCGGTCTTCAAAACGCCTACCTCGCGAAAGCCATAGCGTTCATAAAGCGCTTTGGCGCGGGTATTGGTCTCCACCACGTCGAGACGCACCTGTGCACAGCGATTCATGCGCGCGGTCCAAACAACGGCGTCGAGAAGCTTGGTCCCCACGCCAAGCCCGCGGGCATTTTCGGCGACAAAGATCCCATCCATCTGCAGGATGCCGGGGGTGAGCTTGCGTTCAAACCTGTCGAGGACAGCCGCGCGCCAAAGGCCGCTCACCGGCCCATAAATGGCGGCAATCTCGCCGTAGCCCGCGCTGAGAAAGCCACCCTTCTCCGTTTTGATGCCTGCCGCTCCCAGAAGGCTGCCGTCCTCCGCCACCGCGGAAAAGGCAAAGTCACGCCGCAGCGATTGGCTGATAAAAGCGTGGGCTTTCTCGCCGTCGCCGAGCGACGGTCGCAGCTTGTCTTGGAACGCCGCCCAGAACAGGGTTGCAACGGCCTCGCGGTGCTCCTCCCGAAAGCCCGAGGTAATCGAAACCTTCACCTGAGAAGGCTCGCAAACGGAAGGTAGGTCACCGGCATCCCCGGAGTGATTTCAAGTGCCCCGTCTGGCAGTTCAACGAGGCCCTCTGCCCAACTGAGCCCACTGATGCGCCCGGAGCCTTCAGACTTGAAGACTTCTGCCGCGCCATCGCGCAACCGTGCCCGGAGGTACTCCCGTCGCCCCGCTTTCTTCGATTTGCTAAATGCCGCTGGAACGGTGAGGCGCATGGGCTCGATCCATCCACCCCCGGCCAGGAGTGAAAGGGCAGGCCTAGCAAAGACCATCGTGCAGACCAGAGCTGCCACCGGATTGCCCGGCAGGCCAAAGACCGGCATCCCGCGCCAAAGACCTAGCGCCAGCGGTCGACCGGGCTTCATCGCGACCCGCCAAAGCGACATCGTCCCCGTCTCTGTCAGGAGAGCTGAGACGTGATCCTCTTCACCCGCAGATGCGCCGCCAGAGGTAAGAAGGACGTCCGTTCCGGCCCCATCGAAGGCTGCGCGAAGGGCGTCGCGATCATCTGTGCAGATGCCCAGATCCACTGCCTCGTGACCCATCGCTTGGATCGCGCTCAAAAGCATGGGCCGGTTAGCGTCGCCGATCTGTCCGTATGCGAGATCAGAGCCCGCCTCGCGCAGTTCGTCACCCGTTGACAGGACGCCCACCCGCAAGCGGCCAAAGACAGGCACGGTGCCGTGACCCGTCGCTGCCAGTAGCGCGAGGTCGGACGGGGTGATCCGACGGCCTTTTTCCACGACAGTGTCGCCCGCACTGACATCTTCCCCCGCCTTGCGACAGTTGGCGCCGGTCTTGAGCGGACCTTCCACGCTGATCCGGTCATCAGAGACCCGGCAGTCTTCCTCCAGAACCACGGTGTTGACGCCTTCGGGGAGCGCAGCGCCTGTGAGGATGCGGATGGCATGCCCCTCTGGAAGACTGCCCGCAAAGGGCACTCCCGCAGCGGCACGCCCCGTCGCGAGAGGGATATGCTGCAAACCGGGCTCAAGGCCCGCGCTTAATCCGTAGCCGTCCACAGCTGAATTGGCGGCAGGGGGATGGGCTGATCGAGCGCGCAGCTCCATCGCCGCGATACGGTCGGCGGCATCCGGCAGACTCACTTCCTCGCGCCCAACAACGGGTTCCAGCCGATCCTTGAGCAAATCGAGCGCCTCATCCACCGCCGTCCAGTGCACGCCGGGCGGCAACGCGAAACAGTCATTGCGCAAGCGCCCCTGCCGCGCGGCCGCAGCGAGCGTGGCTTCATGCCCCAGCCCGAAAATCCAGCCCTCTTCAGGCGCATGGACATCAAGCATCTGCTCTAGCTCTGAGGGGGCGAGGCGTCCGATGGCTTCCGCAAGGACGCGCACTTGAGTTGCGTCTTTTGGCTCATCCAGTCGCTGGGCGGCGGCGACCTCTGCCCGCAAAAGCGAGGGCCAGACCTCCACGAAGGCAATGGGAGCGGTGAGGGGCTCAAAGGGCCAGACGGAAACACGACCCGCAAAAGTCTGACGCAGTCTTTCGAGCGTTGCGATTCCGGTCAAAGCCTGGGAACCCACCGCGCCCGCCCCCCCGAGTTGCCAAAGGGAGAACGCCCCCTTGGTGCGCCTCTCAGCCTCGCGCCACTCTGCTATGGGAAAGGTCTTTGGCTTGCGCATGGGCACCGTTCCCTTCCGGAACGGATCAAACCAAAACGGGCCGTCACCGTCGAACACGACGTTGAACTCCGCCGCCAGGGTTGTCCTCTCCAGCGCGTGGGTAGACGTCGGCAGACGTCGAGCCAGCAGCGACCAAAGCACGAAGGGATCGTCAAAGCCGGTCACTGCTCTTACGAATCCGGCGGGGTACCCGAATGGGAAGTCAAAGCCCATGAGCAGGCGTTCCCCGGCCTCAAGGCTTCTCGTCATGATCGCGGACAGCTCCCTTTCCGCCGCAACCCGGTCGGGGATATAGCGCGGCTCGCCAGGGATCCCGTCCACCGCTTCTGCAATATATATCTTGTCTTTGGGAAGACGCCTCGGGCGCTTGGGACCGGGCGCGCCTCCGGACCAGTCCACCATGACGATGCGATCCCAGCTCACAGACCTACCTCGCCCAGAATGAATTCCGCGATGGCCACCGTGTTATCAAGATCAAAGCAGGGCAGGTCGGTTTCGACCACCCCCTTCACAGCCAAGGCGCGAACTGTCTTTTCGTCGCCGGCAATCAGGTCGCGCCCGGTCTCGGCGCGCCAGGCCTCGATTTTCGGATGCGGGTCCCGTTTCCAGCCTTCTATGAGCACCAGATCAACCGGCGTCAGCCGTCCGAGAAGTTCTGCCAAAGGCGGCTCTTCCTCTCCTCTCAGTTCGCTCATCAAGGCCCAGCGCGCGCCCCCGGACACAAGAACCTCGCGGGCCCCGGCGCTTCGGTGGCGGTAGCTGTCCTTCCCCGGTTGATCGACGTCAAAAGCGTGATGGGCGTGCTTGAGCGTGCTGACCGTTACTCCGCGCCCTGCGATATCAGCGACCAGTCGCTCCATGAGGGAGGTCTTGCCCGCGTTCTTCCAGCCAACAATGCCGTAGATCCTCAAAGCATCTTCTCCGCTTCTGCGAGGTCTTCCGGTGTGTTGATATTGAAGAAGGCTCCATCATCGAAGGCGGCCGTCGCAGCGCCGTGACTGTCCGTCCACATGACGACCTTTCGGATGTTTTGGGCTAACGCGCTCCGCAGGTCGGCGCGTAGGCGCACCGGCCAGTAACCAAACGTCGGATGCCGGTTCGTGCGCCCGCCCTCGTAGGTCGCCGCCAACGCTATGGGAGTCGACGCTTTTATTGCCGCGCGTCCCAGTCGCCGGGCAAGGTCTGTTGGAAAAAACGGCGTGTCAGCAGCAACGGTCACGATGTGGGAGGCGCCGACCTTGTGCGCCCAGTCGAGCCCCGCCAGCACGCCAGCCAACGGCCCTGGATGCCCTTCGACGGAGTCCGCGATAATCGGCAGTCCGAATTCATAGAGCCGCGCGGGGTCACCATTTGCATTGATCGCGAGGCCCGCCACCTGACCCTCAATGCGCTCAATCACGCGCTCCATGAGCGTCCGGCCTCCTAGCGTGAGGAGCCCCTTGTCGCCGCCCCCCATCCGCGTGGCCTGTCCGCCCGCGAGGATCACTCCAACCGGGAGGGTCACGCGGCGTTCTTCGGTCGGAACGCGGCGGGAAGGGCAGAGTAGCCACCGTCAATCGCGCGCTTTGGGATCACTACAACTGCCAGGGGAAAAAGCAGTGTTATCGTCTGCGCACCTGTCACCGTCGCGATGCGCGTATCGGCGCCAAGATATGTGCTGTTTGGGCCGACACGCATCCCCACAGTGTCCTCATTGAGTGTGACAGTCACCTGACCCATGCCCGTAGCCGTCGCGGGCGCCGCGCGCAAAAACGCACCAAGTGCGCGCTTGCCAAGGGTCGCTAGGCTGTGAGTGCGGCCCTCGCCTGTGACGGCCCCAAGCGCGTCGAGACTGTCCGTGAGCTCATCTTCGGAGAGTTCGAACTCCAGGGTGATCTGGTCGCTCATTTGACCAACCTCCCTGCACCGCTCAGGCATTCGTACCGCTTGCCCTTGGCGCGTCCGATGAGGGTGAGGCCGACCTCCTGCGCGATCTCAACGCCCCAGGCAGTGAAGCCTGAGCGGGAGATAAGGATCGGGATGCCCATGAGTGCCGTCTTGATCACCATCTCCGAGGTGAGCCGCCCTGTCGTGTAAAGGATCTTGCCCTCTCCGGTGACGCCTTCGGACCTCATCCACCCCGCGATCTTGTCCACGGCGTTATGGCGGCCGACATCCTCCATGTAGACGAGGGGCCGATCGCCTTCGCACAGAACCGTCCCATGGATCGCCCCCGCCGCTAGATAGAGCGAAGGCGTGCGATTGATCTTCTCGGATAGCGCGTAGATCCACGCTTCGCGGAGCTCAGCACTTGGCAAAACCAGCCCGTCGAGCCCTGCCATCATGTCCCCAAAGACTGTTCCCACTGCGCAGCCAGAGGTGCGCGTTTTTCGCGTCAGCTTGTCCTCATGGTCCGTTTCTTCGGCCGTGCGCACAACTACGGTGGCGACTTCGTCGTCGTAGTCGACCTGTGTCACAATGTCTTCCGAGCTGAGCATGCCCTGATTGCTCAGGAACCCTAACGCCAGATACTCGGGAAAGTCCCCGATCGTCATAGCGGTGACGATCTCGCGCCGGTTGAGGTAGATGGTCAGCGGACGCTCTTCCACGACCCTGATCTCGCGGTGCTCCCCCGTCTGATCGACCGCACGGACGCTTCGCGTGAGACCGGGACGATCCGGGTCCGGCGCAATGATGTAGTCGTCGATCTCAACCGTGGCCATTTGCATCCCTCGCACGCGCGGGCTAGCGCTAGCACAGGGAAGTTAGGGGGCCTGCGTGCAAGAGACCACCCGGAAATCCGCCTTCTGGTTGGGCGTCGGTCATGGCGCGCCGTTCGTGTTTCTTCTCGTCCCCTTCGGAACCCTTTTCGGCGTGGTCGGGACGGAGGCCGGTCTCAACCTACTAGAGGTCATGAGCTTTTCCATCGTGGTCATCGCAGGGGCGGCACAGTTCACGGCTGTGGCGATGATGCAGGATGCGGTGCCAACTGTGATCGTGCTCATCACGTCGCTTGCAGTGAACCTGCGAATGGCGATGTATTCCGCGGCATTAACGCCCCACCTTGGCGCCGCGCCGCTCTGGCAGCGCGGCTTTATCGCGTATTTCATGGTGGATCAGGCCTTTGCGCTTTCGTCCGTGACATTTGAGGAGCGGCGCGACTGGGGCCTTAGCGAAAAGACGGCGTATTACTTCGGCGTCATCGTGCCGGTCGCACCCTGTTGGTACTTGTCGACCCTCGCTGGTGCCCTCATCGGAGAAGCGATGCCTGAAGCGCTCGCCCTCGACTTCGCCTTGCCCATTGTCTTTCTCGCCCTCGTGGCGCCCGCGCTCCGAACCGCGGCCCACGTGGCTGCTGCAGTTACGTCAATCGTCTTCGCTCTTGTCTTCGCCTTTCTTCCGTTCTCACTCGGGCTGCTCATCGCTGCTTTGGCGGCCATGATCGTCGGTGCCCGCGTCGAAACCTGGCAGGAGGGCGCGCGATGATCACAACACCCACATGGGAAATCTGGGTTGTGATCTTGGGGCTTGGTCTTGGCAGCTTTGCGATGCGGTTTTCATTTCTTGGGCTCATCGGTGATCGCAACTTGCCGCCTTGGGTGTTGCGTCACCTCCGATACACTGCGGTCGCTGTTTTAC
>JBCCPQ010000183.1:0-5944 GCA_039024825.1 Pseudomonadota bacterium
ATCGGGCTCATCGGCTCCGGGCGGCGGCCTGTTCTCAAGAAGACCCGCTTGGCGCAATTCCTTCAGGCCGGGTAGGTCCCGCGCGCTCTCAAGGCCGAAATGATCCAGGAAGCTCTCGGTCGCTATGAAGGTCACGGGTCGTCCGGGTGTCATACGACGGCGACCGAGTTTGATCCATTCGAGTTCGAGAAGTTGGTCAATCGTACCTTTACTAACAGCGACGCCGCGGATCTCTTCGATTTCTGCACGTGTCACGGGCTGGTGGTAGGCGATGATTGCCAGGGTTTCGATGGCCGCCCGGCTGAGCTTGCGGGTCTCCACCGTTTCCTTTTGCATTAGAAAACCGAGATCAGGCGCGGTGCGGATCGCCCAAGCCTCGCCCACACGGACGACGCGGATCCCGCGGCCTTCGTATCGCTTTTGCAGGTGGGTTACAGCCTCTGCGGGCTTGGATCCGTGCGGCATGCGCCCGGTGAGCTCGCGGACGCTCACTGGCTCGGCGCTGGCAAAAAGGATCGCCTCGACCATGCGTTCTTGTTCGGCCATTGGCGGGGCCTCGAAAAGGCTGTCGTCGTCGCGTTCCTCAGCCATCGCGGGCGTCTCCGCGCATGCGCATCTGGAGGGGGGCGAACGTCTCTGCCTGGCGCAGTTCAAGCTTGCCCTCCTTGGCAAGCTCCAGCGTGGCCGCAAATGTTGAGGCCGTCGCAGACCGGCGCCGTTTTGGATCACCGGCCCAGTCGTCGGGTAGGTACGACATGATGTCGGTCCACTCCCCCGCAAATCCGATGAGGCCGCGCAGGCGGTCGAGGGCCTGTTCCATGGTCAGAATGCTCTCTCGGGCGTCAAAGCTAAGCGGTCGAAACTCGTCTTTGGTGCGAATGCGCGCATAGGCCTGCATGAGATCAAGGATGTTGGCCGTATAGGTGACACGGCGCGTGCGGGTGACGTCCTCGGTAATACCGCGCTGGAAAAAGTCGCGTCCAAGCCGATCGCGGCCCATCAGGCGCGCAGAGGTGTCGCGCATTGCCTGCAGGCGTTCCAATTGAAAAGCGAGATGGGCGGCGAGCTCTTCCCCACTGGGCCCCTCTTCCGTCGGGTCCGGCGGTAGGAGTAATCGCGACTTCAGGAAAGCAAGCCACGCGGCCATGACAAGGTAGTCGGCGGCAAGCTCAATCCGGAGCTCTTTAGCCTTCTCGACGAATGCGAGGTACTGTTCCGCCAGTTGCAGAACTGAGATCTTGCGCAGGTCCACCTTCTGGGTCCTGGAGAGCGTCAGCAAAAGATCCAAAGGACCTTCAAAACCATCCACGTCGACGATCAGCGCCTCGGCAGCGAGGCGCTCGCTTACGCTCGTCTCCAGTATGCTGGGCTCGTCGGTCATGCGGTCTCCGTCATCGCGGCAAGGTCTGCGCGGAGGGCGGCTATGTCAATGTCGACGGGTGGTCTGCGTTTGGCGAGTGCGCGCGCGGCACGGGATTCGGCGGCTTGGCTCATTGGGCCAAAGTGGGCCACGATCTCCATCTCTGCCATCTCGCCATTGCAGTGAAGGATCAGATCGCATCCCGCGGCCAGCGCATCCTCGCAGCGCTGATGTACGTCGCCGTGCAACGCGTCCATGGAAAGGTCGTCGGTCATGAGAAGGCCATCAAAGCCAATCTCGTCCCGGATGACGCGGTGCATTGCCGGGCTCGTCGTGGCCGGACGGCTGTCGTCATAGGCGTTGAAGACAACATGGGCCGTCATCCCCATCGGCGCTTCTCTCAGGGCCTCAAAGGGCGCAAAATCGTGTTCCGCAAGTTCCTCGCGCGGCTTTGTCACGACTGGAAGATCTACGTGGCTATCTTTCGTCGAAGATCCATGGCCCGGAATGTGCTTGAGGACAGAGAGGACGCCCCCGTCTTCTTGCCCCGCCATAACGGAGCGGGCTCGGGCGACCACGTCTTGAGGCGTGCGGCCATAACAGCGGTTTTTAAGGCGAGGATGGGTCGCATCGTTGGCAATGTCGCCAAGGGGCGCGCAGTTGGTGTCGATCCCGACCTCGTGGAGTTCCTGCGCGATTAAGCGGGATCGAAGGTAAATCGCGCGCACAGGGTCAGATGCGCGCTCACACAGATGCAGCGCGGGGAGGTGATCTGTCCATTCCGGGGCCCACATCCGCTGCACGCGCCCGCCTTCCTGATCGATCAGAATGGGCGCTTGGCGGCCGACAGTGTCACGCAGCTGGGAAGTCAGCGCCGCGAGTTGAGCCCTATCACGCACATTGCGATCGAAAAGAATGAAACCCCAGGGGTCTGCGTCGCGAAAGAACGCGATTTCGCTCGTTGAAAGCGCCTCCCCAGCGCATCCGAGGATGTAGGCACCTGGAACCGAGCCGGGCATGGCTATTGAGCGAGGACCGGAATGCAGGCTGCATCCTGAGCAACAAAGGCTGAGCAGAAGCGACGTGCATCGGCGACATCTGCAAATCCGTAGGCACGCAGTCGGTAGAACGTCCGCCCTGCCTTGGTTGCTTCCTGGATAACGCGGGATTTGCCAGCCATGTAGTCGCCGAAGCGCGCATCGAGCCTTTCCCATTCCGCTCGGGCCACTTCCGGGCTGTCAAACGCGCCGAGCTGAACGAGGCGTGTGCCTTCCGGGATAGAAGCCGGATCCATATCGAGGGACGGCGTTGCGGACGGAGCGGGCTGCGTTGACAGCGCCACCGGACGGACCTGCGGACGCAGGCTTCGCTTGACGCCGGGGCCAAGATCAACGGGCGCGAGTGGGGTGAGAGAAGCAACGACCTGAGCTTCAACCTCTGAAGCAGGCTCCACCGGCCCCAGCGGCTCAGCGGTCTCGAGCGTCGCCAGAAGTGCGTCAATGTCGGTTTCTTCTGCGGGTGGCAGAGGAGTCGTCGCGACAGGACGACCCTCCGGTGAAAGAACCGGTGCTCTGCTTTGAGAGGTGGCTGAGACGTCTGTCACCGGAAGCGAGGCACGGATCGCGGGAACCACATCCTCTTCTGCAAGGCTGAGTGCGGGCGGTGCGAGGATGAGCCGGTCACGGGGTTCCGAGGCTGTTCCTTCTGCCGCTACTTCGTTGACGGCCAGGCCTTGATGGTCTGCGGGCGTGCCGCCAGGGTTTTCTGGTGCGGTGCGCATAGGGCCGTCGAGTGCCAAGACGACAGGAACGCCACTCACGTCCCGAGCGAGGATTTGGTAGCCCCAGACGAGCACCCCGGCAATGAGGGCCAGCGAAACAAGCCCACCGAGAACGTTTAAAAAAGCTCCTGCCCCCAGAGAATAACTCTCCGGAGCGGGTGCGTGCGCACCGTAATCAGCCTGTGCCATGTCCGCCTTTCTGCCCCGGCTCTGCTGGCCGGTGGTTCCTCAAACTCTGCCTCGAGGCTCGCGGTTCACGCTTGTTTTGTCAGCGCATTTCTTTCGGAGCCGTCACGCCAAGAATACCTAATCCGGCAGACAAAACAACGGCGACAGCGCGAATGAGGGCGATTTTGGCCTGGGATTCGGAAGTGTTGCCTTCCTGCAAGAACTTCATTTCGTCGCTGTCGCGCCCCATGGAATACCGCGTGTTGAAGCGCGCGGTTAGCTCCGCGAGGTAAAAGGCGATGCGGTGGGGTTCATTGGTACGTGCTGCGATTTCTACAAGGCGCGGCCACTCGGCAAGCTTTTTGGCTACGGTCACGTCGGCCTCATGGTCGAGCCGCGCCTGGGATGCCAGCGCAGCATCGGACATGTCCATGCCCGCTGCTTCGGCTTTTTCAATGACAGAGCAAACGCGCGCATGGGCATACTGGACGTAGTACACAGGGTTGTCGTTGTTCGTCTGCTTCACAACTTCCACGTCGAAATCGAGCGGCGCATCGTTTTTGCGCGTCAGCATAACAAAGCGGATGGCGTCGCGGCCGACCATGTCGACCACATCGGCGGCGGTAACGAAGGTCCCTGCCCGCTTGGACATCTTCAAGGGCTCGCCGTTCTCTAGGAGTTTCACGAGCTGCGTGAGCTTGATGTCGAGAGGCGTCTTGCCATCGCTCAGTGCGCTGACAGCAGCCATCATCCGTTTCACATAGCCGCCGTGGTCGGCGCCGAAGACGTCGATGAGGGCGTCAAAGCCCCGTTCTACCTTATCGTAGTGGTAGGCGATGTCTGGCGCGAAGTAGGTCCAGCTTCCGTCTGATTTCTTAACGGGGCGGTCCACATCGTCGCCGTGCTCAGTGCTCTTGAAGAGGGTTTGTTCGCGGGGCTCCCAGTCCTCGGGTTTCTTGCCCTTGGGTGGCTCGAGCACGCCTTCATAGATGAGCCCTTTGCCTTCGAGACTTTCCAATGCCGCCTCAATGCGTCCGGTACCATAGAGTGACTTCTCAGAAAAAAAGACGTCCATTTCGACCCCAAGAAGGGCGAGGTCATTGCGGATCATGTCCATCATGGCTTCGCTGGCGAACTCCCGAATTTCGGCAAGCCAGAACTGTTCCCCTTTGCCGATGAAGGCGTCTTCGACTTTGTTTTTGAGGGCCTGCCCGACCGGCACGAGGTAGCCGCCGGGATAGGTGCCGTCCTCGAATGCGACGTCTTGGCCGTGTGCTTCTAGGTAGCGAAGGTAGACAGAGCGCGCGAGCGTATCGACTTGGGCGCCCCCGTCGTTGATGTAGTATTCGCGTGTGACCTCGAAACCGGCGTAGTCCAACAGCGAAGCCAGGGCATCGCCAAAGACAGCGCCGCGCGTATGGCCAACGTGTAGGGGGCCAGTGGGGTTTGCGGACACGTATTCCACGTTCACACGCTTGCCCTGCCCCATGGTGGATTGTCCGTAGCCGTGGTTGCTGAGGATGGTACGCACGATTGCGGTCCACGCGTCGCCTGCCAGCGTCATGTTGAGGAACCCCGGCCCCGCAACGTCGGCCGACGCAATCCGTGTGTCTTCCGTCAACTTCCGAGAAAGAGCCTCAGCTATGTCGCGCGGCTTCTTTTTTGCCGGCTTCGCGAGGACCATGGCAGCATTCGTCGCCATATCACCGTGTGCAGCGTCCCGTGGCGGCTCCACAGTGACGTTGGCGTAGTCCAGTCCCTGAGGCAGAACTTCCTCTCGCACCAGCGCGTCGAGGGCGTCGGTGACAAGGATGCGGATGTCTGCAAATAGGTTCATGGGAGTGCTCCGTTGGAGCGCTCCCTCTACCATGCGGAGGGGCGCGGTCAATCAGGCCAGCAGGCGATCATGGGCCTCGGCTGCGTAGAGGTCTGTCATGCCAGCAATATAGTCTGCGACGAGGCGCGCCAGCGTCGTGTCGTCCTTCGCTGCGTTTATTTGCGGCTGCCAGCTTTCGGGCAAGTGTTCGGGAGCCGCCATGAAGTAGGGAAAAAGGTCGCTTACGATCTGCGTCGCCTCAGCGCGTTTTTCCATGACAGACGGCGCGCGGTACATCCGGGCAAAGAGGAACTGACGGATCTCCTTCAGCTGCGCGAAAAGATCCGCGGAAAAGAGGATCACCGGGTAGTTCAGTTCGCGTATGTCCTGTGCCGACCCTGCGCCCGAGGCATTTAACAGCGCCTCTGACGTTGCGATCAGATCCTCAACCATGACCCCGAACACACGACGCAGCGCCTCATGGCGGCGACGTTTGCGTTCAAGGTCAGGGTAACGGGCATCGACCTCACCAAAGCAGGCGCTGAGGATTGGAAGTTCCATGAGATCCTCTTCGGTGAACAGTCCTGCCCGAAGGCCGTCCATCAGATCGTGATTGTTGTAAGCAACATCGTCTGAAAGGGCGGCCACCTGTGCCTCCGCACTCGCATGGGTGTGGAGTTCGAGATCATGGAGGGCGTTGTAGTCTGCGAGAGCATAGGGAAGGTCGCCGGATACCGGCCCGTTATGCTTTGCTATTCCCTCAAGCGCTTCCCAAGTGAGGTTCAGACCATCCCACTCCGCATAGTGCTTTTCGAGCGAG
>JBCCPQ010000184.1:0-5933 GCA_039024825.1 Pseudomonadota bacterium
CAAGACACGAGTTGGAGAAGCCCGTTACAACAAGCTGTCGGGCATCTTCTGCTCAGCCGCAGTATTCGCGCGCCGGAACACGAAGGTCACGATGGTCGACGTGATCACGATGAAGAGCGAGTAGAGCGCTGGGACTGCCATAATCGCTTGCTGCTGTTCTGCCGGGAAGGTGAATAGGACAATAGCGATGGCAAGCGGGCCGTTCTGGATTCCTGTTTCAAGCGCCACGGTCCGCGCGTTGCGGGGATGCAGGTTGAGCGCTCTCGCGAAAAAGTACCCAAGTGTGATGCCCACGAGGCCAAGGCCAATAGCCGCCACGTAGGTTGCAGCACTTGTCCCAAGAAGGAACTGCCAGTTCTGAGGAATCCAGGTTGCGGCAATGAACACGATGAAGAACGCCCCAAGCATGGAGCCACAGAACTCCAGCACCGCCCCCGCATTCGGATTGAGCTTGCGAATGGTCATGCCGAGTGCCACCGGCACAAGGAGTACAGCGAGCACGGAAATTATGTCTTCGCGCGGGATCGCGATATCAAGAGCCGCAGCGTAGATCACCAGAATGACCGGGATCAGCACGATGCCTGTAGCAGTCGATGTGACAGTCATCAAAAGTGACAGCGCCAGGTTACCTTTGGAGAAATAGGTGAAGACGTTCGATGTCGTCCCGCCAGGCATACAGGCCATGAGCAAGATGCCGAGCGCAATGGTCTCAGGCACAACAAGGAACGTGACGAAGAGAAAGCCGAGAAAGGGCATGATGCCGTATTGAGAGACCACCCCAATGAGAAGGCCTTGTGGCCGCTTGAGCGCCAGAAAGAAATCGCGCGGCGTCAGCGAAGCCCCAAGGCCCAACATGATGACGCCCACCATGATCCCCAAAAGGGTCTGTGTTGTTTCATCTACCATGGCGCTTACTCCGCTGCGATCTTGGCGAGCTCTTCGGCGCGCAGGTCTTTTCTCAGGATTTTGCCGACGTTGGACTTCGGCAGCTCGTCGCGGAATTCCACGCGCTTCGGCACCTTGTAGGCCGTCAGGTGTTCTTTGCAGTATGCTCGGACAGTGTCGGTGGTCAGGCCGCTGTCTTTGGCCGGAACGACAAAGGCCTTAACCGCCTCGCCCGTGGCCCCGTCGGGGACGCCGATGACAGCCACCTCAAGCACAGCTTCGTGCTTGGCAATGCAGTCCTCAACCTCGTTAGGGTACACGTTGAAACCGGAGACGACGACCATGTCCTTCTTGCGATCCACGATGCGGAAATAGCCGTCTTCGTCCATGACGCCGATGTCGCCGGTAAGGAACCACTCCCCCACCATGACCTTTGAAGTCTCTTCAGGCTTCTTCCAGTAGCCCTTCATGATCTGCGGACCACGCGCGCCGATCTCTCCGGTTTCGCCTTGGTGCAAGATCTCTCCCGTATCGGAGAAGCAAGCGACCTCAGTAGAAGGTACTGGAATGCCGATGGTCCCCGCGCGAGCGTTGCCCAGAGGTTCAAAGGTAAGGACCGGGGAGGTCTCTGTCAGACCATAGCCCTGCACCACCTCGCACCCCGCGACCTCTTTCCATCGCTCTGCCACTGCGCTTTGCAGCGCCATGCCACCTGCCCCGGCAAATTTCATGTGCTTTGGAGGTGTGTCCTGAAACCAGATCTCGTTCGTCAGACCGTTGAAGAGCGTATTCACGCCACTCATCCAGGTGATCTTGTAGTTCTCGAAGGCACGCTTCAGGTTCGACAGCGGCCGTGGGTTCGGGATCAAGATGTTGCGCGCGCCGAGCCAGTAGAACGCCAGCATGTTCACCGTGAACGCGAAGATATGATAGAGCGGTAAGGCGGTCATGATCGTCTCTTCGCCTTTGACGATATCACGACCGAGAAGCTCCATCGCCTGTTCCATGTTCAGGATCAGGTTGCCATGGGTCAACATCGCCCCTTTCGCTACGCCTGTCGTTCCGCCCGTGTACTGCAGCACGGCCAAATCTTCGAGCGTCAGATCCTGTGCGTATCTATCGACCTCGATCCGCTCAGCCTTGATGCGCTGACGACCTGCAGAAATCGCAGCGGGCAGGCGAATATGAGGGACCTCGATAGGCTTCAGCGACCGGTCCCAGTACTTTTGCACGAGGCCCACGATCCCACGGGGCATAGACGGAAGAAACTCAGCCACTCGGGTGACAATTACATTTGGTATCGGGTGACCTTTAGTGGCCGCGGGGATTTTGTCAGCGAAGAGGTCGATGATGATCAGGGCATGAGGCTCCGCATCTTCGAACTGCTTGGCCATTTCCTCAGTCGTGTAAAGCGGGTTCACGTTCACCAGGACACAGCCTGCTTTGAAAATTGCAAACGCTGCCACGGGAAAGCCCAAGCAGTTAGGCATCTGCACGGCAACCCTGTCTCCAGCAGAGAGGCCCGCCACTTCGCGCAGGTAGACCGCGAGGGCGTCCGACATCTCATCGACCTGCTTGAAGGTGAGAGTGCCATTCATGCCATTGGGCAGAACCGCAGTGAACGCTTTGGCCTTTCCGTACGTATCGGCCACGCTCCGCACCAGATCGGGAAGGTTCCGATATGAGCCCGCCCCAATATCTGCACGCACATTGTCGCCGTAGAATGCCGTCCAAGGCTTGGCAGAATCAGCCATCACGCCCTCCCATTTGTTTTATTGACCGCGGTATTAACCTTACGGCCCGACTATGGGGAATGCTTCCCCGTTTTTACGCAGCGGCACATTATCGAATGGCAGTAAGTCCCATGCCAGCAAAGAAGAGGACACCACCTATGAGAGCACCTAGGACCGCGCCGTTTATTCGGATGAATTGAAGATCAGGCCCGATCTCCTGCTCAAAGCGTTCAGACAGCGTCTTGGCATCCCATCCGGCGATCACGTCAGTGACATAACCCGCGATCGGCTCTCGTAACTCGACGATTGCGGTTTCGGCAGTTGTTGTCAGTTGAGCTTCGAACGTTGCCAAGGTCTCGGGCTCTGCCAGAAGCTTCTCTGCGAAACGGCGGATGGCGGTGGCGATAGCCTCCTGCGCTTCTGGTCCCGAGGCCATACCTTGAGCCAGTCTCGTTCGTAAAAGTTCAACGATGCCTTCAAGCGTCTGGTCAAAAGCACCCGAGGCTACGAACCCAGCTTTTCCGTCGTGTACTGCCCGGCTCAATGCGCCCGTCTCATTGAGAGTGGCGAGGAAGCTCGTGAGGCTCCCCTCGAAATCTCGGCGCAAGTCGGACTTTGGGTCTTCGAAGTCCTCAAGCACCCCGATCACACCGTCCACAAGCAGGTTGGAGAGGCCTTTATCTACTCGGCTTGGCGCCCACCATCGGCTGTTGTCCTGCACGATCTCAAGCACCTTGTTGCGGTTCTGGTCGAGAGACGTGCGGATCTGCTTTACCGCCTCATTGAGGAATGGCCCGTCTACCCCTTTTTCGAGCAGGGGACCTAGCGCGCTCACCAGCGCATGCGTTGATGCGTTTGAGCCAAGAGCCGCGCGGATCTCATTCCGGATGCCCGGCGGCAGCGTGACCTTCCCGTCGGGCTGCATGGCGACCGACACCGCCTGAGTCAGTGGCTTTGCAACTAAAGCCGCGTTGTCAGGTCGTGCCAACCATTCAGCCGCGCGGCGCGCTGGGGCCATTTCTGCCACACGAGATGAGATTGAGGCAGGGTCGAGAAAGTAGGAATTGAAGAACTGCCCCACACTTTCAGCTGCACGCTTCTGGTTGCGCGGCAACAAAGCTGTGTGAGGGATTTTGAGGCCGAACGGGTGACGGAAGAGCGCCTCTACCGCAAACCAATCTGCAAGACCCCCAATCATGCCAGCTTCCGCCATGTGTCGAACGAGGCGAACCCAAGTGGGCGGGTCTTCGGGAATGAATGTGGCGCAGTAGACAACCACCAGAGCAATTAGAACGGCCTGCGCCCAGCGTCGCGTCTTTGCGAGACGGGCGGCCTTCTCCGGATCCACTTCTTGTCGTGGGGACGGGCCTTTAGGCTGGGACTGGCTCACCCTTAGGCACCTCTGCATCCGCGACCTCACCGTCGTGAATGAACGCCTCAATCCGTTGGGCTGTTTCGTCGGGCTTCGAGAGAATGAAGAGATGCCCGCAATCCATGATCACCATCTTGGCGTCTGGCAACCGATTACGGAGAATACGACCGTTCACGACCGGGATCAGCGGGTCGTCGCCCCCCATGAGCAGCAGGGTCGGCACCTCAATCTGCGGCAGCCAAAGCCAACTGGTCCACCCTGCTCCGCAAAGTACCTGATAAAAGTACCCCCGCGCATCACCTGCCTTGAGGCTCCCTGCATGCATGTTCAGAAGCTCTCGGTTCATCCTGAGCTGACCGCCGTAAATGTCGGGGCCGATGTTCTTCATATGCTCCGGATCGAGATAACGCTTCGGTGTCGCCATTTTACGGATGACGTTGATGTTGCCGGGAATCATAACCATGCCCGCTGACGTGGCGCAGAGCGTCATGGATCGGCAGCGATACTGGTGATCGTACACGAATTGCTGAGCCGCCGCGCCACCCCAGCTGACCCCTGCCACGTCGACTTCATCAACTCCCAGCGCATCCAGCAGCCGTGCTGTCATCCGGGACAGCCACGCAAAACGATAGGGGATGAGCGGTGTTGGCGAAGCTCCGACGCCGGGGACGTCGAAGGTCAAGATGCGGGTGCGTGCGAAATGCCCCGCCACGGGTGCCACGGCATCAAGGCTCGCGCCGATCCCGTTAAAGACGAGCAGCGTGCGTTCCGCATCCTCTGGGCCGAAGAACGCATAGCGAATTTTCTGACCCATGATCGTGACGTGATCGATTTTGGCGTTGCTGCTGCCCATGGCGGATCTTTCTGTTACACCTTTGCCTTTGCATGAACGTAGGTGCCAGGCGCATCGTCAAGCGCCTTGTACTTACGTGACCCAAAGGAAGTCGGGGCTTTCACCTGCGCGCCTGAGCGCTCATTCATCCAGTGCATCCAGTGCGGCCACCATGATCCCTTATTCTGCTGAGCGCCTTCAAGGAACTCCTCAGGGCTTTTGTGATCGCCATCATTTGTCATGAACTTCGCGCGGGGATTACCCGGCGGGTTGATGAGGGATTGGATATGACCAGCTTGGCTTAAGATGAAGGTCGAGTCCCCGCCAAAGGCGTGGTGCGACAGGTAACAACCGTCCCAAGGCGTGATGTGGTCAGTCTCACCACCCACAATGAACGTGTCGCAGGTGACGTCTTTCAGCGACAGCTTGTGTCCCTGTACTTCCCAGCCTTTTTCGCCTTCCAGACCGCCACGGCTCAGCAGCTCAATCAGATCTCCATGGAGGGCAGCAGGCAGGTTTGTCGTGTCCGCGTTCCAGTAGAGGATGTCGAATGCAGGTGGGTCGTTACCGATGAGGTAATTATTTACCCAGTACGCCCAGATAAGGTCGTTCGGACGCAGCCATGCAAAGGTGCGCTCCAGATCCCTGCCCTCAAGGACACCCTTCCGGCCTGAGAAAGCACGCGCCAGTTCCAAAGTCTCCAGATTCGCAAAAAGACCCATTGTGGTGTTCTTGCCGCCTTCAACTTCGAGAATTGCCACTAGGCAAGTGAAGGTATTGGCACGCTCCTTGTCGCCGCGTGCGGTCCAGAGCGCCAGAAGCATAGCCGCAGTAATGCCGCCGGAACACGCACCAATGACATTCAGCGACTTCGACTTGGAGATGTCGCACGCAACCTCTGATGCGCGGTCAAGCGCCTCTACGTAGGAGTTCAGGCCCCAGTCGCTCTCCTGTGCGGTCGGGTTGCGCCAGCTCACGATAAATACTTGGTGGCCCAAAGTTGTGAGGTACTCAATCACCGACCGACCAGGGGCGAGGTCCCAAACGTAGAACTTGTTGATCTGCGGCGGCACGATGAAGATGGGCGTCTTGTAGACCGTGTCGGTCTTCG
>JBCCPQ010000185.1:0-5919 GCA_039024825.1 Pseudomonadota bacterium
CTTTCGGAAAGGTGTCAGTCGTCATAATCGCGCATGCCGCAGGCTCCATGGGGCCGTCTGCTAAAGAATGCGCCATTCCATCTAGGCATGCGGTGATCTTTTCGTGTGGCAACCTCTCCCCAATTACCCCTGTCGACGCTGTGTAAATGCGATCCGTCGGGATCCCTGTCACCCTGCTTGCCTCTGCGCAGAGGGCCAAGACAGAGCTCTCTCCAGCGCGCCCAGTGAAGGCGTTGGAGTTGCCGGAGTTCACAAGAAACGCCGCTGGGCCGCGTGCATCTGAAAGTTTGGCTTGGCAATCCAGTACCGGGGCTGAACGGGTAGCAGACTTCGTGAAGACCCCTGCCACCGTCGCGCTCTTCATGACGGCAAGCATAACGTCATCCCGTCCCTGGTACTTCACGCCGGCTGCGGCCGTGGCAAAACGTACTCCTTTAACGGGCGGCATGTCCGGAAACCCCGCAGGCGGGGCAAGCGGCGACACAGGTAAGGTCATTCGTTGAAGATCTCGACGGTGTTCAGCACGCTAGGGTCGATGTTCTCCACTACGTCGATATCCGCGTTATCGGTTAAGGCCGCCATGGCATCTTGTAGTGCTGCTGAAGCAAGCTGTCCTTCGATGTCAGCGCGGACATCTTCAAGGGATGGTGGTGCGGTGGTGCGGGTGTCGTTCAGCGTTACCACATGCCAACCAAACTGCGTATGCACCGGTTCAGACACGCCGCCTACGTCAAGCTCCATGACAGCAGCTTCAAACGGGGGCACCATCATGCCCTGGCCGAACCAGCCAAGTTCTCCCCCGCGTGGGCCCGATGGCCCGGTAGAGAATTCCTGTGCCAGAGCCGCGAAATCCGCGCCCCCCTCAAGCTGCTCGATGAGGCTTAGCGCTTCTTCCTCCGTTTCGACGAGGATATGAGAGGCGTTGAACTCCCGCGCTCCTTCAAAGTTGCCAAACTGCTCATCATAGGCCGCCTGTACTGCCTCCTCCGTGACAGACGTGTTCCCAAGCTGCTCTATCTTCACACCTGCGAGGATGGAGGCAGTCTGGTTCTCAATCGCTTCGTCGAGCCAATCTGGCTTGACCTCAAGCGCACCAGCCAGCACGCGCTGCTGTATGAGCTGCTGACGGATACCGTTGAAAAGAGTTGCGTCATCCAGGTTCTGATATTCCGGAGGAAGTTGGCGCCGAATATCGAGGATGTGCGTGACTGTGATCGTCTCCCCGTTCACGGTGGCAACGACCGTGTCGGGCCCAGCATCCTGTGCGCTGGCAGGCAAAGCTAGGGTGCCGATCAAGGCAGCCGAAATCAGGTGGTTTTTCATTGAAATCCTCTCTCGCCGCGATGGTCCTTCGCACGCGTCCCGCGGCGTTGACACCTATCCATGCGGCCCTTACATCGCTCAGTGGTCCCGAGGGGGCTCTATGCGCCGTGCGCCTTTCGCCAGATAATCGGGAAGCCACCCGGGGCGCAAGCGAACCACCCTCACAATACGGTTGCCAGAGGCGCGAGGCGGAACATGCTCGGATTGGGTACTCTTTCAAAGAAGGTCTTCGGGACCGCAGATGACCGCAAGGTCAAGGCGATCCGACCCCTCGTGGCGAAGATCAATGAACTTGAAACAGAATTCGAGAAGCTAAGCGACGAAGGCCTGAAAGACAAAACAGAAGCCCTCGCAAAGCGCGCTATGGGTGGCGAAAGCTTGGACGCTTTGATTCCGGAGGCTTTTGCGAACTGCCGGGAGGCCGCGAAACGTGCGCTGGGCCTGCGTGCATTCGATGTGCAGCTCATGGGCGGAATATTCCTACACCAGGGCAATATCGCAGAGATGAAGACAGGCGAGGGCAAAACTCTCGTTGCGACTTTTCCTGCTTATCTGAACGCCCTGAGCGGCAAGGGCGTCCACATCGTTACGGTCAACGACTACCTTGTGCGTCGTGACGCGGAGTGGATGGGGAAGGTTTTTGCTCAGCTCGGCCTGAAAACAGGCGCCGTCTATCCGGACCAGGACCCGGCGGAGAAGGTCGAGGCTTACAAGGCTGACATAACCTACGCGACCAATAATGAGCTTGGGTTCGACTATCTGCGCGATAACATGGAGACGGATGTAAAAAACATGCGTCAGCGCGGGCACAATTTCGCCATCGTGGACGAGGTGGATTCGATCCTGATCGACGAAGCGCGGACCCCTCTTGTTATCTCCGGGCCCGCCGAGGATCGCAGCGAACTCTACATCACTATAGACCAAGTCATCCCAGAGATTGCGGAGGAGCATTTCTCGCTTGACGAGAAAACCCGGCAGGTGACCTTCACAGACGAAGGGAACGAATGGCTGGAAGAGAACCTCCTCACGCGCGGCATCCTTCCCGAAGGCCAGTCCCTTTATGATCCCGAAAGCACGACGATCGTGCATCACGTGAACCAGGGCCTGCGCGCCCACAAGTTATTCACCAAGGACAAGGATTACATCGTGCGCGGCAATGATGTCGTGCTCATCGATGAGTTCACAGGTCGAATGATGACCGGCAGGCGGCTATCGGACGGGCTGCATCAGGCAATCGAGGCGAAGGAAAATGTGTCCATCAAACCCGAGAACGTGACGCTCGCGTCGGTCACTTTCCAGAACTACTTCCGCCTTTACGGCAAGCTTGCAGGGATGACCGGTACGGCAAAGACCGAAGAGGAAGAGTTCGGGCAGATTTACGGCCTCGGCGTGGTAGAGGTGCCGACCAACAAACCTGTGGCGCGCGCGGATGAACATGATCAAGTCTACCGCACCCAGGCCGAGAAGTTCGCCGCCATAGCCGACAGCATCAAGAAGGCGAATCAGAACGGACAGCCGGTTCTCGTCGGGACCACCTCCATTGAGAAGTCAGAGGCATTGTCGAAGCTCCTCAAGCAAGAAGGCATCGAGCATAATGTCCTCAATGCGCGACAGCATAAGCAAGAGGCGCAGATCGTTGCCGATGCTGGCAAGCCCGGGGCGGTGACCATCGCCACCAACATGGCGGGCCGCGGAACAGACATCAAACTGGGCGGGAATGTCGAATTCAAGGTCATGGAAGCGATCGCCGCAGACCCAGATGGCGACGTAGATGCGATCAGGACGAAGATCGAAGAAGAGACGAAGGCCGCAGAGGCGCGCGTAAAGGATGCGGGGGGCCTCTACGTTCTCGCAACAGAGCGCCACGAAAGCCGCCGCATCGATAACCAGCTTCGCGGCCGTTCCGGCCGGCAGGGTGACCCCGGACGCTCTTCTTTCTTCTTGTCGCTTGACGATGATCTCATGAGGATCTTTGGGTCTGAACGACTGGAAAAGGTGCTGAGCGGGCTCGGGATGAAGGAAGGCGAGGCGATTGTGCACCCGTGGGTGAACAAGTCTCTGGAGCGCGCGCAGGCAAAGGTTGAGGGCAGAAACTTCGACATCCGCAAGCAACTTCTGAAGTTTGACGATGTCATGAATGATCAGCGTAAGGTCATTTTCGGGCAGCGTCTGGAGATCATGGAGGCTGAAGACCTCTCGGAGATCACAGCTGATATGCGCCATCAGGTGATTGAAGATCTCGTTTCTGCATACATGCCGAAAGGCGCTTATGCCGATCAGTGGGAGACGGACAAACTCTACGCCGAGGTGATCGAAAAGCTTGGCATTGATGTGCCAGTGATTGAGTGGGCGGATGAGGACGGCGTTGACGATGACGTTGTCCTTGAGCGTCTGGAGAAGGCAACGGACGAGATGATGGCGAAGAAGGCCATCGACTTTGGTCCGGAGAACATGCGCGCCATTGAAAAACAGGTGCTGTTGCAAACTATCGATCGAAAGTGGCGCGAGCACCTCCTGACGCTCGAACATCTTCGTTCGGTTGTGGGCTTCCGCGGATACGCTCAACGCGATCCTCTGAACGAGTACAAGTCCGAGGCTTTCCAGCTCTTTGAAGGGCTACTCGACAGCCTGAGGGAAGAGGTGACACGGCAACTCGCACTTGCTCGGCCCATGACAGAGGAAGAGCAGAAAGCACTTATCGCTCAGTTCCAAGAGCGTCAGCGCCAGATGCAGGAAGCTGCCTCTGCTGCTCAGAAAGCTGCAACAGGGGCCCCCACGGCAGCGTCGGCAACGGCTGCTGTTGCTGCTGAAGGCTTTGACGAAGAGAACCGTAGCACCTGGGGCAATCCAGGGCGCAATGACCAGTGTCCTTGCGGTTCAGGAAAGAAGTTCAAGCACTGCCACGGCTCATTCTAACGCCCTAATTCCGCCCCGTTTGCGCCGTTTCTCGAACGCTGGGGCGGCACAAAACTTTCCCGTCCTTGCCCTGATCATGGCGCAGCTCCGCCAGATTCACGGATCATTAACGTCGGTGACGAGAAAGGGGCGAGGGTAATGGCTCTGAATACTTCACTTCCCGGTGCTAGCACCGGGCGCAAGGTCGTTATGGTGAGTGGCACTTTTGCTGTGGCTATGGGTGTCGGTTTCTTCATGCAAAACGAGAACGCCGAGGCGTCGTTGACGCAGGCTGGCGCTATGCCAATGGCGATCCCCATACCAATTCAACCCGCAACGCCGCCAGACGCAGGTGCAGCAACTCCTGCCGTCGTGGAGGATGCTGCTGTGCCTCTGCCGGACGCAGCCGTGGCTGATCTTGAGGCCCGGTCCGAGCCACCCTTTATCCCCGTTGCTATTGCAAACGAGGCCGCAGAGGCGGAGGTCGATTGCGAACCGTTAATGGCCGCCGATTTGCGCGATGCCGCTCTCGTTGAGCTCAGCATCACCGCGCCCTGTAATGCGAATGAGGCCGTCACGATCCACCACGAGGGTATGATGTTCTCCGCCCTGACCGATGCAGATGGTCAGGCGTCGCTCTTTACGGCTGCCTTGAACGAAACCGCGCTCTTCATTGCGGCGTTCGGCAGCGGCACAGGGGCATTGGCAGAGGTCAGCGTTCCGACCCTTGCAGATTATGACCGTGTGGTCCTGCAGTGGGCAGGCGACGGTGCCTTTGAGATCCACGCCATGGAAGGTGGAGCCACCTACGGCGACAATGGCCATGTTTGGCATGAGGCCCCGCGCACCGCAGCAAGCGCTGTAACCGGCGACGGGGGCTTTATACTCGCTCTTGGCGATGGACGGGTCGACAGCCCGCGCTTTGCGCAGGTCTACACCTTCCCGGCCAATGCGGCGTCGAAAGACGTAGCGCTCAGCGTTGAAGCAGAGATTACGTCGACGAACTGTGCCACGGAGATTGAGGCTCAAACGCTGGAGCGCCGCGCTGGCGAAGCTATCAAGATCCTTGATCTGAAAGTGGCGGTTCCCGCCTGTGAAGCGGTCGGCGACTATCTGGTGTTGAAAAACGTCTTAGAGGATCTGACACTCACAAACGGGTAGAGGTGCGGAGCCTCGCAGGAGGCGCGCGTGATCCATTCCAAGCTAAAGCGATGGGCGGTTTATCTGACCGCCCTTTGCCTTTGGGTCGGTATGCCTCTTGCGACATCGGCACAGAACGTGACGCTCAGCTTTCCGGATGGGAGTTTTGCAGTCACTGGACCCCTGTTGGGCTTTGACGGGCAGTCTTATCGCGTAGACACGCGCTTTGGAGTGCTGACCATCGCTGCGGATAGCGTCACATGTAGCGGAACCTGCCCGTCGTCCGAGACTGCGCCTATTATACGCCTAGCAGGCTCTCCGCTTATGGCAGACTTGCTTGTTCCCGCCCTTGTTGACGCTTTTGCGCGCTCACAGGGTCTGGCTGCCATGCCTATGGACGTGGGAGACGGCGTTGGTTTCCAGCTCGCGTCGAGTAATAGGGAAGAGCTGGCTTTGTTTATCATCAGCGGGGCAGAGACAGCTGCTGGGTTCGAAGCCCTCAGCCGCAACGAGGTTGATATTGTGCTTGCTGACCGCCACCCGACACCTGCGGAACGAAAG
>JBCCPQ010000186.1:0-5908 GCA_039024825.1 Pseudomonadota bacterium
GAATACGATGCGGGCCGCGCGGACGTGATGTTCGTAATCCAGCGCGTGCTGGAGACAGACGGGAAACTGACCCTCCTCGACCAGAACAAGGTCATCACGCCCCATCCGTTTTTCCGCATCTTTGCGACGGCCAATACCGTGGGTCTGGGCGACACAACCGGCCTCTATCACGGCACCCAGCAGATCAACCAAGGTCAAATGGACCGCTGGTCTCTTGTGGCGACGCTCAACTACCTCAGCGTCGGCGCAGAGAGCGCAATCGTGCTCGCCAAGAACCCGCACTACAACACAGCCGAAGGCCGTAAGACAGTGGAGCGGATGGTGACAGTCGCCGACATGACGCGCACTGCTTTTATGGCGGGCGACCTGTCTACCGTCATGTCGCCGCGGACCGTGATCGCATGGGCCCAGAACGCGGAGATCTTCCGCAACGTGGGGTATGCGTTCCGGTTGTCGTTCCTGAACAAATGCGACGAATTGGAACGCGCGACCGTGGCCGAATTCTACCAGAAATGCTTCGACGAAGAGCTGCCAGAAAGCGCGGCCAACATCACGGCGTGAGGGGGCGTTGCCCCGATAGGCGGCTGCCATGAGCAAGCAATCCGACAATCCCGCTGATCCGTTTAAGAAGGCCGTGGCTGAGGCCGCCAAAGTCGTGGCAAACGACGCGGAACTGACGGTGTCCTACTCCGTCGATCCGCCGGGGGCGACGACTGACACGCTACGACTTCCGCAGGTCAGTCGGCGGATGACGCGTGATGAGGTGCTGCTTGCGCGCGGCACAGCGGACGCGCTGGCGCTCCGGCACAAGTACCATGATACGTCCACTTTCAGCCGATACATGCCGCCAGGAAACATGGCGCGCGACCTTTATGAAGCGATGGAGACGGCGCGTTGCGAGGCCGTGGGCGCCCAGGCGATGCCAGGCACGGCGTCCAACATCGACCACAAGATCGCCAACGAAGCACTGCGCAAAGGCTATGGTGATATCAAGGAGGCGGCAGAGGCCCCGCTCGCCGTCGCTGCAGGCTATCTTATCCGCCATCTGGCCACCGGGCGCGATCTGCCGAAAGATGCAGCCAACGTCATGGACCTCTGGCGCGGCTATATCGAGGGCCAGGCCGGCGGCACGCTTGAGGATCTTCAGGGAATGTTGTCGGATCAGGCCGCCTTCGCGAAGTTTGCGCGCCAGGTCATCTCCGATCTGGGATACGGCGACCAACTGGGAGACGACCCGGATGAGCTCGACGACACCGAGGAGGACGAGGCCGAAGGTGAGCCTGATGATCAGGACCAGCCGGACTCAACTGGCGAAGATGACAGCGACAGCGAAGAGGACATCGACGCGGCGCCCGAACAGTCCCAAGAGCAGCAACAGGACGCAGCCCAAGCGAGCGTGACGCTTGATGACATGGCCGAGGCCGAGATGGCCGAAGAAGCGGAAATGCCGGAAGGTGAGGCGCCGCTCGAGCCCCCTTCCCCGCCGCCGCATTCAGAAGCAGACCCGGACTACACAGTCTACGACACGGAAAACGACGAAGAGATCCGCGCTGAGGACTTGGCCGAGCCTGCAGAACTAGAGCGGCTGCGCGCCTATCTCGACCAGCAGCTCGATCCCCTGAAGGGCGCAGTATCGAGACTGGCTAACAAGCTCCAACGCCGCCTTCAGGCGCAACAGAACAGAAGCTGGGAGTTTGATCGCGAAGAAGGAATGCTCGACGCCGGACGGCTCGCGCGGGTCGTGGCCAATCCGACGACGCCGCTGTCTTTCAAGATCGAGAAAGACACCGAGTTCCGCGACACTGTCGTGACGCTCCTCCTTGATAACTCAGGCTCCATGCGCGGGCGACCGATTTCCATTGCTGCCATCTGTGCGGACGTGCTGGCACGCACGCTGGAGCGGTGCTCCGTCAAAACGGAGATCCTGGGCTTTACAACGCGCGCCTGGAAGGGCGGGCTCTGCCGAGAAGGGTGGCTCGCGGAGGGGCGTCCCCAGCAACCAGGGCGCCTCAACGATTTGCGGCACATCATCTACAAAAGCGCTGATGCCCCGTGGCGCCGCGCGCGGCCGAACCTTGGCCTCATGATGAAAGAGGGGCTGCTCAAGGAAAACATCGATGGCGAGGCGCTCGAATGGGCGCACCGCCGGATGGCCGGGAGGCCGGAGGCGCGCAAGATCCTCATGGTCATCTCTGACGGGGCGCCGGTAGACGACTCCACGCTGAGTGTGAACCCGGCAAACTACCTGGAGAAGCACCTGCGCGATGTGATCGCCATGGTGGAAAAGAAGCGGCAGGTGGAACTCATTGCCATCGGAATCGGCCATGACGTGACGCGCTACTACGACCGCGCGGTGACAATCACGGATGTGGAGCAGCTTGCAGGAGCGATGACCGAACAGCTCGCATCGCTCTTTGATAGCGATCCCAGGGCACGGGCCCGCGTCATGGGTATCAAACGCGCGAGTTGATGCAGCAGATGCCTCCGGCGGAGGTTTTTCTGGAAAGATGAAGGAGGGGACGGCATGTTTCAGACCTTTGAGAGCAGCACGTCACCCGATCAGGGGCCGCCGCGCCTTGCAGCCCTCCGGGCAAAGATGGCCGAGATCGGCGTTCAGGGATTCATCGTTCCACGAGCAGATGCCTGGCAAGGCGAGTATGTTGCGCCCTGTGATGAAAGGTTGTCCTGGCTCACCGGATTTACCGGCTCAGCGGGCTACTGCGTTGTTTTGCCCGATATTGCAGGCGTTTTCGTGGACGGGCGCTACCGCGTTCAAGTGAAAGCCCAGGTGGCGGATGTCTTTACTCCCGTGGACTGGCCGGAAACATCGCTCAAGTCATGGCTCACGGATCATGGCGCAGGTCGCATAGCCTATGATCCGTGGCTGCATTCTCCCAACCAAATCAAGTCGCTCAAAGAAGCGGGAGTGGAGCTTGTAGCGACGGAAAACCTCGTGGATGCCGTGTGGGACGACCGACCGCCGCGCCCTGCTGGTGAGGCCTTTGCGCACCCCGTGGAACTGGCTGGAGAGAGTTCTTCGGACAAACGCGCGCGCATCGCCGCCGCGCTTAAGGACGCAGGCGAAGATGCAGCGATCCTAACGCTTCCGGATTCAATCTGTTGGCTACTCAATATCCGGGGAGCAGACATTCCGCGCATACCCATCCTGCAGTGTTTTGCCATTGTCAGTACGGACGCGCGCGTCGCCCTCTTTGTAGAACCCGAGAAGGTAGAGACGCTTGGCCCCGATCAGGCGATAGACGTGCATCCGCCCGAGGCCTTCCTTGATGCTGTAGGGGCGCTTGAGGGTAAGGTACGCCTCGACCCCGATAGCTGCCCGGAAGCCGTGCTGACTGCTTTGACGGCAGAAGTGTCGTACGGGCTCGACCCGTGCGTCTTGCCCAAGGCGCGAAAGAACGAGGCAGAGTTGCGCGGCGCACGCGCAGCACATGCGCGCGACGCCTTGGCCATGATTGAATTTCTCGCATGGCTGGACAGCGAAGAGCCGGGCAGCGTCACCGAGATCGCCGCCGCAGAGGTCCTCGAGGGTTTTCGTCGGGCGACGAATGCCTTGCGCGATATCTCTTTTGAAACGATCTCCGGCGCGGGAGAGCATGGCGCGGTGGTGCACTACCGGGTGACCGAGGAAACAAACCGGACGCTGAATTCTGGGGAGCTCTACCTCGTGGATTCAGGTGGCCAGTACATTGACGGGACAACGGACATCACGCGCACCTTGGCGCTGGGTACGCCACCTGAAGATGCCCGCGCGGCCTTTACGAGGGTCTTGCAGGGCATGATCGCGCTCTCTCGGATCCGATTCCCGCGCGGAGTGGCCGGGGCCCATATAGACGCACTTGCGCGTGCACAGCTCTGGATGGCCGGGCTCGACTACGACCATGGTACGGGGCATGGGGTGGGCTCGTACCTGTCCGTCCACGAAGGACCCGCGCGGATCAGCCGTGTCTCAACCCTGCCGCTGGAACCCGGGATGATCTTGTCGAACGAGCCCGGCTACTACCGCGAGGGCGCATTTGGCATCCGCATCGAGAACCTGATCGTCGTGCGCGAGGCCCCCGCCCTTCCCGGCGCAGATGACCGCTCATGGCTCGACTTCGAGACGCTGACCTATGTGCCTATCGACCGCCGTCTTATCGTTCCGGGCATGCTGAGCGCGGGCGAAACGGCCTGGATCAACACTTACCATGCTGAATGTGCCCGCCGCGTGGCTGGACAGCTCAGCGATAGGGCTGCGACGTGGATGGCAGGTGCCTGCGCTTCTCTCTGACACGTAAGTGTCATATAGATCCGACAGACCGCACCGGCAGAATGAGGAGGCAGCCATGGCAGACCACATCAAAATCAGGAAAGCCCCCGGCACTTGGAGCGTGCGCGTCGGCGGCGCGGTCATTGGAGAGTCAAAGAATGCGCTTGAGCTGGCAGAAGGAAGCTACCCCGAGGTGATTTATTTCCCACGGGGCGATATCGCCATGGCGTTCCTTGATGCCTCTGACAAAAGCACGCATTGCCCGCACAAAGGCGACGCGTCCTATTTTGACATAGTAACGAAGTCGACAACCCTGAAAGACGCCGTCTGGTCCTACGAGACACCGTTGGAAGGCGTCTCCGAGATCGCCGGACACCTCGCCTTTGGGCATGAAGACGTGACGGTGGAGAAGATCTAGCTGTGTTCCTCGGCCGCTGTCGCAGCAAGCGCGCGATTGTAGGCCTTTAACGCATCCACCTGAAAGAGCGCACCGATCAATGTGGGTTGCTCGTCTTTGAGCGAAACCACTGGCAGGAAAACTTCGTTAGTCTGCTCAAAGATCGGCATTGCCGTCTCTAGTGTGGCGGTGTCGGTAACATAGAGGCTATCGGCAATGAGTTTCTTACAACGCGCCTCCGGCGCCGCGCGAGGATGATCGGGACGACGCATGATCTGCAGAACGCCGAAGGTGGCCAAGAGATAAGCTTGCGGTCCTGCCGCAAGGTGAACGCCGCGCCTCTCGATCTGACTGAGGAAGAAAGAACGGTGCACAAGGCCGCCTGAGACCGCCGTTGACAGCGAGACCGCCACCATCACGGCAAGGCCAGTTTGCCAGTCGCCGGTAAGCTCAAACACAATGAGCGTTGTTGAGATCGGTGCTCCCATCACAGCGGCGGCCACCGCCCCCATACCGGCCAGGGCGTAAAGGGTGGCCGATCCTGAGACATCCGGGAAGATGCCCGTTGCAACGATGCCAAAGGCAAGCCCCGTGAGCGCGCCCACCATAAGAGAAGGGGAAAAGACCCCGCCCCCCATGCGGCCCGCCATGGTAATGGCGACGGCTACGATCTTGAGCATGCAAAAGACGATCGCCTCGTGTAGCAGGAGGTTCCCCGAGAGCGCCGCCGTCGTTGTCTCATACCCCACGCCGATGATGTGGGGATAAAAGATCGCGATCGCTCCAAGCATTGCTCCCGACATCGCAGGGCGCGTCCAGCGCGGTAGCCCGGTCCAGCCGTGGCCTGCAGTCCCCAGCTCATCGAACCAGAAAATCGTGCGCATGAGGACCACGGCCACGAGGCCAGAAACAAGGCCGAGGAGCATGAAGGCCGGAAGTTCCACATAGAACGCCAGAGTGTTCATCTGCGGGAGGGCGAACTCCGTGATGTCCCCGAACCAAAGCCTAGAGACGACGGTGCCCGCAGCGGAAGCGATAACGATGGGCGCAAACGCGTGAAGTGCAAAGTGGCGAAGTATCACCTCAAGCGCGAAAAGAGCACCTGCAATTGGTGCGTTGAACGAGGCCGAAACCGCCGCCGCAACGGCGCAGCCAAGAAGGTCGCGACCGGTGATCGCGTTGGCACCTATGACATTCGACACTTTGGTCGATATCACCCCTGCCAGGTGCACAACCGGTCCCTC
>JBCCPQ010000187.1:0-5881 GCA_039024825.1 Pseudomonadota bacterium
ACGCGGAACAGTGCAACGTGCGCGTGCGTCGTTACGGTGGTGTGAATGTGCCTTATGGCGAAGGAGCACCCTATAGAGACGCTGCTGAGTAATCCCGGGTTTGGGTGGGCCCGCCCACCCACCCCTTTCCGGGGGCAGCGCCCCCGAAAAGGGGTGGGTGGGCGGGCCTACCCAAACCCGGGATTACTCAGCAGCGTCTCTGTAGGGTGCTCCTTCGCCGTAAGGCACATTCACGCCACCGTAACGACGCACGCGCACGTTGCACTGTTCCGCGTGCCCGACGAAGCCTTCAAGCATGCAAAGCCGTGAGCCATATTCGCCTACAAGCGTCGCTGCCTCGTCGGTAACCACGCGCTGATACGAATGGGTCTTGATGAACTTCCCGACCCAAAGCCCACCGGTATAGCGTCCGGCTTTCTTCGTCGGCAGCGTGTGGTTGGTGCCAATGACCTTGTCGCCGTTTGCAACATTCGTGCGCGGCCCGAGGAAAAGCGCTCCGTAGGAGGTCATGTTCTCCAGAAACCAATCATCGCGGTCTGTCATGACCTGGATATGCTCAGAGGCGATGTCCTCGGACACTTCCAGCATTTCCTCATAACTGTCACACAAAATGACTTCGCCATATTCATCCCAACTGACCCGCGCAGTCTCTGCAGTCGGAAGTATTGTGAGGATCCGGTCGATCTCTGCCATCGTGTCGTCGGCGAGCTTTCGGGAATTCGTGATCAGCACCGCTGGCGAGTTGTAGCCATGCTCCGCCTGACCGAGTAGGTCAGTTGCGCACATCTCCCCATCCACCGTTTCGTCGGCAATCACGCAGGTTTCTGTCGGACCCGCAAAGAGATCAATACCTACACGCCCAAACAACTGTCGCTTGGCCTCAGCCACGAACGCGTTGCCCGGCCCCACCAACATATCGACTGGTTGTATGGACTCCGTACCAAGTGCCATGGCACCCACAGCCTGCACACCGCCAAGAACAAGAATTTCATCCGCCCCACCCTCGTGCATAGCGGCCACGATCGCCGGATGCGGGGCGCCGTTGACCGGGGGCGCCGATGCGACGACACGCTTCACACCCGCCACTTTCGCCGTGAGCACAGACATGTGGGCCGACGCCACCATGGGGAACTTCCCGCCCGGCACATAGCAGCCCACAGAATTCACCGGGATATTCTTATGCCCCAGTATAACACCCGGCATCGTCTCCACTTCGACATCCGTCATTGAAGCGCGCTGCGCCTCTGCAAAGCGCCGGATCTGAGCCTGCGCAAACCGGATATCGTCCATCTCGCGAGTGGAGACCTTTTGCATCGCGGCCTCAATCTCGGACGCGGTCAGTTTGAACTCTTTGGGCTCATACTTGTCAAACTTTGCGCTGAGATCCTTAACAGCTGCGTCGCCGCGTGCCTGGATATCGCCGAGGATACCCTCAACAATACCCCGCACTTTGGCATCGTCTTCTGCCCGCTCATCCGCTGATTTACCGCGTTTCAGATACTCCGCCATGCCGTCCTCCTGTTACGTGAGTCTGATCGAAGATACCTGAGCCACCGGTCGCCTCAAGTGCTTTTTGCAAACGTATGCAAAAGTCACGCCACCCTAGTGAGAAACCGCGCTGCCATGGGCCGGTAAACAATCACGAAACCGAAGATCGCAACGACGAAGATTGCGATAGGAACAATCGTCATCGCACCTTCGAGCGCCGCTAAGGCTTCAGGCGTCTGATCAACGACGCCTTCAGTGGTCTCTTGCCACCCACGCGCAGCTATAATGGCCCCAAGTACAGCCGGGGCGAGAGCGTTCGCCACTTTCTGACCAAAAAGCCATACCGCCGAGAAGGCGCCTTCAATGGCTTCCCCAGTTTCCTCGCGCGTGACATCCATGAGGTCTGGATACATCGCCCACGGCACGGCCTGATAAGCGCCGTTTGCGATCCCTGCAGCTAGCATTAGAGCCACCATGACCGGCAGGCTCGATGACGGCAAAGCGAGCCAAAGGCCAAAAAGCACGATGCAATAAAAGGCGACCCCAGACAGGATCGCGGTCAGCTTGCTCGCACGGATTGAGATCGTGGCCCAGATGGGCTGAGAGATCATTGCCCCAATGACAAATGGCGCAAAAAGAAGCGTCAAAATCGGCAAACCGCCCCCAACAGTTCCGGCAGGGGAACCCGCCCCGTCAGACACAAGGTATTTGGCAGCAAAAGGCATACCTGCAGTGATCTGCGCAATGGACATCGTCATAATTCCGTAGAGCACCACGAGCACTATGAAGGGTTTGTTTCCGAACACATATGCCAGCATCCGCGATGGGCTCACCGAAGACGGTTTTTCGATCCGTGGGGTGTTGCGCGTAAAGAAAAGTGACGCCCAAATCGAAAGCAACACGAGCGGAGCGATCATGATGACGGCGCTCAAGTGCCCTTCCCGCGTGCCACCGGCAAGCATCGGCACAAGACCACCACCAATCAAGATCCCAAGTGAGGCGAAAACCATGCGCCAGGCCAACATACGAGATCGCTCTGCCGGGTCCTCGGTCATCTCCCCCGCCGTGGCCGCGTAAGGGATTGCGGCCATAGTGAACCCAACTGTGGCGAGAACAAAGAACAGCCCGAGCCATGTAACAGGCCCGGCCCAGCTCCCGTTCACGGCTTCTGGTGCAGCGAACATGCCGATCATCCCGGCAACGAGGACGATCGCTCCAGTCGCGATCCATGGGGCGCGGCGGCCAAATCGGGTATGAGTACGATCTGACATGTATCCCACAACGGGGTCCGTGATGATGTCGAAGACGAGAATGCCCGTGGTCACGAGCCCGGCAATCTGCACAGGCACGCCAAGGTAGTTCGTTAGAAAATCGAGCACCAAGAGTTGTTTGACCATGACAAAGACAACAATGCCCATGTCAGCCAATCCCCAGCCGACCTTTTGACCCGTAGAAAGCGACATGTTCCCTCCCGCGCTTTTCGCGAGACGCTAGCGACTTCCCGCGAGGACGCCAAAGAAAACATCGCGTCACAAAAGGCGTCCGGCAGATCGTTCAGGTCGCGCTCAGCGCCTCCAGTACGTTAAGCGTGGCGTCCTCGAGCAACGCCAGAGCGCTTGGGCTCGAAAAGCTATGGTCTGCCCCCTTTTGCACGATCAGCCGGATGTCCTCTCCGCTGGCATGATCTAACAGGATCGTTGCGCCCGAAACGGGCACGACATCGTCTGCAGAGCCTTGAAGCATCCTTGTAGGCATCGTCAGTGCTAGCGGTTCCCGCAGGACGAGGTGCTGCCTTGCGTCTTCGATCATTGATCGGGTGATAACGTACGGCGACCCATAGTCGGACGGGACTTCGATCCGTCCCTCCCGCATAATCGTCGCCCTCTGAGGCTCTGAAAAGCCCGCCCAGTAACTGTCTTCCATGAAATCGGGCGCAGCAGCGATGGTGATGAGGCCAGCGACCTTCTTCGGCATCCACTTTGTCATTAAAAGAGAGATCCAACCGCCCATCGACGACCCAATGAGGACTTGCGGGCCGTCAGTGAGTCTTGCAATCGCTTCCTCCGCATCTTGCGCCCATGCGCCAATCGTCCCATCCTCGAACCTGCCAGAGGATGACCCGTGACCGGAATAGTCGAACCTCAGGAAAGCGTGTCCGCGGGCCCTGCACCATGTCTCCAGATGCGTTGCTTTTGTTCCTGTCATGTCAGAGGCAAAGCCACCGAGGAATACGATCCCGGGGCCGGCACCGGCGGTTCGGTGATAAGCAATTCGTCGCCCGTGTTGTGTCTCTAGGTACTCCAAACCTGCCACAGCCCCCCCGTTACCGAGTAATTTCCTGAGCTTCGTAGAGCAATCGGCTCTGTCCGTATACGCGGTTAAGCATACACTTGCCCCGAAGCCACAGACGGTTTGTCTATAGCCGCGGGCTCGCCAGCATTTAGACGTCGCTTAACGAACCACATGTGATGCTAGGTTGCGCGCCATGACCTCTGGAGGAAAATCGACGGCCACGAACATCATGTTATGCGCCTAATCCGCCCGAACGCGCCAACCGCAAGACGCCTCGCAAAGAAAGTAGATGGATCAAACGAAGGCGGCAGGGATGAATAGCGGCCGCGGCTAGCCGCCCACGTAGACGCCATGCTTTGGTCGATAGAAAAGCTTCTGGTTGTGAAGTCTGCCCAGAAGCGCGGCGATCTCTCGGATCTTCCCATCGATCTCATGCGAGCAGTTATCGTCGCGCTTTACCTCCAAACGCTGCGCCGAGAGGTCAGCCTTCTTGCGATAGAGAGCCGTTTCGATGAGATCCAAGTCCTCGATCGTTAATTCGAACGTCTTGTTATAGGCGGGCATGGCGGTACTGCTTCCTAATCTATCGCTTCATGAAATTTCCTATCGGAAACACAGCGAACGATCCAGCCCAAATACAAGGAAATTAGTTATTTAAAATCAGCATCTTGAATAAATTCTATTGCATACTTCTGCACACAGACTTGAACTGTTCTTCCGCCGGTCGATCCTGATGGTGATGGACGGCCCTCTCACCCGACAACTCCTGTTTACACTTGCCTTGGCCAACTTCGTGGTCGGCATGGGCGCATTCGTCGTGATCGGCATCATTGAGCCCGTCGCAAGTGGCTTAGACGTGAAGCCAAGCACAGCCGGAACGCTCCTGACGGTATACGCTTTGGCCTACGCTCCTTTGTCGCCGATCCTTGTTGCCCTCACTGGCCGCCTTGGACGTCGCGCAGTGCTGACCGGGGGGCTCCTTGTCTTTGCTTTTGCGTCCCTGATCGGAGCACTCGCGGCTAGTTTCGAGATGCTCGCAAGCAGCAGGATCCTGGCGGCCGCCGGTGCGGGCGTCGTAACGCCTGTCACTTCTGCCGTAGTAGCTGGTTTAGCCCCGCAAGAGAAAAGAGCCCGTTGCCTTGCCATCACATTCCTTGGGATCACGCTGTCCCAAGCACTTGGGCTGCCGGTTGGCCCTTGGGTGGCCTACACATTTGGCTGGCGCGCAGCACTTGTTGTCGTTGTGGCGCTCGCACTATGTGCCGCGGTCCTCCTTTGGGCGGTTGTGCCGAGAGGCTTGTCCTTCCAGGCTACGTCGCTTGTTGATCTCAAGCATGTGCTCAGAAACGGGCGAATGATGTTGGCCATCGCCTTTTCTGCGACGTTTCTTGCGGCGATCTTTGTCCTCTATACTTACATCGCGCCGCTCTTGAGTGAGACTATGGGATTTGACCGTACAGGCATCACCACCCTTCTTGCGGTCTTCGGCATCGGCGCTGTGCTTGGCAGCGTCATTGGTGGTGAGTTGGCTGACCGTTTCGGGGCTGGACGCACGCTTCTTTGGCTCACCGCGCTCCAGATCGCCATCTTGCCAGTTTATTCGTTTCTTCCGATCCCCGCGCTGCTTCTTTTTGCGTGGACGCTGATCCTGTCTACGATTTGCCATAGTTTTGGGGCGGCGCAACAACTCCGCCTTGTTGAACTCTGTGGCAGCCAGGCACCTTTGGCGCTCGCCCTCAACGCGTCGGCAATATACATAGGGTCGGCGCTGGGTTCCGGAGTTGGGGCACTTACGATTTCTACTCTTGGCCTCTGGGCGCTCGGCCTCGTAGCTTCTGGTATGATGGTTATCGCGCTGGCCAACCTACATGCGTCCCGACGTTTTAGCCCCCACCCGGTCGAAGGCCTTTCACGGCCATCATAGTCGCCGTCATCGTCGCGATGAGCTTGCCATCTGCCTCAGCGCGTCCCTCGGTGAATAAAAGCGTTCGCCCGGCGCGGATGACCTGCCCTTCAAAGCGGAACTGTTCGCCCGCCGCGGGAGCGAGGAGCGAGGTCTTGAACTCCACGGTGAGAACCTCCGCATCGGCCTCCATCAACG
>JBCCPQ010000188.1:0-5855 GCA_039024825.1 Pseudomonadota bacterium
CCGTGCCCTTCGGCCCCGAGGCGGGCGAGTTCCTAGCATGGATGCTCTACGACGATGGTGGGGAGCTCTGGCAGGAGCTCTATGACATGAACGGCTTTAACGTGCAGGTCATGCCGTGCGGGATTATCTCGCCCGAGACCTCCGGCTGGTTCAAGGAAGAGATCACGAGCCTTGAGGACCTCGAGGGCCTCAACATGCGCTTCTTCGGCCTCGGCGCCGAGGTCATGCAGCGTCTGGGCGTGTCCACCTCGCTACTCGCGGCCGGCGACATCTTCCCTGCTCTGGAACGCGGCGCGATCGACGCGACCGAATTCTCGATGCCGCGGATCGACGCGCGCCTTGGCTTCTACAAGATCGCGAAGTTCAACTACTTCCCCGGCTGGCACCAGCCCGCAACGATGTTTGAGCTTCTCGTGAACAAGGACGTCTGGGAAGACTTGGATGAGCGGTCCCAGAAGCAGATCGAAGTAGCCTGCCTTGCGAACGTAACGACGAACTACGCTGAAGGCGAAGCCACGAACTATGCGGCGATGGTATCAAACACCGAAGAGAACGGCGTGACGATCAAGAACTGGACGCCGGAACAGCTCGACGTGTTCGAAGCGACCTGGAACGAGGTCGCCGGTGAACTTGCTGCCGAGGACGAATTCTTCGCGCGCGTCTGGGCCGATCTGCAGGAGTTCCGCGAGGGCTACAGCACGTGGAACGAGAACATCTACCTGCCGCGTCCGCGCAACTAATCACCTGAAATCCGGTGCCCCTTTTCGGGGCGCTGCCACCTGCCTCTTTTGAGGCGGGTGGGTTTGAAACCCGCCTTGCGTGAATTGGCGTAAGGTGGGTTTTCAACCCACCGCACGTGGGTGAAGGGGAGCTCCATGACACTGACACCCGATGAAATCGCGTCCATATCCGATCCCGGAGACGTGGACCGCGAGAGCCATAACGGCGGGGATCGCGCGATAGTCGGGCTGAGTAATGTCGTTGCCTGGCTTTTTCCGATCCTGATGCTCGTCATCGTTGCACAGGTCTTCCTGCGAAACTTCGGCCGTATGGGCGTCGGACCCGGCAACCAGGCATGGCTCGACGACATGCAGTGGTGGATCTATGGCATCGCCTGCCTCGTCGGGGTGGCCTATGCGGTGACCACCAACAGCCACGTTCGCGTCGACATCTTCTATGACGGTTTCGAGAAACCAAAGCAGCGACGGATCGACCTTTTCGCGCTCGGGTGGCTTTTCTTGCCCTTCTGCATTCTTTGCTGGGACGTGACGTTTCACTACGCCGTGTCGTCCGTACAGGCGATGGAAGGCTCTTCTTCGCCAAATGGCCTCCACAATCTGTGGATCCTCAAGATCCTCATGAACCTCAGCTTCATCGTTATCGGGGCCGCAATCGTCGCCCGACTGCTGCGCCTCTTGGGCGAAGACGGCCGCCATGATGGCTGGTCACGCCTGATCTGGATGCTGCCGAGCGTAATCCTCCTTATTAATCTGGCACTCTTCTACGCGCTCTGGTGGGCGACCCGGCTGACACAGCCGGACCTCGCCCCGCGCGCAATCCCGCGCAACGGCTATCTCATGGGTGAGTTTGAGTTCGGGCCCTACGAGTCCCATTACACTGTCTGGATCGCCCTTGTGCTCACTGCGGTTCTTGGCAGCGTTCTTTACGCGCGGAGGGCGCGCTGATGTTCATTCTAGAAGCCATTGGGCAGGTTCTCACGCTCAATGAGCTGATGGTCGCTGTGATCTTTGGCACGTTCATCGTGCTTTTGTTTCGCGGCGTACCTGTCGCCATGGCCCTCGTCGGGGTCGCGCTTATTTTCTACGTGTTTGCGCTCGTCTTCCTTGATCCCTTCCGGAGCTCATTCCGCGATGTGATCGAGTTCGACCGAATAGGGATCGACTGGCGCAAAATGGGGACCCTGCCCTCGCGCATATTTGGCAATATCGTGCAGAGCCCAGTGCTCGTGGCGCTACCGATGTTCATTTTCATGGGGCTCATGCTCGACCAGTCGGGCGTGGCACAGCGGATGATGCAGTCGATGCAAAAGCTCTTTGGCGGCCTAAAAGGCGGCCTGTCGCTGACGGTTTTGCTGATCGGGATCATCCTGGCGGCCTCCACGGGCGTGATTGGCGCCTCAGTGACGCTTCTTGGGGTCATGGCCCTTCCGGCGATGATGGCGCAGAATTATTCGAAACCCATCGCCACGGGCACGATTGCGTCCGCCGGTACGTTGGGGATCCTAATTCCCCCGTCGATCATGCTGGTGATCATGTCCGACCAGCTTGCGATTTCGCTGGGCGATCTCTTCATGGGAGCACTCTTTCCCGGGCTGATCCTCGGGGCGCTCTACATCGTCTTTATCGTGATCTATGGGCTCGTCCGGCCCCAGGACATGCCCGTGCCGGAGAATACGGAGGCGGTGGACTGGACGGTGGTCAAAGACGTGCTGTTGTCCGTCATCCCGCCGATGTTCCTGATCCTTCTCGTGTTGGGATCGATTTTTGCGGGTCTGGCCACACCAACTGAGGCGTCTGGCCTCGGCGCTCTTGGTGCCACGCTGCTGGCGGTGGCCTATGGACGTTTTTCGTGGAAGGTTCTGCGGGAAGTCTCTCGATCCACGCTGAACACCGCAGGCTACATCCTCGGCATCTTTCTGGCGGCCAACTTCTTTGCCTATGTACTCCGACTTTATGGCGGCGATGAGGTCGTGGAGCACATGGTGGCGGGCGTGTTCGATAACCCTTACCTTGTTGTGGCTTTCATCCTCTTCATCGTTTTCATCCTTGGCTTCCTGCTCGACTGGATCGAGATCACGCTGATCATCATGCCGCTTATGCTGCCAATCATTCAGGGGCTGGAGCTTGCGGTCCCCGATTACGGCACAATCAACGACGCGCAAGTGGTGTGGTTCGCGATCCTTGTGGCTGTGACGCTGCAAACCTCGTTCCTGACACCGCCCGTGGGCTTTGCCCTGTTTTACCTGAAGGGGGTGTGCCCGCCTGGCGTGAATCTCGGACACATTTACCGCGGGATCATCCCGTTCGTGATGCTACAGCTTCTCGGCCTCTTCATCGTGTTTGAGTTACCCTGGCTGACAACCTGGCTCCCAAGCGTCGCTTACGGAAATTAAGATCCTTCTCGCGAAGGATCTTAGGTCATTCGCTTCTGCGAAGCTCATTACTGCTCTTCGCAGAAGAGCCTTGAGTTAAGACGCTTCGCAGAAGCGTCTTATAGCTCCTGACCGCGCTCCAAGAGATCCTTCAGAAGTAGTGCCCCACTGTCGCCGCCGCCAAAGCTCAGCGCTCCACCGGAATAAGCCGACCCGTAGGTCAAGGCGATATTCACCGTCTGTCCGAGGCCAGAAATAAGCTGGTCCCGCTCCAGCGGCGACAGGGGATGAATGAACACAGCCCAAAGCCGCCCCTGTGCGATGGCGTAGCGGGCATCAAGGGCGGTATCGAAGTTGGCATGCATCACCCGCGCCAGTTCTTCTCCCGTCATGCCTGAGGCATCTCGGATCGGCACCATGGCCCGCATCCTGTCCGCAAACGGGTCCATGACGATGAGGACCGGAACATCCGCGATGGTAAGCTGAACGCCGTTGATGCCGAGTTGCGCTTCGGGGTCGAGCGCCTTTGCAATCGTCTCAACACGCTGCACGGTCATGGGTGGTTCCGTCACCTCCGCCTCCTGCGCGACGGACATAGAGGCGGCGAAGGCGAGGGGTACGAGGAATCTGAGCATGGAAATCTCCTTTGCTCAGGAGCCTAAGCGCGGCCACCCTTCCGTGCCAAGCGCGCCGATTGTGCGTCGCGCCCATGTGATAGGCCGCGACGCTGGTCTTCCGATTTCTTTAGTGCACTGTCACCGGGCTCAGATCATTCTGGCGCGCGAGGAGGAAGGCGAGCTTGCGGTCGGCCACAAGGGCCAGCTGCTCTCCTTCTGAATTGTGGACGGCGTAAAGGTGTTCCCTGTCCCCCGCCTCCGCACGGACATCGTCTGGCAGCGATGCGACCTCGACAGCTTTCACATAGACCAGGGACTCGGCCCCATCGGGGAAATCATACTTCGCGTTCATGACGTTAACCTTTCCTGATCTCGATGGTTTGCACGACCTTCTCGGGCACGGCCCGGGTCAAATCGATGTGAAGGAGCCCGTTCTCCATGATCGCCTCGCCCACATCTACGCCTTCGGCGAGAACGAAAGCTCGCTGGAACTGGCGTGCAGCGATGCCGCGATGGAGGAACAGACGTCCGTCCGTATCATCGCGTTGACGGCCGCGGATGACGAGCTGTCGGTCTTCAACGGTGATCTGAAGATCTCCCTGCGAGAAGCCCGCCAATGCGAGCGTGATGCGATAGGAATTCTCTGATGTCTGCTCAATGTTATAGGGCGGATAACCGTCATTTCCGGTTTTTGCCGTCCGCTCCACCAGCCGTTCGAGCTGATCAAAGCCCAGAAGGTAGGGATGCGTGCCCAACGTGAGTTTGGTCATTGGCGGTGTCCTTTCGCGTAAGCGACATGCCGTGGCAGGGTCCCGAACGCGGCGACCCGTTTAGTGAAAATATGGGCAGAATTGGCGAAATCACAAGGGCCTGCCCCTTTGCAATGACGCATGGAGACCTGATATATCGACCATTAAAGCCATGCAGCGGAACGCCACATGAACTCTGGCAAGATGGATCGCGAGGCCGTGCTTAAGGCCGAACACGCCGTTCTCAAGGCCCAGCACCGCGCGCTCGACGCGGAGATCGAGGAGCTGCGCGACAAAGGCATAGATCCCTTCACTCTGCAGCGCCTCAAGCGGCAAAAGCTCGCGCTGAAAGATCGCATCGCCAGGATCGAAGACCAGATCACTCCCGACATCATCGCCTGAGGTTGCCACGCCTGCGGCCACGGCTATAACCGCCTCTCCACGAGGGGGGTGACACGCCATGCCAGAGGTCGGGATCATCATGGGCAGCCAATCGGACTGGCCCACGATGGAGAAAGCAGCTGCGGTGATGACTGAACTAGGGGTTGCCCACGAGGCTCGGATCGTATCTGCCCATCGGACGCCGGACAGGCTTTGGGACTACGGCACCACGGCAGAGGACCGCGGGATCAAAGTCATCATCGCAGGTGCCGGCGGCGCAGCACATTTGCCGGGGATGGTCGCTTCGAAGACGACGCTCCCTGTGATTGGGGTCCCGATCCAGACCAAAGCCCTGCAAGGTGTCGACAGCCTCTATTCCATTGTCCAGATGCCTCGCGGGTATCCTGTGGCGACCATGGCGATAGGGGAGGCGGGCGCGGTTAATGCGGGGCTCATGGCCGCGCAAATCCTCGCCTTGAGCGACCAGGCCTTGGCTGGTCGGCTGGCAGACTGGCGCGCGGCGCTCAGCGCGTCCATCCCCGAGGTACCGGAATGAGGTTAGCCCCCGGCGCCACCATCGGGATCCTTGGCGGTGGCCAGCTCGGGCGCATGCTCGCAGTGGCGGCGTCCCGGCTGGGCTTTCAAACGCGCGTCTTCGACCCCGACCCGCAGGCCCCCGCCGGTCATGTGGCGACCGCACTGGACAGTGCAGCCTATGATGATGTGGAGGCCCTTCGCCGCTTCGCGGGCGCTTGCGATGTCGTCACGTACGAGTTCGAGAACATCCCCACCGCCGCCCTCGACGCCATTGAAGCCGCCTGCCCGATCCACCCAAACCGGCGCGCCTTGGCGACGTCACAGGACCGGCTGACGGAGAAGGACTTCCTCACCGATCTTGGCCTCACCTGTGCGCCCTATACGGAAATCAATCAGGGTGGAGATCTGGCAGTGGCGCTCCCACATTTCGGCGGCGGCATCCTGAAGACCCGCCGTTTC
>JBCCPQ010000189.1:0-5827 GCA_039024825.1 Pseudomonadota bacterium
GAGGAGCAGGTCTATTCGAACGCCGACGGCCGCTATCTGCCCGATCGCTACATCGAAGGCACCTGCCCGAACTGCGGCTATGACAAGGCGCGCGGCGACCAGTGCGAGAACTGCACGAAACAGCTGGACCCCACGGACCTGATCGAGCCGCGCTCGGCCATCTCAGGCTCCACCGACCTCGAGGTTCGCAAAACAAAGCACCTCTACCTGCGGCAGGCCGCCATGAAAGATCAGCTGTCCGACTGGATCGACAGCAAGACGGACTGGCCGGTGCTGACGACGTCGATTGCGAAGAAGTGGCTCAATGACGGGGACGGGCTGCAGGATCGCGGCATCACGCGCGACCTCGACTGGGGCGTGCCGGTGAAGCGCGGAACAGAGGACTGGCCCGGCATGGAGGGCAAGGTCTTCTACGTCTGGTTCGACGCGCCCATCGAATACATCGCCTGCGCCCAGGAACGCGACGCAAACGATTGGGAGCGCTGGTGGCGCACCGACAGAGGCGCGGGTGACGTGACCTATTACCAGTTCATGGGGAAGGATAACGTGCCCTTCCACACCCTGTCCTTCCCGGCCACGATCCTGGGCTCCGGCGAGCCGTGGAAGCTCGTCGATTACATCAAGTCGTTCAACTACCTGAATTATGACGGCGGGCAGTTCTCGACCTCGCAGGGTCGCGGCGTCTTCATGGATCAGGCGCTGGAGATCCTGCCCGCCGATTACTGGCGCTGGTGGCTGCTCAGCAATGCGCCCGAGACATCGGATAGCGAATTCACATGGCCGCGGTTCCAGGAGGGCGTGAACAAGGACCTCGCCGACGTACTCGGTAACTTCGTCAGCCGCGTCACGAAGTTCTGCCGCTCCAAGTTCTCAGAGGCCGTGCCGGACGGCGGGTCCTATGGCGCGAGAGAGGAGCAGCTGATCGCGGATCTCGCCGCGCGCATACGTGCCTATGAGACCGCAATGGAGAAGATCGAAGTGCGCCGCGCGGCCGCAGAGCTGCGCGCCTGCTGGGTGCTCGGCAACGAATACCTGCAAGAGGTTGCGCCCTGGTCCACCTTCAAGGAAGACCCCGATCAGGCCGCCGCGCAAGTCCGCCTCGCGCTGAACCTGATCCGCGTCTACGCGGTCCTGAGCGCGCCATTCATACCCACCGCCGCCGCCTCGATGCTGTCGGGCATGAACACGCTCGATACCAGCTGGCCCGACGACGTGGCGGAGGCGCTGACAGCCCTTCCTGCAGGCCACGAATTCACCGTGCCCGAGGTCCTCTTCGCCAAAATCACGGACGAGCAACGCGAAGACTGGGCCCAGAGGTTCTCCGGCGTCCGACACTAAGATCATTCTGCGAATGATCTTAACCCACTCGCTTCTGCGAAGCTCGGATCACCTCTTCGCAGAAGAGGATTTGGTAACTTCCTTCGCAGAAGGAAGTTAGTCTATCCTGCGATCTACACATCAGGAGACGATCTACATGCGCCTCATCGCACTTCTGGCCCTCGCCCTTGCCCCGATTTCAGCGAGCGCGGCCACCTGCATTACCGACAAGGGCAGCTTTTCCGCCTACAAACAGCGCTTTGTGGCTGATGCGCAGGCGGCGGGTGTGGGCTCTGCGGGCCTCCAGGCCCTGAGCAGCGCGCGCATGTCGGACATCACCTGGCGCTTCGAGAGCCGCCCGTCCACGCAGACAGGGACGCTCCAGGGTGACCCGGCTGAGTTTCTGGCGAAGCGCTCCGGATCGACGGCGGCCAACTTCGTGGCTCTGACGAAACGCAAGATTGCAAACAACCCCAAGACCTTCGCAGCCATCGAAAACCGCTTTGGCGTGCCTGCCTCCATCCTTGCAACGATCTGGGGTCTGGAGACGTCCTGGGGCGGCTACACCGGCGGCTCTCCCATCGTGGGCGCGTCGGTGACGCTGGCCTCCTATTGCCGCCGCCATCCGCGGTTTGAGCCCCATGCGATTGCGGCGCTTCGCCTCGTCGATCAGGGCGTGATCACGCCGTCCTCCAAGGGCGGGCCGTCGGGAGAGCTTGGCCACATGCAGTTTCTCGCGGGCAACTGGGCGCTCTACGCCGTGGACGCCAATGGTGACGGCCGCGCCGACCCGCTTAATGTACCCGACGCCTTGGCAACAGCCGCGAATATGCTCCAGCAAAACGGCTGGAGGGCCGGGCAGCCTTTCGCTCCCGGGTCAGATAACTTTCGCGTCTTAAGTGTCTGGAATGACAGCGGTAACTACCAACGGGCCATTGCCTATTCCGCCGGGCTGATCGACCAGTAGCACGACGCAGTCTTTCCAAGACTGCGCGCCCTCCCGGGGCTACACCGCACCTGACTGGCGCAGGGCCGCGATCTCTGACCCGCTCAGCCCGATCTCTGCCAGGATCGCATCCGTATGCGCGCCAAGGGCCGGAACATCGCCCAGCGCCTCGGCGCTTCGGCCCGGCGGGGCAAGGGCAGGCATGGCCCCCATCGGGGTCATCGTCTGCCCCCATTTGCCCCGCGCGGCGAGCTGCGGATGCGCCCAGAGGTCGGCCATGTCGCGCAGTTTGGCATAGCCGATCTTCGCCCGCTCGAGGCGCTCTTGCATCTCCGCCCCGGTCAAGGTCTTCAGGATCCCCGCGATCTCCGGCAGCACGGTCTCGCGCCGCGCGGAGCGCTCCGTGATGGAGCCCAGCGCCGCGTCCTCCGCCATCTCGGGCCGCTCCAGCACAACCCGCGCGAAGCTTTGCCATTCTCGCACGTTCTGGACGCCGAGCAGGATCACCTCGCCGTCGGACGCCTCAAACGGGCCATAGGGAAGGATATAGGCATGGGAGGCGGCGGTCCTCGGCGGCGGCGGTGCCCCGTCCATGGCATAATACAGGGGATGCCCCGTCCATTCCGCCAGTGCCTCCAGCATGGAGATGTCGACGTGGCTCCCCAGCCCCGTGCGCCCCCGTTCAATGAGCGCCGCAAGGACACCCGAATAGGCATACATGGCCGCGGCGATGTCAGCGATGGCGATGCCCGCCTTGGCAGGATCCTCCGGCGTGCCCGTGAGCGAAAGGAACCCCGCCTCAGCCTCAATGAGCAGGTCGTAGGCCTTGCGCTGCGCGTAGGGCCCATCGAGCCCGTAGCCGGAGATATCAGCCAGGATCACCTTGGGGTGCTTCGAATGCAGCGCCTCCCAGCCGAGGCCCAGCCGGGACGCGGCCCCCGGGGCGAGATTCTGGACGACGACATCAGCGGTAGCAACGAGGGCAGAGAGAACCTCTGGGGCCGCTTTGACATCGAGCGTGAGGCTCTCCTTGCCGCGATTCACCCAGACGAAATGCGATGACATGCCCCGCGCCCGTTCATCATAGCCACGGGCGAAGTCACCCGCGCCGGGGCGCTCCACCTTGATGACGCGCGCGCCAAGATCGGCCAGCTGGCGCGTGCAGAACGGCGCAGCGATGGCATGTTCCAGCGACACGACGGTGATACCGGTGAGTGGTTTCATGACGCCCCCCTTTGCGCAGAGGCGTATGCGGAAGCGCGCCCGTCCTCAAGACGTCAGCGCCGCGCCTTGCGGCGGGCGGTGCAAAGCGCTGTGGTACCCGCGGCCGGATTCGAACCGGCACGGCCTTCCGGCCTAGAGATTTTAAGTCTCCTGTGTCTACCATTCCACCACGCGGGCCCGGGACTGCACCCGTTCTCCCGCGTTAAAGCTCCTCGCCGGGCGGCTCAACCAAAAGTGCGCGTTCGCTGAGCCATGGGTTTAGCGCCACGGCGCGGCGCAGCGGCTCTTGCGCCTCGTCATTGCGCCCAAGCCCGATGAGCGTGAGCGCCTTTCCGGTGAGAACGCCCGTGTGGTTGGGGGAGCGCGCTTCGGCCTCCTCCAGCCGCGCGAGGGCGGGCGTGAACTCGAATTGCAGGTAGTGGACGAAGGCGCGCTGGTTGTAGCCTTCGGCGTAGTCCGGACAGTAGGCGATCAGTTCATCAAGCTGGAGCGCGGCATAGCCGAAATCACCGAGGCGCAGCGCCTCCATCCCGCCGTCGAGCAATTCCTGGGCCGCAGTGTCGGGCGCCTTCGTCCAAAGGGCCCAGAGTTCTCCGTTGAGGGGGCCCACGCCGCCTCCGGTGGGCAGCGCCTGGATCTGGGCGTAAAGCAATGCCTCGGCCTCCGCGATGTCGGGATTGGCGGGGCATTCAGCGAAGGCGGGCGCGGCGAGAAGCGCGAGAAGACAGGTCAGACGCATGGCCCAATGGTGCGCCCGCACGCGCGCGCGTCAAGGCAGGCGGGTTGACACCCTCGCGAGCACGGCCCTCTCTAGGGCCATGTTTCCGATCCGCGATCACAACCCCTCCGACAAGGTGCCGTTTGTCACCTACGCGCTCATCCTTGCCAACGCCGTGGTATTCCTGAGCTACCTGCCGCTCTTCGGGGATGAAGAACGACTGTTTTTCTTCTTTCAGGCATATGGCCTTGTCCCCGGGGACTTCGCCGATGGGCGCAATATCATCAACGTCATTACCTCGATGTTCCTGCACGGGGGCTGGATGCACATCCTGGGCAACATGCTCTTCCTCTGGATCTTCGGCGACAACATGGAGGACGCCTTCGGCCACCTCGGCTTCTTGCTGTTTTATCTGGCCAGCGGGATCCTCGCGGCCGGGGCGCAGGTGGTCGTGAACCCTTCGTCGCTTGTGCCCATGGTAGGGGCATCAGGTGCCATCGCGGGCGTCATGGGCGGCTACCTCCTCCTTTACCCGCGCGCGAAGGTGGACATCCTTTTGATCTTTGTCGTCTTTTTCCGGATCATTCCGATCCCGGCCTGGGTGATGCTCGGCCTCTGGTTCGGTTTTCAGCTCGTCGCTGGAGTGGCCGATCAGGCCGCGGGCGGTGGCGTGGCGTATTGGGCCCATGCAGGGGGCTTCGTGGCGGGGTTCGCGCTGGCGCTGCCCCACTGGCTGCGGCGTCGCGGCAAGGATTACGAGGATGTGGACGGCCACCCGCCCCACCCGGAGGCCACCTATCGCTTTGCAAAGCCCGGCGTTCCGCAGGTACGGCGTCGCCGGAAGTAAGGCGGGGAGGGGGCTTGCGTGTTCTAAGCAGGCTTAGACCGAAGCTTCAGCCCCGAATGACCTTTGCAAAGCCCGGAAAGATCGCGTCGTTGGCGCAGATCACGTCCCCGTCGGCCAGGATGTCACCGCCCGGAGCGAGGGGTTCCACAAAACCGCCCGCCTCCTGCACGAGGATGAGACCCGCGGCCATGTCCCACGGCTTCAGGCGTCGCTCCCAGAACCCGTCAAAACGGCCAGCGGCGACGTAGGCCAGATCGAGGGACGCTGTCCCCCATCGCCGCACACCGGCAACGGCAGGCAACAGGCGCGCGAGGTCCTGAAGCGTCGCGGGCAGGTCGCTCCGTCCCGCGAAAGGAAGCCCGGTCGCGAAGACGCAGTCGATCATCGAGCGCCGCCCGGAGACACGCAGGCGCTCGTTATTCATGAACGCGCCCAGGCCCTTCTCAGCAAAGTACATCTCGTCTTTGGCAGCGTCATAGACGACACCGGCGACGATCTTACCCTTGTGCTCCAATGCGATGGAGATCGCCCAATGCGGCAGGCCGTGAAGAAAGTTCGTCGTCCCGTCCAGAGGGTCCACAATCCAGCGGCGGGTGGGATCCTCGCCCGGAGTCTCGCCGCTTTCCTCAGCGAACCAGCCGTAGGTCGGGCGCGCGCGGGTGAGCTCCTCGCGAATGATCTCCTCTGCGCGGATATCGGCGCGGCTCACGAAATCGCCCGGCCCCTTGGAGGAGACCTGCAACTGCTCGACCTCGCGGAAGTCCTTCGCGAGCGA
>JBCCPQ010000190.1:0-5787 GCA_039024825.1 Pseudomonadota bacterium
TCGATGTTGTCGGTCCCGATTCCGGCGCGGCCGATGACCTTGAGGTTAGCGGCTTTGGCGATGATCTTCTCCGTTGCCTTCGTCGCAGAGCGAATGGCGAGGCCGTCATATTGGTCGATCACGGAGAGGAGTTTGTCTTTGTCCTTGCCGAGGTTGGGTTCGAAATCGACGTCGATCCCCCTGTCGCGGAAGATCTGAACGGCGGTTTCCGAGAGTTTGTCGGAGACGAGTACTTTGGGCATGTCTTTGTCCTATGAACGGGCGGTCGCCCGCGAGTGCGTACGGAGTGTTAAGGAGCGGAAATCGCTGAAATGCGCTGGGCCAGAACCGATACAGAAACGATACAGAAACCAGCCATACGCGCGGTGGGTCAGGCGGCTTTCGTCAAAAGGTTAATCTCAGCGTCGAACGCGGCATCAAGCCACGGCAGAAGCGCTTCGATGTCGGAGGTCTCTACCGTTGACCCGCACCAGATCCGAAGTCCCGGAGGCGCGTCGCGATAGGCGCCGATGTCATAGGCCACGCCCTCTGTTTCGAGCCGCTTGGCGACGGCCTTGGCAAATGCGGCGCCGTCGGTGATGCGCGGGTCGGTGAACTTGAGGCAGACGCTCGTGGTCGAGCGGGTGGCGGGATCTGTCGCGAGGTTTGCGATCCAGTCCCGGGCGTCACAGAAGTCCCAGATCGCCTGGGCGTTGGTTGCGGCTCTGCCTACAAGGCCGTCCAGCCCGCCGACGCTTTCGGCCCAATCCAGGCAATGCAGGTAGTCTTCGACGCAGAGCATCGAGGGCGTGTTGATCGTGGCGCCGGTGAAAATGCCGTCGATGAGCTTGCCGCCCTTTGTCAGGCGGAAGATCTTGGGGAGCGGCCAGGGCGGCGTGTAGCTCTCAAGCCGTGCCACCGCGCGGGGGCTGAGGATCAGCATCCCGTGGGCCGCCTCGCCGCCCAGAACTTTCTGCCACGAGAACGTCGTGACATCGAGCTTGTCCCAAGGCAGGTCCATGGCGAAGGCTGCGGAGGTCGCATCGCAGAGCGTGAGCCCCGCGCGATCCGCCGGGATCGGATCCCCGGCGACGCGGACGCCAGAGGTCGTTCCATTCCACGTAAAGCACACGTCGCGGTCGTAATTCAGGGCGGCCATGTCGACGATCTCACCATAGTCAGCTGTGTGGACCTCGGCCTCGATCTTGAGCTGTTTGACCGCGTCAGTGACCCAGCCCGCGCCGAAGCTTTCCCATGCGACCATGTCCACGGGACGCTCCCCAAGGAGGTTCCACATGGCCATCTCATAGGCCCCCGTATCGGAGGCGGGCACGATTCCGATTTTGTAATCGGCAGGGACGCCGAGGATGTCGCGCGTACGCTCTATCGCGGCCTTGAGCTTGTCCTTGCCCACAGCCGCGCGGTGGGAGCGGCCCAACGGCGCGTCAGCCAGCTTATCGAGTGAGAACGTGGGGGGCTTGGCGCAGGGGCCAGACGAAAAACGCGCGTTAGCCGGCCGCGCTGCCGGTGCTTCATGAGCCATCGGTGTTACCCTTACAGATATGCGCCTCTCGTTGGGGAGAGGTGTCCCACCGCCGCGTGTAAGGGCCTAGGGGCAGCGCGGCAACAGACAAAAGCGCCTGCGCTGCCATGGGCACCGTTCACATCGGAAACCCGGTTTCCGCTTGGCGATGCGGCGCGCGCTGGGTAGGGCGTCGCTATGACAGTCGTATTGATCGCAAAGCCCGGCATGCTGACAAAGGACCATGTCGCGCGTGTCCCGGGACCGGCACGCTGGCTTGCGGAGAACGAAGCCGCGGAGGTCGACGGCCCTCTCCCGGATGGCGTGCGACAGGCGCTCGACCCAGAAGGGGTGGACGTCAACGTCATTGCCGAAGGGCCGCGTCGCAAGAAGCTTCTGATCGCGGACATGGATTCAACGATGATCCATCAGGAATGCGTTGATGAGATGGCCGCCCATGCCGGCATTGGCGAGAAGGTTGCCGCCATTACCGCCCTCGCCATGGATGGCAAACTGGGGTTTGAAGAGGCGATGGTCGAGCGCGTGGGCCTTCTGAAAGGTCTGCCGCTCGCAGCGTTGCAGGAGGTCTTTGAAACGCGGATCTCGTTGATGGAGGGCGGTCCCACGCTGCTAGCCACGATGCGGGCCCATGGAGCCTATGCCGCCCTCGTGTCAGGCGGGTTCACCTTCTTTACCGAACGTGTGGCCGCACGGCTCGGGTTTGACGAGCATCGGGCTAATACGCTTCTGGAGGACGGAGGCCGCCTTAGCGGCGATGTTGCCCGTCCGATCCTCGGTCGCGAGGCGAAAGTTGACGCGCTCGAAGAGCTCACGGCACGTCTCGACCTCAGCGACGCGGATATTCTCGCCGTGGGCGATGGCGCAAATGACCTTGGCATGCTGGGTCGGGCGGGGCTTGGCGTCGCGCTTCACGCAAAACCCTCTGTGCAGGGGCAATGCGACGTGCGGATCAACCACGGCGACCTCACCGCGCTCCTCTACTTGCAAGGCTACGCGAAATCCGACTTCGTCCTGCCCTCCTAGCGGACGCGGACAAGAGAGCCTCCGACAATCTTAATACGGGGGCCGTTCCCGTTTTCTTTGTGCACCATACTTCGGGGAGCGCGAGGGGCAGCGCCCCTCGCATCACCGCGCGCGCAAGCTTTCCAGCAGTTCCAGCGATGCGAAGCCGTCCACGGGGAGACCTCGCGCACGCTGGTAGCTCCGGATCGCATTGGTCGTGTTCGGCCCGATCAACCCGTCCGCACCGTCCGTCGAGAACCCCGCCCGCGTCAGGCGCTGCTGCATCTCCTCGATCTCGCGGCGGTTGAGAGGGCGTTCCCCCACGGGCCAGTTGCCCTCTATTGGTCCGAACCCTTTGAGGCGGAGCGACAGTCGTCCCACTGCCATGACGTAGGCGTCGGCGGCGTTGTAGCGTTCAAGCACCTTGAAGTTGTTGAAGATCAGGAAGGCGGGCCCGCGCGTTCCGGCCGGTAGAAAGACGCTCGCCTGGCCGTAATTTGGCACTGCCTGTCCGTTGAGGCCGAGGACGCCCCGCGCGGCCCATTGCGCGGGCGACAGCGTCAGTGACCGCCGCGCCAGCCCGCTGTCGAAGCCCTGCGAGACGCGCACCTCAATCGCCACGGGCTGCCCTTTGCGCCAGCCAAAGCGCTGCAGGTAGGCGGCTGTCGAGGCCAGCGCGTCTGTTGGGTCATCGGCCCAGATATCGCGCCGCCCGTCGCCGTCGAAATCCACCGCATAAGCCTGAAACGACGTCGGAATGAACTGTGTGTGCCCCATGGCGCCGGCCCAGCTTCCACGCATATTGGCCGCGGTCGTATCGCCCCGTGCGAGGATGCGCAGAGCCTCCCAGAGCTGTTCTTCGAAGAAGCGCCCGCGCCGCCCGTCAAAGGCCAGCGTTGCGAGAGCTTCGATCACCGGAATGTCGCCGCGCGTGGTGCCATAGCGCGTCTCCGCGCCCCAGACGGCCACCACGACCTCCTTGTCGACCCCGTAGCGCGCCTCTATCCGGTCAAGGACGCGGCGATGGCGGCGCAGGGCACGTTCGCCATTGCGGACCTGATCGTCGGAAACGAGCCGCGCGAGGTAGTCCCAGATCGGCAGGGAAAACTCCGCTTGATTGCGGTCTTTCCCGATGACCTCGGTGTTGTAGCGCACACCCCGGAACGCCTGCTCGAGGAGCCGTTCCGAGAACCCGCGCGAGAGCGCCCGCGCGTTGAAATTCCGGACCCACTGCTGAAAGGCCTGTTCCTTTGACGCCTGCACCGGAACCGCCGCGCCTACCGGAGCCGTCGGCGGTGCCGCCGCCATGGTTGAGGAGAGGCCTGCGCCTGGCACGGCCAACAGAACGAGGGAGAGGATCGCTTTGCGCATAGGCTTAGCGTAGCTCGCACAGGCGTATGCGGAAGGGGAAATCCTGCCATGGGCACCCTACCGCCGACGCCGTGTCACTTTTCGGATTTTCTGCCCTTTCTTGCGCGCCGCCCGCAGTTTTCGCTTCGGCGGTTTCCCGGGCTTTGCGGTCCCGCGTGGCAGCGACGCACCCTCGATGTCGAGCATTTCAAGAAGAAGGCCCCCGGTCACGGGCACAGCCTCCGCGAGGCGCACAGTTGCCCGCTGGCCCAGCGCGATCTCCCGCCCGCTATCAGCCCCGGTGAGGGTGTGGGCGTCCGCATCGTAGTGAAAATACTCGTTCCCGAGTTCACGGATCGGGACCATCCCGTCAGCCCCGGTCTCGTCAAGTTTCACGAAGACCCCGAACTTTGCGATGCCAGAGATGCGGCCGGTCATTTCGCTTCCGACGCGGTCGCTCAGATACGCGGCCAGGTACCGGTCGGTCGTGTCGCGTTCGGCCAGCATGGATCGGCGCTCCGTCTCGGAGATATGCTCTGCCGTCTGGTCCAACCGGTCGATCTCCTCCGGCGTCAGCCCGTCTTGGCCCCAGCCATGGGCAGAGACGAGCGCGCGGTGCACGATCAGATCTGCATACCGCCGGATGGGCGAGGTGAAATGCGCGTAGTGGGACAGCGCCAGACCGAAGTGCCCGTAGTTTTGCGGGGCGTAATAGGCCTGCGTCATGCTCCGCAGGGTGGAGATGTTGATCATCTCCGCAAAGTCGGTGCCCTCGGCTTCATGAAGAAGCCGGTTGAGGTGCTTTGTCTGCAAGACCTGACCCTTGGCCAGAGGAAGGCCAACTGACCCCGCCGTCTCCCGCAGGGCGTCGAGCTTTTCGGGGGTCGGTTCCTCATGCACGCGGAACAGAAGAGGTGTCCTTTTGCCCGTGAGCGCCTTGGCCGCCGCGACATTGGCGAGCACCATGAATTCCTCGATCAAGCGATGGGCATCGAGGCGGTCCTTGAAAGCGACCGAGGTGACGATGCCCTTCGGGCTGAGTTCGATTGTCCGTTCGGGGAGATCGAGGTCGAGGGGTTGCCGTGCCTCCCGGGCGCGAACGAGCGCCCCAAAGGCCGCATAAAGCGGCTTCAGGACGTCCTCCAACAGTGGCTCTGTGCGCGCGTTGGGCGCGCCGTCCACGGCGGCCTGCACTTCCTCGTAGTGGAGGGAGGCCGGGGACCGCATGAGCCCGCGCGTGAAGCGATGACTGAGAAGCCTGCCATCTGCGTCGATCTGCATTTCCACAGCCATGCAGGGACGTTCCACGCCCTCATGAAGGGAGCAGAGGTCACCTGACAGGATGTCAGGGAGCATCGGCACGACCCGGTCGGGGAAATACGTGGAGTTTCCGCGCTTGCGCGCCTCGCGATCGAGGGCGGAGCCAGGGCGCACGTAATGGGCCACGTCTGCGATAGCGACCCAGATCGTGTGGCCGTGATCGGCGGGGCGAGCGCAGACCGCGTCGTCGTGGTCGCGGGCATCGGCGGGGTCAATGGTGACCAGTGGCAGGTGGCGCAGGTCTTCGCGATCACCGAGCTCTACCGGTTCTGCGGCGTCGGCCTCTGCGATGACATCGTCAGGGAAAGCGTCTGGAATCCCGTGGTGGTGAATGGCGATGAGGCTCACTGCCTTTGGGGCGCTCGGGTCGCCCAAGCGGTCCGTGATGCGGGCCTTGGGCAGGCCCATGCGGCCCCTGGGGCCGGCCTGCTCTGCCTCCACCAGTTCACCGTCCTTTGCACCCGCCGTTGCCCCGGCCGGCACGAGCCACTCGCGGTCGCTCTTCTTGTCAACCGGTATGATGCGGCCGCCTTCCGCGCCCTGCCGGAAGACGCCGAGGATGCGCTTTGGGTTGGTCCCGATCTTCCGGATCA
>JBCCPQ010000191.1:0-5778 GCA_039024825.1 Pseudomonadota bacterium
CATGCCCTCTTCGAGCACCGCTTTGGTTCCGGCGCGACCGTAGTGGAGCACGTTTGGCGGAGCGTGGAACACACGCCCCAGCCCATGACCACAGAAGTCACGGACCACCGACATGCGGTTGGCCTCGACGTAGCTTTGGATGGTGTGGCCGATGTCCCCGAACGTGTTGCCCGGGCGTACGGCCTCGATCCCCTTCATGAGCGCGTCATGAGTTACCTGAATCAGGCGTTCTGCTTTGCGCGGTAGCTTGCCCGCAACGTACATCCGCGAGGTATCGCCATACCAGCCATCCACGATGACGGTCACGTCGATATTCAGGATATCCCCGTCCTTCAGTAGCTTGTTTCCCGGAATGCCGTGGCAGACCACGTGATTGACGCTGATGCAGCTCGCGTGTTGGTAGCCTTTGTACCCGATCGTCGCGGATTTCGCGCCAAGGGCTTCGACCCGCTCAGTTATGAACGCATCAAGCGCCGCGGTCGTGGTGCCCGGTACTACGTGCGGTGCGACTTCGTCGAGGATCTGGGCGGCAACGCGTCCTGCCGCGTGCATACCCGCGAAATCTCCGGCCTCGTAGAGGCGGATACCGTCTTTCGTCATGCGTCCGCGAGGCGTATCCATTTCAATGTCCCTGGCTAGCATCATCAATATACGCTCCGCGCCGCTGTTTCGCCAGCGGTTGCACACGCATCAATATTGGCCGGGTCGTCTTGGCTTCAATCCAAGGAGACCGGAACAGCGTGGGAAATCACGACGTGTTCATGGGTGACGGCGCAGCGGTATGCCAACATCTCCACGCCTGCCTGCGCAGCAGCGCGAAACGCCTCGGCGTAGCCGGGGTCGAGATCTGCGGCGATGCGGAACCGCGCGCACCCTTCGTGCTGAATGACATAGAGCATAACAGCACGCGCCCCGGCCTCTTTGACCTCGACGAGCTCCCGAAGATGTTTCGCCCCGCGTTCTGTGACGCAGTCTGGAAATTCTGCCCAGTCGCCATCCCGGAGAAGGTGGACATTCTTGATCTCGACATATGCGTCGGGGAGGCCGGGTTCAGTGAGAAGAAAGTCCACGCGGCTTCGTGTACCGTAAGGCACTTCCGGGCGAATGCCTGTGTAGGCCGAGAGCTCTGAGATCGTGCCTTCGAGCAAAGCTTCCTTCGCCACGCGGTTCGGCGTGGCGGTGTCTATCCCCACCATGACGCCACCCGGGAGTTCAGCGACGCGCCAGGCGTATTTCAGCTTTTTCTTCGGGTCGTCGTTTGGCTCCACCCAGACCCGCAGACCTTCGTCCTTGAGACCCATCATGGAGCCCGGATTGGGACAATGGGCGGTCACCTCTTGGCCCGTGTCCAGGACGATGTCCGCAAGGAACCGCTTGTAGCGGCGGACCAGCCGACCGGAGAGAAGGGGGGTTTGAAACCGCATGGCGAAGGCTTAATCCTTCCGCACGAATTCCGACACCCGCGCCGCCGGAATTTTGAAAAATTCCGGACCGAAGTCCTTCAAGGACTTCGGTGTCGCCCAAAGGAGGGGTCGATGCCAAATTCCACTGCCGCGATGCTTGTGATCGGGGATGAAATCCTGTCCGGACGCACGCGCGATGCCAACATGCATCATCTGGCTGGCCGCCTGACGGAAAAGGGGATCGACCTGAAGGAAGTGCGCGTCGTCTCGGACGACCGCGATGCGATTGTGGCGGCGATCAACGCCTTACGCGCGGTCTACACGCATGTTTTCACATCGGGTGGGATCGGCCCCACCCACGACGACATAACGGCGGATTGCGTTGCTGCTGCCTTTGGGGACGGCATCGATGTCCGCGCAGATGCAGACGCCCTCCTCACGGCATACTACGCTGAAAACGGGCGTGACTATAACGCTGCCCGCAAGCGCATGGCACGTATCCCTGATTCCGCTACGCTGATTGATAACCCTGTATCGATTGCGCCGGGCTTCACGCTGGGCAATGTCCACGTCATGGCCGGTGTACCAAGCGTCTTTCAGGCCATGGTCGCCTCCGTTCTTGCCACGATTTCCGATGGCGCTCCGCTCCTGTCCGCCTCCGTCCGGGTCGAGCGAGGGGAAGGTGACATCGCTGGCCCGCTGGCAGAGCTTGATGCGGCCTTTCCGGATGTCTCGATTGGTTCATACCCCTTTCAGGAGAATGGGCGCTATGGGGCGAATATTGTGTTGCGCCATGCGGATGCGGGTCGTCTTGCGGCAGCGCAGGCTGCCTTGGAAGATCTCTTCCCATGATTCCCACCGCGCGCGACATTGCGGCGGCGGTCTGGGTCACATGGCCCGGAGAGGCGACCGTCCCGACGGAGGCTTTCACGCTCCGTCGGTCAGGTGATGACAGCCGCCGTTCTCGTGCGGCCACGGCCAACCGCGCTGTGAGCGATGCAGAGATCGCCACCGCCGCGGCCACGATGCGCGGCTGGGGCCAGCCGGCGTTGTTCTGGGTGCCGGGAGATGCCCCTGAGTTCGAGGCCCAGCTTAGCACGCTGGGTTACACCGCCCATGACGCGAGCTGGTACTACGGCGCGCCGGTTTCGGTGCTCGCGGCGCGTACGCCGCCCCGCATCTCCACCTTCGAGATCTGGGAGCCTCTGGCCATCATGTCGGAGATTTTCGCGGCAACCGGAACCTCGCACGGACGTCAAAACGTCATGGCGCGCGCGGATTGCCCAAAGACAACGATCCTTGGTCGTGTCGACGCCAAGCCCGCCGGAGTTGCCTATGTCGGCGCCCACGGGCCGCTCGCCATGGTGCACGGGGTCGGGGTCCTGCCGCAGCATCGCCGCAAGGGGCTGGCCGCGCACATGATGGCGCAGGCCGCCATTTGGGCAGAGCGACAGGGATGCACGTGGATTGGTCTTGCGGTCGGGCAGGGGAACGAAGGGGCTTGCGCGCTCTACGCTTCCCTCGGGATGGAGGCTGTGGGAAGCTACCACTATCGCACCTTGCCGGAGCAACCATGACAGAGAAAGTCACCGCCCTCGACCTTGCGCCAGTGGACCCTCTGCCGCCGGAGACTCAGAAGTACTTTGATATCTGCACCGAGAAGCTCGGCCTCGTGCCGAATGTGCTCAAGGCCTATGCGTTCGACATTGAAAAGCTGAACGCTTTCACCACGCTCTACAACGATCTCATGCTGGCGGAGTCCGGCCTGAGCAAGCTGCAACGGGAGATGATCGCCGTTGTCGTTAGCTCGCTTAACAGATGTGTCTACTGCCTGACGGCCCACGGCCAGGCGGTGAGAGAGCTCAGCGGGGATCCGATCCTGGGCGAGCATCTCATCATGAATTACCGCGCGGCCAACGTGACGCCCAAGGAACGCGTGATGCTGGATTTCGCCGTAAAGATGACGGAGGCGTCGCACCGGATTGAGGAAGAGGACAGGCAGCACTTGCGTGACGCGGGCTGGTCTGACCGCGATATCTGGGACATTGCCAATGTCGCTGGCTTCTTCAACATGACGAACCGCGTCGCATCTGCCACGGACATGGCGCCCAACCCGGAATACCACGCGCGCAGCCGATGAAGGCCGCGCTTGCCTTCTGTTTGCTTGCCGCGCCGGCACATGGGCTCACGCTCGGGCTTCCAGCGGGGGCGGAACTGACCCGTGAAGTCAGGGTGGAGGAGGGCGCGAGAACCGTGCCCGTGGGACCCGCCGATGGGCAGGTCGCGCCTGTGGACCTCGCGCAGGGAGCCATTACCATCCAAGCCTACCGGGTCGCGGGGGAGGCCACGCCCGCGGCGCTCATGTCCCCCCTCGCGAAGTCGCTCACCGAGGCTGGATTTCGCACGCTTTTGAGCTGCGAGACAGAAAGCTGCGGTGGCTTTGATTTCCGCTTTTCGCTGGAGCTGATCCCGCCGCCTGACATGTTCGTAGATCTCGGCGACTTTGTCTTCCTGTCGGCCCGAGAGGGCGATGCCTATGTCAGCGCCGTCGCCAGCCGGTCTGCGCGGGCGGGATATTTGCATGTTGCGCAGATCGTCCCGTTGGGCACGGCACCGGTGGACGCGATTATCGCGCCTGCGCCCACCGGGCCCATCGGTGCGACGCTTGAGGCCGCTGGCCGCGTGGTTCTGGAAGACATCGTCTTTGAGAGCGGCTCAACGAGCTTGCCGGAGCCCGCTTACGCATCGCTTGACGCTCTCGCCGCTTACCTGATCGCCAATCCTGACAAGACGGTCGCGCTTGTGGGTCATACGGACGCGTCCGGCGCGCTTGACGTCAATATCGCAATCTCGAAGCAACGCGCGCAGGCGGCGCGCACCCTTCTGATTGAAAGCTATGACGTTCCCTCCCGCCAGGTCGCTGCGGAAGGCATGGGATACCTGTCCCCACGGGCGACGAACCTGACCGAAGCCGGCCGCACGAAAAACAGACGGGTCGAAGCCATACTGACCTCGACCCGCCCTTGATCCAGCGCACGCTAAACCAAACACGTAATACGTCTACTCATCCACCACGCTAGCGCGGCTGGAACCTCAGTGACTAAATTACCAGGAGTCCGGACCCTTATCGGCAAAGGCATGGACCAGAAAATCAATGAACGCCCTGACCTTGGGCTGCGTGAAGCGGCCCGGCGGATAGACGGCGTAGATACCCTGCGTCTCCTCCGGCAGATCGGGGATCGCATCTTCGACAAGGCCCTGCTCCAGAGCTTCCGCAAACAGGAAGGACGGCAGATAGGCGATGCCCAGACCGGAAATCGCGGCATTCAGGAGTGACTGACCGTCATTCACCGTGAGCCAGCCAGCAGTGCGCACCTGGCGCTTCTCACCGGACGGGGCTGTGATCTTCCAGACCGAGCCGTTGGACTGGTTGGAATAGTGCAGGAGTTTGTGTTCGTTGAGATCGTCGATCTTTTCGGGCCTGCCGTATTTCTCAAAATAGGCGGGTGCGGCGATCATACGCTTCGTCGTTTCGGTCAGCTTCCTTGCGCGCAAGGTGCTGTCTTCAAGCTCCCCGATGCGCACAGCCATGTCGAAGCCTTCGGAGATTAGCTCCACGTAGCGGTTGTTGAGGACCATGTTCACGGTGATGTCCGGGAACTCGCTCAGGAACTCTCCGAGGACGGGTGACAGGTGGTTGACGCCGAAATCGGTGGCCGCTGAGATCCGCAAAAGACCTGACGGTGCAGATTGCATGGATGTCACCAAGGCGTCCGCTTCGCCTGCGTCATTCAGGACGCGCCGGGCGCGGTCATAATAGGCGAGGCCGATCTCTGTGGGCGAGACGCGCCGCGTCGTCCGGTTCAGGAGACGCGCGCCAAGGCGGGCTTCGAGTGAGGAAACATGCTTGGAAACGGCGGACTTCGAGATCCCCATTTTCCGGGCTGCATCTGTAAAGCCGCCCTGGTCGACGACCGTGGCGAATGCTTCCATCTCTGTAAGTCGATCCATTCTGAAACCCCATGAAAACTCGTTCTTTGGAAAGTTTATCGAGAGGATTCACGGCTGCTTCGGGGCGGGGTTTCGACAATGTCGGGGTATTTGCGCGCGCTGTGCCCGGATCGGCAACAACATGCCGGGACGGCGGTTTCATGGGCGAGGATGCGCAAAAATCCGCTGTATTCTGGGGGTATTTCGCAACAATGGCGTTTGTTCAGGGCCGTTGATGCCGATCTCTACGCCTCTGTTTCGACACAATGACGACGGAATGCCCGCTTGAGGAGGTCCAGTTCCGCCCGCAGAAGGTCCACTTCCGCGCGGAGGTCTTCGGAGAGCGGCTCGCCCGCGGCGAGTGCGAAACTCGCGAGCGTTGTAC
>JBCCPQ010000192.1:0-5748 GCA_039024825.1 Pseudomonadota bacterium
CTTAAAGAGGAAGAAAACGCATCTTCCCGTGATCGCGAGCAAGACCGCCGGCACCTTCTCAAGCTTCTGGATCGTCATGGCGCACCGCATCCGTCTCCGGGGGCCACGCACTACTACGGGCAGGTTGGTCGATACTGGCTGAAATGGGAAAGCCATGCGGAGTTTGTGACTTACACAGCGGTTTCGGACGGCTTGGGAGATCGCCCGTTTGATCCGGTTGGCTTCGAAGCATTTCCGGAGGACTGGCTTGAGGAGGCGCCCGGCGTACGCCTGACGTCCGCGCTGATCCGCATTCAGGAAGAGACCGACCACGACAAACAGGCTAGCCTGATCGAGGATTGGTTCGTGTCTGAAAGCTTGGCCGTAAGTGAGGTCGTTGACAGCTCTGCCACGGTCGCGAGTGACTTTCGCATCGATCCGGCCGGGCACATGCGGTTTGCCATCTTTACCCGTCCGGAAACGGGGGAGCGCCGGATCGGTCGCGTCGTGCAGAGGCTCTGCGAGATAGAGACGTACAAAGCCATGTCCATGCTCGGACTTGCGCGCACGCAAAGCATGGGCAAGCGCCTCGCTGAGATCGATACAGCGTTGCTTAAGCTCGTGGAGATGATGTCCTCTGGCCCCTCCGGCTCAGAAGGAACGCTGCGTGAGCTTATCGCGCTGAGCTCCGAGCTTGAAAACATGTCCGCAAAGGCAGCATTCCGTTTTTCGGCGACACGGGCTTACGAGGCCATCGTGAACCAGCGGATCGAGGTTCTCCGTGAGGAACGCTTTAACGGGCGGCAGACCTTCCGGGAATTCATGATGCGCCGCTATGATCCTGCCATGCGAACGGTGGTGGCGACCGAACAGCGTTTGCGTGACATGTCCGAACGGGCTCTGCGGGCGGGGGACCTTCTACGGACGAGTGTGGATGTGGAACGTCAGGCCCAGAACCAGAAGCTCTTGGAAAGCATGGACAAGCGCGCCGACCTGCAGCTCCGCCTGCAAAAGACAGTGGAAGGCCTGTCCGTGGTGGCGATCAGTTACTATGCCGTGAACCTTGTGGTCTATGCCCTGAGCCCTGCGGCTGTGCCGCTTGGGATGTCGAACCTTGTCCTTTTCGGTATTGCGACGCCGCTTACGGTGCTGGCGGTGTGGTGGCTTGTGCGACGCATCCGGCAATCCGTCGAATAGGGGCAGCGCGCTGGCCCGACGGGCCAAATTCCTTGCGAAGGAATTTGCCAAGAGTTTTTGGAAAACTCTTGTGCCCCTAGGAGGGGACTGTGCCCCAAAGGAAACGCTTTGGGCTGTTACGCGTTTGTGAAGTCAAACCGCCTCGCGTTGCAGGTATGATGAACGCTAATACCCGCAAAACTCCGCACGATGGGATATTTCAGATGCTAACCCGACGCCATTTCGTTGCAACGTCCACCGCGCTCTTTTCGTCCGCTTTGCCGGTATTTGCCCAAGACGAAGAGGCGGCAGAGACCGTGTTGGAAGAAACTGCCGAGGCCGCAGAAGCCGTTGTGGCAAAGCCCGCGCCGCGGCCTCCAGTCTCAAATAGGGCTATGTGGGATACCTGGGATCGCCAGGTCACGCCAGCGAACTTTGATCCGATGACGTCGAACCCGTGGGGGTTCCACCCACGCTTTCTGCCGCAGGTCGTTGAGCATAAGCCGGGCCTCACCCCGGGTGATATCCATGTGGACGCGATAGGGCGCTACCTTTACCACATCAAGACAGACGGCACGGCCATGCGGTATGGCGTGGCTATTGCCCGAGGTAATCTCTATGAGCCGGGCGTCTACAACATCCGCCGCAAGACGAAATGGCCAACATGGCGTCCGACAGATGCGATGATCGAGCGCGAACCATGGAAGTACAAAGAGTTCGAGAACGGTATGGACGGTGGCCCGCGAAACCCTCTCGGCTCTCGCGCGCTTTACCTCTTTGTCGGCAATCGCGACACCTACCTGCGCATCCACGGCACAACAGCACCGCGGTCCATCGGTGGGCGCGCGTCGTCAGGCTGTGTGCGTATGGTAATGGCGCACATCATCGGGCTGTATGACGAGGTCACGACCGGCTCAACGGCCCATCTCTACGATGTGGAAGTCGCCTAGTGATTAGGTCTCTGGCGTCTGATTGGACGCCAGAGCAGCTCGCTCTTCAGACGTCAGGGCACAAATTGGCCGACCGTCAGGCGTTCTGAGCGGCAAAAACGTTGTCTCCACCGCGTTGTCGTGGACGTACCAGTAGCAGCCATCGTCTAGAAGACGCGCCGTCCCCACATGGCGCGGATCAGCTACCGCGAGAACCTCTTCGGGCACCTGCGTCGCGAATGCTGCGCCTGCGCCCGTATTCTGGCCTGGCACCGGCTCACAGGCTGCAACAGTCAAGAACAACATCGCAAAAATGCATCTACGTTTCACGTTCTGCATGGTCATCCTCGTTACTGCGCGTCCCCCGTCGGCTAGCTGCAAGTTGTGCCCATTGGCAAGCTGCGGGGCAAGCTTCCTGTGACTGGCGTGTTTTTGGCGCATCATCAGGTTTGCGTCCGAGGCAGGTACTTGAGCCAATGAACCGCATCAGCCAATCGTCCGGCCTTTTGCATGGACGTGATACCCGAAAAGAAACGACGCGGTGACTGGAGAAGACCATTTCGTTCATTCAGCGCGCTATACAGCTTCAGGTGCCTCTGCTTGCCCAAACAGCTTGTATCTTGAAATTTGCGAGATGAGCGCCGCCTGAAAACGACGAGGGGGCCAAAGCTTGCTTTCTGGGTCCTTGGTATCGGTAAAGAACTGCTGTGCTGAGAGCCTTCAGCGCGGCCGAACGTTCAGGCTCCGGGATCGAGACCGGTGGAGTGTCGGCAGCAAATGCCGCAACGAGCACATATCCAAGCTCCTGCAAGCCCCAGGTCACAAGCGCGATGAGCGCAAAGATTCCAAAGGTCCAAGCGCAGCAGCACACCGCCAGTGCAAGGTAGGAGGCGCTGCCTGGGGCGGCCTTTACGGCAAAGCGCTCGCAGAAAAGAAGTTCGGTAGCTGCAGCACCCGGGTGCTGTCCACAGGGAGGCATCGCCGCGTTTATCTGCCTCTGATCCGGGGATCGAGGGCATCTCGCAGGCCGTCGCCGATGTAATTCACGCAAAGCACCGTGAGCGAGATCATGAGGCCGGGCCATAGAACGCGTTCCGGGAAGCTCACCATCCGGTCAACGCTGTCGTTGAGGAGCCGGCCCCACGTGGGAAAGTCTGGCGGGAAACCAAAACCAAGGAAGCTTAGCGCCGACTCCGTGATGATCGCAGTGGCGATCCCAAGCGTGGCTGAGACCATGATCGGAGACAGCACGTTGGGCAGAACGTGGCGGCGGATGAGCCGCCCCGGCTTTGTTCCGACCGATCGTGCGGCGAGAACGAACTCACGTTCTTTCAAGGCCAAAACATCGCCCCGCACAATGCGGGCAGTCTGCATCCAACTGGTTATGCCAATGAGCGAAACGATGAGGACGAAGGTGCCACCCTCTACGCCGAAGGCAGCTGAAAGCGGATCGCGAAAAAGGAGGGATGCAACTAGGATTAGTGGAAGGAGGGGAAGGGCAAGGAAGAGGTCTGTCAGGCGCATGAGCGGTGAATCGAGCCGCTTGAAGTAGCCTGCGGTCACGCCGATTAACGTCCCGAGAATGATGGACAGCGCCATGGCAGCGAGCCCTACATCAATGGAAACCTGCCCGCCGTACATTAGCCGCGCGAGATTGTCGCGCGCGAGGTTGTCTGTGCCCAGTGGATTTGCCCACTGCACTTTTGCGCCGCTGTCCCAAAGTGCTGTGTAGATCGGCCGGGCGTCACGCTGCTTGATCATGTCCACAGTGGATGGGATGGCCTGAGGGTCTGCCGTCCAGATCAGTGGCCCGACATAGGTCGCAAGCACAATGAAAATCAGGATGAAGAGGGAAATCATCGCTCCCCGGTGACGCCTGAACTGGCCCCAGACGTCCTGCCACTGCGAACGTGGCGGCTTATCCGGGATCGGATCTGAGAGCGGCTTCGTGTGGGTTGCGTCAGTCATAACGGATCCTCGGATCAAGGATGCCGTAAAGGACATCGGCGATAAGGTTGAAAAGGACGATCAGCACCGCGAAGATAAAAGTCAGCGTCTGCACCATGGGAAGGTCATTGGCCTGGATCGCCCCGATCAGAAGCTGGCCGATCCCATTTACCTGAAAAACCTGTTCCGTGATGATTGCGCCCCCAAAGATCTGCGGCACGCTAAGGGCCATGACAGTCACCACCGGGATCATGGAATTGCGAAGGACGTGGACCAGGACGACCGCTTGCTCCCCCAATCCCTTAGCCCGGGCCGTGCGGACGTAGTCTTGGTTAAGGTTGTCGAGCATGGAAGAACGCATGAAGCGCGACGTCTGCGAAGTGATCTGGAGTGCCAGCACCATCACGGGCAGGAACATCTGGCGGACTTGCTTCCAAAACGCCTCCCAAGAGTCGACGACAAGGGTGGTGTCATAGATTGACGGGAACCAGCCGAGCTGCACCGAGAATATCACGATGACGAGGACGCCGGAGAAGAACGGCGGGACAGAAAAGCCCACCATTGTGATAAAGGTGCCTGCGTTATCGAAGAAGGAGTACTGCTTGTAGGCGGAATAGATGCCCACCGGGATCGCGATGGCGAAGCCCACAGTGTAGGCCACGCCTACGACCCAAAGCGTCTGAGGCAGACGCTCCACGACGATGTCCATCACCGGGGAGCGGGTCTGCCATGAAATCGCGCGGAACTCGCCCTCTGAGAAATTGGTGCCGAAATAGTAGTCGATCATCACCTGAGGTTCGACGATGAAGAACTGGTAGAGCCACTTTGGAAAGCTCACCCACACGGGCTGGCCCACGCCCAGGGCCTCGCGCATCTTTTCCTTCACCTCGGCAGGCACGGTCAGAGGAACCTGCGCCATCGGGTCGCCCGGCGCGAGCTCTAGAAGAAGAAAGATCACGAGCGAGATAAAGAGAAGCGTCGGGACGGCCAGGACGAGGCGTCTGATCGTGTAGGTCAGCATCGGCGTCTCTTAGTGGGGAGAGAAGGGGGGTAGGGCGCGTGTCACGCGCCCCACAGAGGTGTTAGGCCAGGGTGGCACGCCTTGCGCACCACCCCAGTGCTTAACCGTCGATCCGGTACCAATCTGCGACGTTCCAGAGCTCGCTGTCCCAAACATTCAGAACAACGCCACCCAGGGAGTTCGCATGGGCGGACAGACGACCGCGGTGTACAAGCGGGATCATCATCCCGTTCGACACAGCCATATCGTTCAGAGCGCGACCGATCTCGGAGCGCGCGTCAATGCCTGCCGTTGCCTGCAGCTCTGCGTGCATCTCGTCGTATGCCGGCATACAGAAGCGGGAGATGTTTTCGCCCTGCCACTGGCTGTCCGGACGCGGAGCCTTGTCGCACAGCGCGTTACCGAGATAGGCCTGCGGATCCGTGCCGTTGAACGTGTTGGCGTACATTTGCACGTCGGCATAGAACTTCTGGAAGGTGTCGGGCGAGCCCGGGTCACCGCCGAAGAACACCGACGCGTTGATGTTGCGCAGTTCGGTTTCAATTCCGATCTGGCTCCAGAACTCCTTGATCAGTGCCTGGAAGTCCTGACGCACAGCGTTCGTGGAGGTTTGGTAGAGGATGGACATTGGCACACCATCTGGCGTCTCGCGAATGCCGTCACCGTCAGTGTCCATGTAGCCTGCTTCATCGAGCA
>JBCCPQ010000193.1:0-5746 GCA_039024825.1 Pseudomonadota bacterium
CCGATGGCATATCGCGCTTTGGTCCGCGGGAGCTGAGCCCGAACATCATCAAACGCTTGGAAGAGGCGACGGGCCTTGATATCCGCGCGCCGGGGTTCCCGGCCGAGATGCTCGATGACGAGCCGGAGGAAGCGGGAGCCGAGGTCATCGTGACGAGGTAGCCATGGACGACAGCGGCAGCGACGTGATTGCGACACTGGGGGCATCTGCCCCGCGGCGCATCTTCGCGAGCGGTGTCATGGGCATCCTAGGTGTGCTGCTTGTCTATCTGGCCACCATGTCGACGGCGACGTTGGTGGGCACGCTCATCCTCGCAGCAGCGGGTTTCGGCGTGATGTGGATGGCGTGGTGGCAGTGGCAGGTCACGGAAGAGGTGATCGAGCTTACAGCGACAGAGCTGCGGACATCCGGTGGAGTGGTTCTGGCGCGGGTCGGCGATGTGACCGGCGTGGATCGGGGCGCCTTGGCCTTCAAACCCTCGCAGGGGTTTGTTGTCCGCACGACCCGTGCGCAGCCGCGTGCATGGGCACCGGGCCTTTACTGGCGCGTGGGTCGGACGCTTGGCGTCGGCGGCGTGACAGGGGCGGGGCAGGGCAAGTTCATGGCCGAAACGCTGACGGCCATGATCGGGCAGACGGACTAGACAACCAGCCCTATCAGGTCGCCGGGCAGACCCAGCTGTTCTGATTTTCCCACTTCACCTGCGAGGCAAAACGCGGGCGGGTGAACACCCAGTATTCGAACGTCTTGGCGTCAATGCCCACGTTCCAGACCGGCTGATAGTCCATAAAGGTTTCCACCAGGATCAGCTGATCGCCGAGCGGAAGGTTGGGCAGCCGGTAGTCATTGGCATCCAGCGTCCAGTCGGTATGGGCAGGGTAGTCCCCTTGCTTCGGGCCGGACACGCGCGACCACGCGGCGGCATAGCGGTCCCGACTTTCAGAGAAACACACGATCGTCACGCGCTGCGTCACCCGCTCTGAGGAGCGTGTGAGGAAGTTTGTGAGCGTGCGCATGTTGTTCAGATATGTCTGATTGAGCGCGGCGTCCTCGCGCGAGATGGCGTCTGCCACGGCGTATGTGACCCGCAGGCCGTCGGTCTGCTTTTTGAAGGCGTCAAAGATCACGAACGTGCCGAGATACGCCCAGAAGAGCAGCGGGATGAGCAGGATCGACTCGATTGAGGCGAGCCCGCTTTCATCGTCGCGGAAGGCTTGGAAGCGTGCCTTGAGAAGACGCAGGTTGAACTGGATCGAAGACATCAGCGGGGCTCCGAAACGTAGACGGTCGTGGCGACCAGTTGATATTCCCCATTCGCATCGGCGATGGCGGTGCCGATGGTCGCGGTGGGGAAGAAGGGTTTGTACTGGACGCAGGCGCGCAGGAACATGACCTGGTTCTGATCGCCCACGCCGTAGACGGACGCTGGCTGCACTGCGAGCGACCGGTCAACGCAGTCGGGCGTGCTGTCATAGGTCATCGTGCCGCGTGGGTTTTGACGCCACATCTCAAGCTTGAGCGAGTCGTCGCAGTTCGCGATGAGACCTGAGGCCTGGCACACCATGGCCTTCAGCTCCTGATAATCAGGGGGGTTCACGGTATTGAGCCGCACCACACGCACCGCCTGATCAAGCCCACGGTCCAGAAGAACCTTCCGCGTCATCAGCGTGGCTGTCTCGAATGATGCGAGGAACAGCATGAAGTAGACCGGGAAGATCAGGACGAAATCGAAGGCAACAACCCCGTCCTCGTTGCGCGCGAAGCGCCGCAAGAAGCGTTTGAGATAGGTCATTGGATCAGTCTCAACTGGTTGATTTGGCTCGCGATGGAGCGGAACGCCGCCACGATGTCGAGCCCGTTCACGTCATAGTAGTGGCTCTCAGATGAGGCGCATTTCTGCATGATCTGCTGGCCACCCCACGGTGCCTCGAAGGCGATCGTAAAGATCTGCACCGGCTTGGTGAGGTCGTCTTTGATCATCTTGCAGAAATCCTCTGCCTGATCGTCGGCGCCGTTCCGGTCCGTGTGAACAAGCTGCATGTTGGCGTGCTGATTATAGTCCCAGTGCTTCGGGCGGCTGTTCTGGTTGTTCCAGTTGCGGCTGTTGTAGTCGGCATAGCGCCACATCATTTTGCGCACGTCATTCCGAGTGAACCGCTTCAGCAGGTCACTGTAGGACTGGCGCACGGCGTCCGAACGGTTGTGGTAGTTCATCCACTGGTCGTCGGACTGGTTCCAAGGGTTGCGCGGACGATACCAGTCGCGGTCACCGGGCACTTCAGCCCAGCCGGGCGTCCGCTCGTGGTTCAGGTCGACGTAGTAGCCATCCCACCAGTTGCCGGTCTGATCGGCGGCGTCCTGGGAGAACCAAACCGGTGACATGAAGTCCTTCATGAATTCCGGGTGGTCGCGCTGAACCGTGTTCGAGCCGTCTGTCATGAGAACGATGACCTTCATCGTCTCATCGTCATCCCAGGCTGCTGGACGACCGCGCACTTCTTCGGGGACCGAGATCGAGGTGTCGTCGATCATGTCCTCAAGCACTTCGTCGAACGCCGGGTCAACAAGGGCAGCGCCCCATTTCATGCCTTGGTCGATCGCCGTCCAGCCGCTCGCCGAGAAGGCATTCAGATGCGTCTTCAGGACTTCCGGATCGGTCTGGTGGACCATGATGTGACGGTTGTCGTCGTGCTCACACCAATACCAGTTATCCTTCGGCGCTTTGTAGTTGTAGGACGAGTTTCCGTAGTAATTGAAGTGTCCGTTCCGCTCGATGTAGGTGTCGCTGTCGATTTCCGTCGTGGCGAAGTCGTCGCGACGCCAGTCATCGCGGAAACGCGCGCAGGTGGAGTAATCGTGCGTATTCTCAAGCGAAGTGTGCTTGGCCAGATCGCGGCCCATGTTCACATGCGCGTTGTAGGGAATGATCGAGACGGAGGTCAGGCCCGGCTCGCCCGGCACATTGTTCATCACCGTGTCGAAGAACAGGCTGGCCGCGTTCTTCAGGTTGTTGAGCTTTCGGCCGTTCATGGAGCCGGAGACGTCCACAACCAGCGAAATCTCAATGTCGGAGATCTCTTCCGTGGCCGCGCCGCCGGCTTCGGACGCAAGCGAGTTCACTCCCACCATGTGCAGGAATGCTGTGGCAACCTCGGCTTTCGTCTCAATCTCGACCGTACGGGAGTTGATCGCAGGCGGAGAGACCTTGGTTGCAACGAGGTATTCGCTCAGACCCGTTTTCTCAAAGTAGTCTGCAACCACGAGTTCAGGATCTTGCGGATTGTCGATGTCGGCTGCGGCAAGGACGGCGCGGTCCACCGTCTGCTGGAGCTTGATGCGCTGCGCCTCCATGCGGGCCACGTCAACGGCAAGGCCGCCCATGACAAGCATCAGGATGAAGATAATAAGCGCAAAGACCAGCGCGGCCCCGCTTTCGTTCTCGCGGAACCCATTGATCCGAGTGTTCGCCTTCTTCAGGCAAGCAATAACAGTCGTCGCCATGTAACCCATGTCACACCCCTCAAAAACGAAGCCCACCCAAAGCTCCGGCGTCTCGTGTGGCGGAGAGAGGGGGCTGAAATGCGGCGGAATTGAGGTTTTTAGCTCAAATGTAAGATATTACCGGGGCGTTATATGCGCGTTTCAGATCAATGGCTTCGAACGCGCAAAACTGTTTCGTGGATGGAAAAAGCTCGAATTACCAAGAGATTCGGATAGGCTGATCTTGGGCGCAGGAGGAGGCGTCCGGATTTCACGAAAGGACGCGCCATGCACCGCGCTTCAGAGCCCTCGTTCCGAGAGAGTGTCGACATCATGTTCGCCCGTGCGGTGAAGCTTATTGAGCTGCCCCCGGGCATGGAAGAGAAGATCCGCGTCTGTAACTCCACCTACACGGTGCGGTTCGGGGTAAAGCTGCGCGGCGCGATCCACACCTTTACTGGCTACAGGGCTGTCCATTCCGAACATATGGAGCCTGTGAAAGGCGGCATCCGCTACGCCACGTCCGTCAATCAGGACGAGGTTGAGGCGCTCGCGGCGCTCATGACCTACAAATGTGCGCTCGTTGACGCGCCCTATGGCGGGTCCAAAGGCGGTCTTTGCATCGATCCGCGCGAGTGGGACGAGGACGAGATGGAGCGGATCACGCGCCGCTTTGCCTATGAGCTCATCAAGCGTGACCTCATCGACCCGGCACAAAACGTGCCTGCGCCCGACATGGGCACGGGCGAGCGCGAGATGGCGTGGATGGCCGATCAGTATCAGCGGATGCACACCACCGACATCAACGGCCGTGCCTGCGTGACCGGTAAACCTGTCAATGCTGGCGGCATCCAGGGCCGCACCGAGGCCACCGGGCGTGGCATTCAGTATGCGCTGCAGGAGTTCTTTCGACACCCGGACGATGTGAAGGCAGCAGGACTGACCGGGACGCTCGACGACAAGGCCGTCATCGTTCAGGGGCTCGGCAACGTGGGATACCACGCCGCTCTCTTCCTGAGCACAGAAGATGGCGCGCGGATCACCTGCGTCATTGAACGGGACGGCGCGGTCTCGAACCCTGACGGCCTCGATATTACGGCGCTGCGGACGTGGATCGGCGAAACCGGCGGGGTCAAGAACTTCCCCGGGGGGACGTATCATGAAGACGGGCCAGCCCAGCTTGAGATGGCGTGCGACATACTGATCCCTGCGGCGCTCGAAGGCGTGATCCACAAAGAGAACGCGCCGCGCGTGAAAGCGCCGCTGATCATCGAGGCCGCCAATGGCCCGGTGACCGCAGGCGCGGATGAGATCCTGCGGGACAAGGGCTGCGTCATCATTCCTGACATGTACGCCAATGCTGGCGGTGTGACGGTGTCCTACTTCGAGTGGGTCAAGAACCTTTCGCATATCCGGTTTGGCCGGATGCAGCGACGGCAGGAGGAGACGCGCCACCAGCTTATCGTGGATGAACTGGAGAGGATCAGCGCCGATAGCACGATCAAGTGGACGCTCTCGGATGGCTTCAAGGACAAGTACCGTCGCGGGGCAGGGGAACTGGAGCTCGTCCGCTCCGGCCTCGATGACACGATGCGGGGGGCCTACAATGACATGGCCGAAGTCTGGCGCCGTCGTTCCGACGTGCCTGACTTGCGCACGGCCGCGTACCTCGTGTCCATCGACAAGGTCGCCATGAGCTACAAAGCCAAGGGTCTCTGACCCCACGCGTGAGTCCGATCTGCCACAGGTCAGCGAAAAAGTGCCGATGTGCTGCGTTCTTCGCGCGTGCATCGGGGCTTTGGCCGGGTTAACACTGCGTTGAGCAGAAACGGAGATGCCAGTGTCCACGCCAATGCTGAAAACGCTTTCCACGAGCACGATGGCCCTCGCCACGGCGCAGGTCGCAATTCTCGCTCCTCTGCTGCCATCTATCGCAACTGCCGAAAGCACGGATCATCTGCTGCCCGTGGATCTGGAGCTTGCGAACGCACAGACCGAGGTGACGGGGCAGGTTTTCTTGACCCGTGCCGACGCGGAAGTCAGCGAGTTCATTCTGGTGAGCGACATGGGCTTTTGCCCGTGGTGCGGCTCCGCCGATCATGGCATCGCAGTGGAAGTGCAGCTCGATCAGGCCATGGCGCTGGAGCACGGCGCTCAGATCACAGTGAGCGGTGCTTTGGAGACGCTTCAGGAAGGCGACCACCTCGCGACACGCATGGTGGGCGCTGAAATCCTCTGATCCGTGCGGGCGCGTCAGCGACGCCTC
>JBCCPQ010000194.1:0-5737 GCA_039024825.1 Pseudomonadota bacterium
AGATTTTTGACAAATTCCTTCGCAAGGAATTTGGCGCTTTAGGCGTGTTATGGGATTTCAGGGCGCTGCTGCAGAGGTTGCAGGCGGCGCGAGAGGTATTTGGGGAAAGATGAAGGGTCAGGCGACCTTGCGCTCTGCGTCTTCAAATGCCCCGAGCGTGGCGTCGAGGCTCAGAAGGATGGAGGCGTGTCGGTTCGTGAACGGAGCTGCGGCCCTGAGAATCTCCAGCTCTTCGAAAGGCGCTTTTGGCACGGGACCGTCCAAGAGCATCGTGGCGAGGGCCAAGCGGGCGGTTTCAATGTCTGTTTTCGTCCGTCCGATCATCTGAGCCCCGGTGATCGCAGCCGCGGCCTGACCCAGGGCACAGGCTTTCACGTCCTGTGCAAATGCGCTGATGCGTCCGTCCTTGGTGCAGATGTCCACGGTGACGGCGCTCCCGCATTGCGGAGAGCGCGCGCGAAAGCTGCCGTGGGGCGCGCTCAGGCGGCCGAGATGCGGAATATCGGCAGCCAGCGCCAGAATGCGCCCGGAATAGAGTTTTATGAGATCGCTCTCCACGGACCTTGCCTCGTTTGGATGACGCGAACATAAGCACCCCGGCACGAAAAGGAAAATCCCATGTTTGATCCGGCGAGCCTGACCTATGATGCAAAGGGGCTGATCCCGGCCATCGCCCAGGCGGAAGATGGGACTGTGCTCATGATGGCCTGGATGAATGCGGAGGCTGTCGCGCGCACGCTCGAGACGCGGCGGGTGACCTACTGGTCGCGGTCGCGTCAAACGTTCTGGGTGAAGGGCGAGACGTCGGGCCATGTGCAGGAGTTGCTGGACTTCCGCGTGGATTGTGATCGGGACTGTCTGCTCCTCATCGTGCGTCAAACAGGGCCTGCCTGCCATACAAAGCGATTGAGCTGCTTTTACACCGGCGTGCGCGACGGCGCTGAGGTGGAGCTGATGAAGCCGCTCTAGAGCCCGATCATCGCGCGGATGTCAGAAGGGGTTGCGCCCTCCGCCCGGTAGGTGGCGATGGCCCGGTCGTCGTCGCGTTTGGCGAGGCGTCGGCCCGTTTCGTCCCGGATGAGCCGATGGTGGTGGTATCTCGGCGTCGGGAGCCCCAGGAGGTGCTGGAGGGCGACGTGAATGACGGTTGCCTCGCGAAGATCCTCGCCGCGAATGACGTCGGTCACGCCCTGAGCGGCGTCATCGACCACCACGGCGAGGTGATATGCGGCGAGGCCCGTATCGCGGCGGGACAGAACGATGTCGCCGACGTTCGTGGTGAGCTCGTGGGTGGGGTAGCATTGCGGTGCATCACCTTCGAACCACCTGAGGGTTTGAGGAAGCGCCTCAGACGCCAGAGCCATGTCGAGGCGACGCGCGGCGCCCTCCGGCGAACGCTTCGCTGTTCGGCAGGTGCCGGGATAGATCAGACCGTCGGGGCCGTGGCGTTCCTGCGGGGCGCTCAGCGCGGCGCGGATGTCTGCGCGATTGCAAGTACAGGCAAAGGTCGGCAGGCGGGACAACGCAGCCTCATACGCCGCCACATTGGAAGACTGGCGCAGGACAGGTTCCTCCCACGACAAACCCAGCCAGGCGAGATCGTCATAGATCTGCTCTTCCCATTCGGGACGGCTTCGGGTCGTGTCGGTATCTTCGATCCTCAGGAGAAACCGACCGCCTGCGCTCTTCGCAGCCTCAAAGGCCGTGAGCGCGGAAAACGCATGGCCAAGGTGGAGCGGTCCGGTGGGGGACGGCGCAAAGCGAGTGATCATTCCGCCGTCAGCGCCGTCGCAGCACGATGACGTCCGAGCCCGTGACCTTCTCGCTCAGGTGGGGGCCGTGCTGGCGGAAGAGCTGACGCGCGGTGCCGTCATCCAGGACCTCATCAAGAGCGTCGAGATAGCTCGCCTCTTCAAGCGTGGGATCATTGTAGCTGAGGGCGAGGATGCCTTCTGGTCCGAGATTGTCGAGGAGGACACGCAGCATTTCTGGCGGTGCCGCGCCAAGGGAGATGACGCCGGTCGCCACGATGCAGGCGTAGTCTCCCGGCACCGCGTCGACACGGCCGGGAGAGCCCAGCCACACGTTTCGATAGACGTCGCGGCCTTCATGTTGCTTGTCATAGGCGAATTGCAGCATGGGCTCGCTGATGTCGGTCCCGTCAATGACCTCGTATCCCTGCTGAGCGAGGGCGAGGCCCGATAGTCCGGTGCCGCAGCCAAAGTCCAGGATGGGTTCATGGGGGCTCACGTGGGGGCGGATCGCTTCAGCAATGCGCGTGGGGGTGGCGTAGTTCATTGCGCCGACATCCGCCTCGTAGGTCTCCGCCCATTTGGCGTAGATCTCCTGCGTCTCTTCCACAGAGCGTGGCGTCCAGAGTTGCGGTTTCATCGTGTCTGTCATGCCCAGCACGCTATCACAGGGCTAGGCCGCTTGCACCTCGCGCCCGGACAGCCAGTCGAGCCAGTCCGCCTTTGCGCGATCCGTATAGGCCTTGTACCGCGCCGGACGGTTGCGGCGGCCACCACGGACATCGATGGGCGGGAAGAGCCCGAAATTCACGTTCATCGGCTGAAAGGTCTTGGCTTCAGCCCCGCCAGTGATGTGTGTGACAAGGGCACCCGTCGCTGTGGTTGGTGGCGGTGATGAGAGCGTCTCTCCACGAAACTCTGCCGCGGCAAGTCGGCCCGCGAGCAGACCCATGGCAGCGCTTTCAACGTAGCCCTCGACGCCGGTTATCTGTCCGGCAAAACGAATATTAGGTCTGGATTTCAGGCGCATGGCCCGGTCAAGTAATGTCGGCGAATTGAGGAACGTATTGCGGTGTATGCCGCCCAGTCGTGCAAATTCGCCGCTTTCGAGACCGGGGATCCGCCGCAGGACCTCTTTTTGCGCGCCGTACTTCATCTTCGTCTGAAAGCCGACGATATTGTAAAGCGTTCCCAACGCGTTATCCCGGCGAAGCTGAACGACGGCATGGGGCTTTGTGTCTGGCTGATGGGGGTTTGTCAGACCGACCGGCTTCATGGGCCCGTGCCGCAGGGTCTCTCGACCGCGCTCCGCCATCACTTCAATTGGCAGGCAGCCATCGAAGTAGCCTGCCGTCTCTCCTGGTTTGAACTCCGTCTTTTCGGCGTCCAGAAGAGCGTCGATAAATCTTTCGTAATCAGTCTGATCCATGGGACAGTTAAGGTACGCGCGCCGTTCTTCGTCGGTCTCTCCCTTGTCGTAGCGCGACTGCATCCAGGCTTTCGACATATCGATGGAGTCCGCGTAGATGATCGGTGCGATCGCGTCGAAGAAGGCGAGCGCCTCCGTCCCGGTTTCAGCGCGGATAGACTGTGCCAGGCGATCTGACGTCAGCGGACCCGTCGCGAAAATCCACTGGCCCTGATCCGGAAGCTCATGAATTTCTTCATAGGAAACAGAGACATTGGGAAGGCTTTTCAACCTGTCTGTCACGGCTTCGGCAAAAGACTCGCGATCCACGGCCAATGCCCCGCCCGCAGGCAGGCTGTGCTTGTCGGCCATCTCCATGATGAGACCGCCCGCGGCGCGCATCTCCCAATGCAAGAGGCCCACGGCATTCTGCTCATCGTCGTCGGAGCGGAAGGAATTCGAACAGACCATCTCCGCCAGATGGCTGGTCTGGTGCGCGAAGGTACCGACCTTGGGCCGCATTTCGTGGATGACGACGCGCAGGCCCATGTTTGCGGCCTGCCACGCGGCCTCTGAACCGGCCATGCCGCCGCCGACGATATGAAGATCCTCTGCCATGGACTCGAAGTAATCCGGGCAGCGCAAAAGCTCAACGCCCGTCGATCACTGCCAGTCAGGATCGCGCTTTTCGAGAAAGGCTTGGACGCCTTCCGCCGTGTCGCGATGGGCCATGTTCTCGACCATAACCTCGCCCGTGTAGGCGTAGGCGTCGTGGATCGGCATTTCGATCTGTCGGTAGAACGCGGCTTTGCCCACTTTGACGGCGGAACCGAGCTTTCCTGCAATCTGGTTTGCAAGCTGCGCCACTTCATCGTCGAGCGTGCCGTTTGGCACCACACGATTGATCAGGCCTGCCTGTTGGGCTGCCTCAGCGCTCAGGAAGTCGCCGGTGACCAGCATCTCGAAGGCGTGCTTGCGCGGGACGTTGCGGGAAAGCGCGACCATGGGTGTGGAGCAGAAGAGCCCGATATTGACGCCGTTCACGCCAAATCGCGTTCCCACCTCCGCCACGGCCAGGTCGCAGGACGCAACGAGCTGGCACCCCGCCGCTGTCGCAATGCCGTGCACCTGCGCGATGACGGGCTGCGGCAGCGTTGGAATTGTTTGCATCATGCGCGCACAGCGATCGAAGAGGTCCTTCCAGGCCGCTCTGCCATTCTCTCCCCGCGCCGCTTCCATCTCCTTGAGGTCGTGACCAGCGCAGAACGCCTTGCCTGCTCCTTTGAGCACGATCACGCGGCACTCTGGCGCTCCGCGCAGCGCTTCGAACGTTTCCTGCAGCGCGCCCAGCATGGCATCTGACAAGGGGTTGAGCCGTTCGGGTGCGTTCAGGGTCAGTGTGGTCACTGCGCCGCGGTCTGCTCTCTCCAGAATTGACATAACCATCCCCCTTGGGCCACGACCCTCGCATCAAGAAGAAAGGCGCGCAATGGACCCCGTCATGACAATCGAGGAGTTGCACGCCTTTCTCGCGGAGGTGTTCCCGCAGGTCTGCCATCAGTTCGCTGTGGAGGAGATCACCGCCGACGGCATCATCGTCCGCCTGATCGTCGGTGAGGAGCATCTGCGCCCCGGCGGCACGGTGTCCGGGCCGTCGATGTTCGGGCTGGCTGACGTGTCTGTCTACCTCGCTGTACTAAGCCGGATTGGACCCAAGGCGCTGGCTGTGACAACAAACTGCTCCATCGATTTCATGCGCAAACCCGCCGCCGCCACTGATCTCATTGCCCGCTGCACGCTCCTCAAGCTCGGTCGCGTCCTGGCCGTGGGGGACGCGCTTATCTTCTCGGAAGGGATGGAGGCGCCGGTTGCCAGGGCCACGCTCACCTATTCAATTCCCCCAAAGTAGTGCGTAGGTAATGGGGTAAATATATACCTATTTTTCAAGTCACTGTTTTAAAGCAATAATTCCCGAAATTCTGCGCTTGAACGTGCGCGCGGCCTGCGTATAACCGCGCAATCCGATATCAACCGCCATCAGACGGACCGAAACATGAAAACCTATTCCGCCACCCCTGCGGATATCGACAAGAAGTGGATCCTGATCGACGCCGAAGGCCTCGTTCTGGGTCGCCTCGCCTCGATCATCGCATCGCGCCTTCGCGGCAAGCACAAGCCCACGTTCACACCCAACATGGACATGGGCGACAACGTGATCGTCATCAACGCCGAGAAGGTGCAACTGACCGGTAAGAAGCGTCAGGAGAACTACTACTGGCACACCGGCTATCCGGGCGGCATCAAGTCCCGCACCAAGGCGCAAATCCTCGAGGGCAAGCACCCGGAGCGCGTGGTTGAGCTGGCCGTGAAGCGGATGCTTCCGGGCAATCGCCTGAGCCGTCAGCAGATGACGAACCTGCGCATCTACGCAGGCACCGAGCATCCGCACGAGGCGCAGAGCCCCGAAGTGCTCGACGTCAAAGCAATGAACAAGAAAAACGCCCGGGTGTAAGCGACATGGCTGATCAAATCTCCTCGCTCGATGAGCTTTCCGCAATCGCCGGTGATGCAGCGCCTG